>JBJECY010000129.1:0-25968 GCA_051871515.1 Muribaculaceae bacterium | reverse complement strand
CAGGTACTTAAAAACAAATACTAATAACTAAGTTGCGGAATTAAGGTATAAAACACGTATTCTAACTATTGTTTTATTTTTTGCTTTGCCTCTATGGTTGCGTGAGGCGATGATAGCAATCAGGGCGCTCACTGTGGCAAAGGCAATATTGCTGTATATGTATTATTGAAAATGAAACGTCAATTTTCAATCGTTGCGAACACGTGCATGAGGGTTCACATCATCAGAATGTGAATTGCACGCGAGCTTGCACTGAGTGGATGTTCTTGTCATAAGGCAAGAAGTCTTTTTCAAGACGGTGCCAAGTGTAGTTGAGCATCACTTGTGCAAACTTGTTGAACGAGTAGTTTACACCAATGGTTGTTGAGTAAACGTCGCCGCCGCCCACGCTGGTAGCACCAGTGCCTGGCCAATCTTCCATATAGCCAGCTGCGTAGTATTGATTACGACCGGCTGAGTAGTATTCACCCTCGGTGAGGTCGTTGAGACCGGTGTAGTTGAAACGAGCCACCACTTCAAGAGCCTTACCGTTGAGGCCGTTCATCACGCCCTCGTGACGATTGTAGGTGTAGTCAGGACCAAAGATTTTGTAACCTGCTTCAACGTATGCGCCGTTGAAGTGGTTGGTCTTGAGCTTGTTGGCGTTTTCCCACCAACCGATGTCGCCCCAACCGTCGATGTTGTCTTGTTGAGCGATGTAGATTTTGTAAGAGTCGCGTTTCTTGGTGACGATTTTGTGCTTGTATTCACCGCGGATAAAGAGGTCCTTCTGCATGCAGAGGAATTCACCGCCCAGGTCAATCACGTTGTTAGCCCAAGGCAATTCGCAGCTTACAAACTGAGTGTCCTCGTCAACAAAGGTTTCAAGAGTTTGCTCAAGAGAAAGGGTTTTCTTAAGCACAGTTGAGCCTTTGGTGGTGACTGTTTCGCCGCCGCCAAGGTGAGCAAAGCGAGCTGTTGCACCTGCTTGCAGCACTTCGGTAGCATTAGCGTTAACGTCGCGATAGAGCCAGCGACCGCTCACGGTGAGACCGTTGTAACCGGCATCAATCTTGTTGTAGGTGTTCTCGGTGAACAAACCTTGATAGAGGAAGAGGTGTGGAGCCGAGTATTTGTAGGTGATACCCAGAGCACGTCCTTCGCCCAAAGAGTTGGTCATGCCGGCACGTGAGATGAAGTGGTAAGAACCCAACGAGGTTTGGCGAGCCATTGAGCCAGCAGGGTCGTTGTAATAACCTACTTTGATGGCGTGAGTGGCGTTGTTGTTATCGAGGGTGGCATATTGCAGGAAGATGTTCTTCTGCGAGAATTTGCCGTTGCCAAAACCAAAGTCGGCATAGAAGTACCAGTTTTCGCCATACGACATGCTGGTGCGGATGCGGGCGTCGGTGATTGAGGCGCCGCTTTGCAGCGGGGTGAAGTCGGTTTGATAGAGCGCGGCGTCGGCCATAAAGCGTGCGCCAACGGTGAATTTCACCTTTTGCTCCTGATTGTCAATCTTCAATGTAGGATCGGTGTCGAAGTCCTGAGCTGTGGCGTAGCCTGCAAATGCTGCCGCTGCCAATGCTATGATATATTTAAAATTTTTCATTTTGTTGATAGGTTTTTTTATCAAAAAATAGAGATTCATGAATTTGTAATTAGCCAAAAGCTTATTTGCGAGGAGCTATTAGTAGCCCAGGTTGGTGAGCAGCTCGTTAGGATCGGGCACCACGGTAGGTGCTTGGCTGTTGTCGTAGAGCTGTCCTGCATGGAATGGGTTTGGCAGCTTGCCGTTGCAGCGCATACCATTGTCAATCATATATTGCAGGTTCATCTCGGTGTGGTTGGTGAAGCATCCGTCCATATAGATTGGCCATGTTGCCGATTCACCTGGGAAGGTGCTGTAAGCAGTGGCAGGCACGGTAACTTTCATGAGGTCGTCAAATTCGGTTTCCCATCCGTAGTTCCAGTAGCCCATGTATTTGGTGATTTGGGCTTGTGAGTCGAACGAGTATGGGTGGTTAATCATGCCGGCGCGGCGCACCATGTAGGCTTGCCATGGGCAGTTCATTTCAGGATAGTTGTTAGGAGCACCTGAGATAGCCGGGCCAATGATGTGGCAGCCGTGGTCTTGCATGTACTTGATGAAGTCGGCAACGCCAGTTGGGGTGTCGTAAGTGATGTCGGTAGCATAGTCGCTTGGATAGTCGGTCCAGAGCAGGTAGCAGAACGGAATACGTCCCTTGAACACTTGGTAAGCGCGGTTAACGGCGTCAAACGAGAACGATTGCAGAATCACCTTACCGTTGGTTTTACCAATGTTCACCTTACCGCCTTGATAGAAGCTGGTTGATGCTTCAGGCTTGGTGATGATGTTCCATCCCCACTTGTCGAGTTCTTGGTAAACGCGAGCTTCCATGTCTTTTGGTTGTGCCCAGCTTTCCTTAAATTCGATGTAGATACCAGGACGGTTGCCCGAGTCTTTGGGGTCGTTTACATAAGCGTTGCTGAAGTCATAAACCAAGAAGTCCATGTAGCGGGCTTGTGCAGTCCATGTTTCGCCTTCAACGGTGGTTGTTGGAGCTTCTGAGCAGATTTCAACAAGAGATTTGCCTTTGAGCGAGTTCTTAACGTGGTAAGGGAGAATACGGCGGCCTTTGGCGTCGCGGTTGAGCATCTTGCCTTCAGCATAAGCTATTTGGTCGGCAAGGGCGCTGATGTAGAGGCCGTTGCTGTAAACCACCTGAGCGTTCTTGTCGGCTTTCCATGCGTCGAGGGTCTCTTGCAGAGCATTGTTGGTGGCTTCAAAGCCTTTGCGAGCTTGCTCCAGGTTGTCCTCGTTGAACCAAGTGCCGGCGTCGAGCATAAGCAACTCGGCATAGTAGTAGTTGCGAGGATAGTAGCTGTAGTAGTTGCCAAGGTCGTTGTTGTATTGCTCATCGATGTCGGCTTCGCTGAAGTTACAGGGAGTGCCGTCCTCGTAGGTGAGTGAGCGGTAGAACGCCTTGCGGATAGCGGGAACTTGGTCGCTGAAGACGCTTTGTATGTTGGTGGTGCGCTTCAGGTTGTCGTCGTGGAGCGAGAGCACCACGCCGTCTTTTGTGGCTTGAAGGTCGCTCTCAAGGTAGTCGGCACCCATGTCGCGAGCCCAACGCCAAGAGGCTTCGGTTTCCTCAGGTGTCCAATAGGTACTGCCTCGGTGGGCAATTACGGCATACAAGGGCACATAGTCGCGCACCTTGGCGAGTTCTGAATTGAGAACTTGAACAGTTACCTCCTTGGCTTGGTAGTTGTAATCGACGAATTGTTGGTCGTCGGAGCAAGAAGATAAGGCGGCTGCCATTATCAGGCATGCGGCGCCGAATTTAAAGAAATTCTTAATCATAATGAATAAGGATTTAGGTTTGTAATTATGTTTTCTGATTGTTGTTGTTTTTTAAAACTAAAAAGCTATTAGTGTGGAGTGATTAATTCTTCTTCAGCAGATGGCGTTCCTCACTATAAGTAAGCCCCATGAAGAGGATTGAGAGTGCGCATGCTGCAAGCAGCATCAAGAAGGTGGCATCCATGCTCACTTCTGAAACGTAGCCCATGAGGGTGTTGGCAAGAATGGCTGTGCCAAAGAAGTAGCCAAAGAAGCCGGTGAGTCCGGCGGCGGTGCCGGCAGCGTTCTTGGGCGCGAGGTCAAGTGCTTGCACGCCAATGAGCATCACAGGGCCGTAGATGAAGAATCCAATGCCCACCAGCCCAACGAGGTTGAGGGTGATGTTGTCGCCGGCTTGCCAATAGATGGCAATGAATACTGCCACCAGAGCCATGAAGATGATGGTTGGCAGAGCACGCATGCCGTGGAACAACTTGTCGCTAATCCAGCCGCAGATGATGGTGCCGGGGATGGCAGCATATTCAAATGCAAAATATGCCCAACCGGCGCTCTTGAGGTCGATGTGCTTGTCGGTGAGGATGGCGGGAGCCCAGTCGAGCGCACCGTAGCGCACCATGTAAACAAAGGCGTTGGCTATTGCCACAAACCAGAGCATCTTGTTATTGAATACATATTTAAACAAGATTTCCTTGGTGGTGAGCACTTCTTCGCTCTTTTGGCTGTAGTTCTTGGGGAAGTCGTTGCGCCATTTCTCAATTGAGGGCAAGCCGCAGCTTTGCGGATTGTCGCGCAGCAGGCAGTAAGCCACCAGTGCCACCAACAGTGCCACGGCAGCAGGGAAGATGAACGTACCGGCGAGGAAATACAGGCTCTCGTTGTTGCCATAGAACCAGCTACCAAACCACATTGCGCCGTAGGTTGCCATAGGGCCAACCAAGCCGCCGCCAATGTTGTGGGCACAGTTCCAGAAACTCATCCATGTTCCGCGCTCGTTTTGCGAGAACCAGTGTGTCATCACACGTCCGCACGGAGGCCATCCCATGCCGTTGAACCAGCCCACCAGGAAGTTGAGGGCACCCATGAGCAATATTGCCCATGTCTTGTTTTCAGGATGGTTAGCAATGTCGAGCCCGGCAATGGGCACAACCATAAACATCATAGCCAGCGCCGAGAGCACCAGACCAAGCGGCAAAAAGCGGCGTGCGTTGCTGCGGTCGCTGATGGTTGCCATGAAGAACTTGGCAAAGGCATAAGCCACGGCGTTCATGGCGAGCACTGTGCCAAGGTCGCCTTTGGTGATGGCGTCGTTGGTGAGTGCCGTGATTGATGGAATAGCCATCGACAAGTTCTTGCGAACAATGTAGAAAGCTGCGTAGCCAATGAAGGCACCTGAGAATACTTGCCATCGCAGTGCGCGGTAGCGTGCATCGGCTTCAGGGCCTATTTGCTCGGGCTTGGCAGCAGGTGGTGTTAGAAATCCCATGATTTTTTACTGTTTTTTATGGTTTTTGAATTGTGTGATTATTATTATTTCTCTCTCTTATAGATTGTTTATTGGGTTATGTGAATTGCGATTAAGTAGCATGGTCTCTTCAACATTGAGCGCATCGGCAATGATTGAGATGGGGTTCTCGACGGGCAGCGAGGTGTTCATCTCAATTTGCCAGCGACAGGTCTCGCAGTCGGTAGCCACCAGTTGGCAGTTGCTTTGGTTGATGTGCTCAAACAGCGGCGCACCAATCTGCTGCGAATAGTGGTGGTTCTCTTTCTTGAAGCCGTAGGTGCCCCCAATGCCGCAGCATTGGCTTGGCAGCATGGTGAGTTGCACGCCGGGAATCATGCGCAACAGAGCGGTGGAATAGATGGCCCATCCCAGTTGCTCCATGTGGCATGGGGTGTGATAGGCAATGCGGCGCGTGTAGTTGGGGTTGAATGCCAGTTTCACCTTGCCGCTCTCCACCAGGTCGTAGATAAATTTTGTGGCAAGCAAAATGCTGTCTTTCACGTCGGCGTTGTCAATGCCCAGCAGGTGGTCATATTCTTGGCGCATGGTGAAGGTGCAAGTTGAGCTGGTGGTGAGTGTCACCATGCCTTGCTGCTTGGCTTGGCGTATGGCGGCAATGTTCACTTCGCCTTGCTTGCGGGCTTGCTTGGGCTGACTGTTGGCAATGAGCGCCACGCCGCAGCATTTCTCTTTGTTGAGCAGCTGCACGCCGTAGCCAATGGCGTTCATTATCTTCAGCAGGTCACGTCCCAGCTTGGGGAAGTTGTAGTTGACGTAGCAACCGTGGAAGTAGCTCACTTGCTCAGCGTATTGCCCTTGTAGCTCGGCGGCGTTTTTCTTGTACCAGTTGACAAACTTCTGCCGTGCATATTTTGGGAATGTGGCGTGAGCCGAGATGCCCATGAACGTTTGCAGCGCCAACTTCACCGGCTTGATGCCCAGCGAGAGATTCACCACCGGAGCCATGCGCGTTGCCATTTGCCCCATAAAGTCGGTGTTGGCGAGCATTATCTCGCGCAGCCCTGGGCGGGTCTTGCTGTATTTGATGCGAGCCAGCTGTATGATGTCGGCTATTTTCACGCCCGAAGGGCAAGCGCCTTCGCATCGCTTGCAGTTGAGGCAATATTTCAGTGCTTCGTCGTAGAACTTAGGGTCTTTCAGGCGGTATCGTTCGCCGTCGGGTCCGGCTTGCTTGGGGCCGGGATACTCGGGGCGCACGGCAAGCACCGGGCAATAGACTGTGCATATTGAGCACTTGAGGCATTGCTCAAAATTGTTTTCGCTTATGTTTTGATGAGGTGTCATGTTTGCCGGGTGATTATGATTGATTATTTGGTGATTTGGCTTGCTGCGTGCAGCGCGCTGATGAGTTTCACGCCTGTCTCGCAACCCTGAGCCGGGGCGTTGCAGTTGCTAAGCACACTGCCTGCGGCATAGATGTTGGCTACGGCGGTGCCGTTGCGCAATGGGTTGAGGTTGGCGTTGGTGGCTACGCCGAACGACATGAATGGCTGCGGCGCAAAGAATTGCGGCTGCACCCATTGCGAGCGTTGTTCAAGGTAGTCAACGTCGAGCCCCAGCGCACTCTCGTAAACGCCGTTGCGGTCAGAGCTGAGCCCGTGGCTCATAAACGAGCCTGTGGCAAGCACAAAATTATCGGCGGTGAACTCGCGTGAGCCGTGGTTGGCGGTGAACACGCCGTGCAGGCGGTTGTCCTTGAAGTTGCCGCTCACCACGGTGTCACCGTTCATGATGGTGCCTCCAAGGCTCAGGAATTGGCGTTGCAGCGTTGACTGAAGCCTGATTCCCGGCACTGATGGCGGCATGGTGGCGATGGTGTGCACCGGCACTGAGAGTGCTTGGCGCAGCATGTCAATGGGTTGGCTGTCGTTGAGACCAAGCACTGCGGGCAAGAGTATTGCTTGGACGTTGCTGCTTGCCTGTGCGTTGCCAAGAGCCTCAATGAAGGCTTGCAGGGCGTCGCCGGTGAGCGCCCGTGCAATATTGGTTGAGCGCATTTCGCTTGGGTTGCTCCTGAGGCGGCTCAGCTGCGGTGTGCCGACGGTGAGCGCGGTGGCGTTGATGCCGTGCGAAGTAAGGTTGTGTGCCACCAAGTGGGGGTTGAAGTCAAGAAACCCTTCAATGCCAACAACTGCCACGTTTTGCCAAGGCAGGGTGCCGTTGGCAGGCACGGCAAGCATCTCGCTGAGCGTGAGCCATGCCGGTTTGAGCAGTCCAAACGGAGTGATGCGCAAGTGATTGCCTGGGGTGCTGCCTTGCATGTTGATGCCCATGTTGGCAAACATGGGTTGCACCGTTTGCGCCAAGCTCATGACGCGTTGGCTGCCCAGTTTGGCGAATGGGTGCTCGGGTGGCAGTGAGCCTATTGCTTCGGCAGGATTGTTTGATTGCGAAAGCATCTCAAACGAGCCCGAGAAGAAGTGCAACGCGCTTTGCCCGGCGGCAATCACAAGGCATTTCTGCCCTTTGCCGGCGAGAGCCGTTGCAGCGGTTAGTCCGCTCAATCCTCCTCCTATTATTATTGTGTCGAATCTCATATCGGGGTGTTGGTGTTGTTCATTGAATGGTTGGTTGCGCTTGTTGGTTGCCGGTTGGTGAAGCCGGGTCAGCCTCATTGCCGTTGATACCGCACAGGTCCTGATAGATGGTGGCTGTGAGCTGCGCTTCGCTGAGCGTCTCGGCCCACGCCACAGGGTACATGCCGTGCCAACGCTCGTTGATGGCCGAAGCGAGGTCGTCGAGGGCATTGTAAGAGCATTGTCCGGCTTTAGCAATTAGTCCGGCAGCACGGGCAAGGCACAACTGACCTTGGCAAGTGCCCATGGCAAGGCGGGTGCGTCGGCGCAGGTTGTGCAGATTGTGCACGTTGAGCCGGTTGATGGCATAGTTGATTTCGCCCACGGTCACTTGCTCACATTCGCACACCAGAGCATTGCTGGCGGCATCGTTGGCAGGCACATCGTTGCTGAGAGTGCCGTGGCGGCCTTGTGCAGCGCGTTGAGCCATAGAGTGGCTCATTATGTGGGTCTTTTTGCTTTCGGTGTTGTTGGCGGGTTCAGAGCCGGCAAGCGGTGTGGTGGCGGTGGCGCAGCTCACGTTGCGGTTGAGCTTTTTGCAAGCCAAATCGGTTGCCCATTCAGCCATAAGGCGATAGGTCATGAGCTTGCCGCCGGTGATGGTGATGAGCCCCGGGGTGTTGTCGCGCGTCTCGTGGTCGAGCAGCACAATGCCGCGGCTGATGTTGCGGCCTGTGGGGTCGTTGTCGGCAGTGACCAATGGTCGCACGCCGGCATAAGCGCGCAGAATACGCGTTGAGCCAAGGCACGGAGCCATCTTCTCGCCCTCACGCATGAGCAGGTCAACCTCTTCTTGCGTCACGCACATGTCGTCAACGGTTTCAAAGGGCACACGGTCGCTGGTGGTGCCAATCACGCACACGGTGTCGCCGGGCACCAGAATGTCGGCGTTGGCAGGCTTGCGGCAGCGGTTTATCACCACATTATTCACGCGGTGACCGTAAACCAGCAACGAGCCTTTGGCTGGGAACATCGACAGCTTCACATCGGCCAGTTGGGCTATGTGCTGACCCCATATTCCGGCGGCGTTAATCACCAGATTGGCGTGCACGTTGATGGTTTGGTGGGTGATGTGGCTAAAGAGCGTAACGCCCACCACGCGGTTGGCGTCTTTGATGATGGCAGTCACTTCATGATAGGTGAGCACTTGAGCATGGTGCAGGCGTGCGTCATACACGTTAGCCATGGTGAGCCTGAATGGGTCAACGGCACCATCGGGCACCCTTACGGCGCCAATAATGTCTTTGTTCACGGCAGGCTCAATGGCCAGCGCCTCGCTCGGGTCAATGGCTTGTGCGTTGATGCCTGCTTTGTGGCATGCCTCAACAAAGGTGTTTTGATAAGCCAAGTCGTCTTCTGGGAGAGTGATGAAGAGTCCGTCGGTAGGCTCCACGCAGTGTCGTGCAATGCGCCGCAGAATCATGTTCTCGCTGATACATTCTTCAGCCGAGAGGCTGTCGGTCACGGCATATCGTGCGCCACTGTGCAACAAGCCGTGATTGCGCCCCGTGGCTCCTGTGGTAAGGTCGAAGCGCTCAACCAGCAGGGTGCTGAGTCCGCGCATGGCGCAGTCGCGAGCGGTGCCGGCTCCGGTGATGCCGCCACCTATCACTATCACGTCGTAATGCTTTGTTACGTTAGTTGCCATTGGTTGTTAAAAAATAGTTATTTTAGTATTGCCTGCAATCAGAATCATTTCTTGTGAAGATAGTGGCTAAAACCGCTAATCAAAACGCAAGAGTGCTGATAGTGTAAAAATTTCTTTTTTAAAGGTCTAAGGTTTCTTTTCGTAACAAAATTATGAAAGATTTTCTTTCGTTCAAAACTTTTTTGGATATTTTTTTGAAATTTCTGCTTGTTTTCTAAATATAATAATGTGTAAAAGTGCATTGGTGTAAAACATTTGTCATTGAGAGAGAGAAAAATTTAGTAGTGAAAGCAGTTTCTTTTCAAAAAAAGAAGAGTATATTTGCATTATGAAACACAACTACAAAGTAATGCAAGAACACAAGATGATGAGCAAGGAAGAGCGTCATGCCGTGATATTGGAGCGGCTGATGCAGTTTGAGAGTGTGCAGGTGACTGATTTGGCAAGTTTGCTGAATGTTTCGCTGGTTACCATTCGTAAGGACCTCACCGAGCTTGAGAAAGCCAATAAGCTCTATCGCAGCCATGGCAAAGCGATATTGATAAACCCATACACCACCAACCGCAACGTAAACGACAAGGAAAAGCTTTACACTACCGAGAAGCGCAACATCGGTCGCGAGGCGGCTCAGCTGATTGAGCGCGACGACACCATCATCTTGGCGTCGGGCACCACGGTGCATGCCTTGGCGCGCGCCATCAAGCCGGTGAACCGGCTCACGCTCATCACCGCGTCGATTGTGGTGAGCAACATTGTGTCGCCGCAAGAGAGCATCGACATCATTCAGCTTGGCGGCATGCTCAGGCACAGCAGCCAGAGCGTGGTGGGGCGTCAAGCCGAGCGTTATTTGGGCGACGTGGCTTGCAGCAAGCTGTTTCTGGGCGTTGACGGCATCGACTTTGACTTTGGCATCACCACCACCGACATGCGCGAGGCCGAGTTGAACCAAGCCATGATGCACACCGCGCAAAAAACCATTGTGCTTGCCGATTCAAGCAAGTTCGGGCGTCGCGGCTTCAGCAAAATAGCCAACATCGACGATATTGACATCATCATCACTGATGCCGGCATTCCGCAGTCGGCAGTGTCGCGCATCGAGGAGCTGGGCATTGAGCTGATAATAGCCCACGGCGGCTAAGCGTAGCGCTGTTCTTGCCTGAGCCGCAGTTGTTTTCATCGTGATTTTTTTGCTTTTAAGCAAAGAGAGTATTAATTTTGCCATGCATGCACGTTTTGGTGTAATTATGTGGGGGCCTGGTATGCCGTGTGGTGAAGTGGCGGCAGCTGTGTGCCCAATGTTGAAATGCTTTAATTAAGAAAAAACTAAATACTCATTAAAATCAATTACATGATGAAGAAAAAAATTCTTTTGATTGCCATGCTTGTGGGTGTGTGCTTTGGCATGAGTGCCCGCGAGGTGGTGCACGTTAACACCACAGGCAACGATGCTGTTGCCGACGGGTCGGCTGCAAAGCCATTCTACTCGCTTCAGCGAGCCATTGACAAGGCTGTGACCATGAGCGGCGTTGACACGGTGTGCGTTGATGTGGCACCGGGCATCTATCAAGTGCAAAAAACCATTGAGATATTAAAAAGCCCCAAGGTGCCCATTGTGGTGCGTTGCACGGGCAACGAGCCTGCCGTGATGAGCGGAGCAATAGCCATTGACGGTTGGCGTCGCGGCGAGGGCGGCTTGTGGGTTGCCACTGTTGACGCAGCCAAGAGCTATGGATTCACCTTTGAACAGCTATACGTGAACGGTGAGCGAGCCACGCGCGCCCGCACACCCGATAAAGAGTGGTTTATGGTTGAAGGCTCAAAAGAAACCGTGCATTATCAAGGCACAGGCCGCGCTCCGCAATATGCCACACAGCAAATCAATGTGGGCAAAGATGCTTTGGCCTCTATTGCCTCGCTGCCCTATGAGCAACGCCAAAACGTGATGGCGATGTTCTATCACAAATGGGACAACACGCGCCGTTATCTCAACGAGATTGTTCCCGACTCGGGTTTCATCTTCCTCAACGGCGGTGGCATGAAACCTTGGAACCAAATCACACGCGGCAGCCGCTTTGTGCTTGAAAACTATAAGGAAGCCATCACCATGCCCGGCGAATGGTGGTTCGACTCAAAGACTGCCACGCTCTATTATTTGCCGCGTCGCGGCGAGGATATGACTCGCGCACAAGTGCTTGCGCCTGCCGTGGGCACTCTGTTGAAGGTCGAGGGCAGCAATGCCGCCAAGGTGAAAAACATCACTTTCAGCAACATCAGCTTTGAACACTCGGCTTATTTGATGCCAAAGTGGGGCAACGAGCCTGAACAGGCTGCGGCAAGCAATCCTGCTACCATACACCTTGACTTTGCCGAGAACGTGAACTTCAAAGACTGCCGAGTGATGCACACCGGCAACTATGGCTTCTGGTTCCGCAAGGCTTGCGCTGAGTGCAGCGTGAAGCATAGCTTGCTCAGCGACCTTGGCTCGGGCGGCGTGAAGATTGGCGACATCATTGTGCCTGACGACTCAACTTTGGTGACTCGCGGCGTGGTGATTGAGAACAACATCATTCAGCGCACCGGTATGGTGCTGCCTTGCGGCGTGGGCGTTGCCATCTTCCACTCGTCGTATAACAAGCTGTTGCATAACGAAATCTCAAATCTGCGCTACTCGGGCGTGTCGGTGGGTTGGATTTGGGGCTACACTCCAAGTTATGCCTATCACAACGAGGTGGCTTACAACCACATACATCATGTGGGTTGGGGCGAGCTGTCGGATATGGGTGCCGTCTATACCTTGGGCATATCGCCCGGCACACGCGTGCACCACAACCATATTCACGATGTTTACAGCTACGATTACGGCGGCTGGGGACTCTACACTGATGAGGGTAGCACCGGCGTGAGCATGGACCATAATGTGGTGTATGCCTGCAAGAGCGGCGCATTCCATCAGCACTACGGCAAAGACAACATCATCAGCAACAATATTCTTGCCTTTGGGCAATATCAAACTTTGCAATTCACTCGCGTTGAGGCACATCGCTCGTTCACCTTCAGCAACAACATTGTGCTTGCCGACTGTGGTGCTGTGATGAGCGGAGCGTGGGATAAGGCTAAGATTGACTATCATCACAATCTGTATTGGGATTTGCGCACCTCGCAGCCGCAATTGCTTGGCAAGACCTTTGCCGAGTGGAGCAAGGCTCACGAGAAGCACTCGCTGCTTGCCAACCCGCAATTCATTGACGCTGCGCATGCCGATTTCCGATTCAAGAGCATGAAGGCAGCCAAGAAGATTGGCTACGAGCCGTGGGATTACACCCAAGCCGGCGTGTATGGTTCGCAAGAATGGCGCAACAAGGCGCTCATGAGCCAAGAGGATATTGCCGCCTTCCGTGAGATTATCATCTTGCGCGAGAAGGCGTGCAGCAGCTATTACACAGCCCAGTAAAACAGCATCTGTGCCACTGAATGGTGGCGGCAAAGGTGGTTTCACCGTAATTAATTAGCGATAAGATGCACGGCGTTAGCGCCAATGGGGCTATAGCCGTGCAACTTTGTTTATTCAGCCGGCTGTTGTGGCTCGGCAGAAGAAAAATCATGATAACAACAATTGAAAAAGTGATAACGAGGTTATGAAATTAAGAATATTTCTTTTGTGTGTGGGAGTATTGCAATGGTTCTTGGTTTTCTCACAGACAAACAACGGTGCCAATAAAATACCCGATGAAATCAGGGCAAAGCAGGTCTCTGATATGAAATTCGGCATGTTCATTTGCTGGTCGTTCAGCACGTTTTCAGGAATGGAGTGGACGGGTCAGGAGCTGCCGCCCGAGTTTTTCAGGGCCACCAAGTGCGACACCGACCAATGGGCGAGGGTGGCTAAAGAAGCCGGCATGAGCTACATATATGTGTTGGCAAAGCATCACGATGGCTTTTGCCTGTGGGATACAAAGACCACCGACCTGAAGGTGACCAACTCGCCGCTGAAGAAAGACGTGCTGAAGATGCTGCGCAAGTCGTGCGATAAATATGGCATTAAGTTAGGCTTATATTTCTCGGAGGGCGATTGGAATTGGCCGGGTGCCACGCGAGGCAAGGGCGGCGGCCGCGATGCCGGCGGGGTGAATCCCGAAGTGAAAAAGGCGCAGTTGAAGGAGTTGCTCACGCAATACGGCGACATTGAGCTGATTTGGTTTGACCATGCTGTTGGCGATGGCGGCTTGTCGCATGCCGAGACCACCCAATGGGTTCATCAGTTTCAGCCAAACTGCTTTGTGGGGTATAATCATGGCGAGCCGTCGGGGCGTTTGTGTCTTCGTGAGATGGGCACGCCGGGCATTCTGGGCGATGCTTCGGCATCGAAATACAACAAGGCTCAGGAGAGCAGTTACAACGGATATATGGTGGCTGAGTTCACCTATCCCATATTGCCGCCACACAATGGCGGTGCGCAATGGTTCTATTCGTTGCCAAAGCACGATGGCTTGTGCCTGCCTGCAACCAAGATATTTGAGGACTACAAGAAAGCAGTGGAATGTAAAAACATATTCTCGCTGAACATTGGCCCGAATTATGAGGGTAAAATCCGCGATATTGATGTGAAAACCCTCAAAGCGGTTGGGCAAATGATAAAGGAATACAATAGCGCCAACCAAGCTAAGTGATTGGCTGTGAAACTCGGCTGATTGTCAAGAGTTTGCCGGTTTTGCCGGGTATGGCAGATTTGCTGGTTTTGCCGGGTGTGGCGCGATGTGCATAGTAAAGCCGGAGATGAGAATAACAGGTTTCTCTCCCCGGCCTTTTTATGTGCCTTTCCCCTGCCCATGAGGTTGCTGTTTGGCGCACCGCTGAGGGGGGTGTGATTTGTTTTTAATTAGCGAGCTTTGAGCATTAGAATTTCTGCATGTCAACCAGCTTTTTGTAGTATCCGCCCTGGGCTATGAGTTGGTCGTGCGTGCCGCGTTCCACAATGCGTCCTTCGTGCATAACACAAATCATATCGGCGTTTTTGATGGTTGACAGGCGGTGGGCAATCACCAGCGTGGTGCGTCCGTGCATCAGGTTGTCGAGGGCCTCCTGCACCAAGCGTTCGCTCTCGGTGTCGAGCGCCGAGGTGGCTTCGTCGAGGATGAGAATCGATGGGTTTTTGAGGATGGCACGGGCAATGCTAATGCGCTGGCGTTGTCCGCCCGAGAGGCGGCAGCCGCGGTCGCCGATGTTGGTTTCAAAGCCTTGTTCCGATGCCATAATAAAGTCGTAGGCGTTTGCCACCTTGGCGGCATGAACCACATCATCGTGCGTGGGATTTTCTACGCCAAAGGTGATGTTGTTGTAGAACGTATCGTTAAACAAGATAGCCTCTTGGTTGACGTTGCCCATGAGTGCGCGCAGGTCGGTGGTGCGCACGTGGCGAATGTCGATGCCGTCGATGGTGATGCGCCCGTTGTCAACGTCGTAGAATCGCGGCAGCAGGTCGGCAAGGGTCGATTTGCCTGAGCCTGATTGTCCCACAAGAGCCACGGTGGCGCCAGCCGGGATATTGAGAGTGACGTCGCTTATTGACCACTCGCCGCCGTAGCTGAATTGCACGTTTTCATAGCAAATGCCCTGTTTCAAGGCAGGCAGCGCAACGGGCTGAGTTGGCTCCTTGATGGGGTTCTCGGCTTTGAGAATCTTGTCGATGCGCTCCATCGAAGCCAATCCGCGCTGTATGCTGTAAGAGGCTTTTGAGAGGTCTTTGGCGGGGTTGATGATGCTGTAGAAAATCACCATATAATAGATAAACGAGGCTGCGCTGATGCTGCTTGACCCCATCAAGATGAGCGTGCCGCCAAACCACAGCACAATGGCGATGGTGGTGGTGCCCAGAAACTCGCTCATGGGGTGAGCCAGCTCGTGGCGGCGCATCATGCGCGTGGTGATGCGAGCAAACAGGCTGTTCTCGTTACGGAACCGTGCTTCGGCCTTATGCTGGGCATTAAAAGCCTTGATGATGCGCAATCCGCCCAAGGTCTCCTCGATGTTTGAGAGTATCACGCCCCATTGCGTTTGCCCCTCGAGCGACACGCGTTTGAGCCGTTTGCCCACCTTGCCCATCACATATCCAGCCAAAGGCAGCAATATGAGCACAAACACGGTGAGTTGCCAGCTCACGGCAATCATGGTGCCAAGGCATACAATTATCATTATAGGGTTCTTAAAAATCATGTCGAGCGAAGCCATGATACTGTTCTCAACCTCGGTGACGTCGCCGCTCATGCGAGCCATCACGTCGCCTTTGCGCTCGCTGGTGAAGAATCCCATGGGCAGGTCGAGGATTTTGCGATAGATGGTGTTGCGGATGTCGCGTACCACGCCGGCGCGTATGGGCACCATGAAGAATGCGCTCAGATAGGCGCATCCGGTTTTGAGAGCCGTCATCACCACCAACATCACAGCCAAGCCGGCAAGTGCCATGCTCTGACCCCAGCGGTCAATCACCAGTTGCGTGTAGTAGTAGAAATTGTTCACCACCACCTCTTTGATTGAGCCGCTGCCCATTGCCATATATCCATAAGAGGCATCGTTGATTTTAAACAGCATCTCAAGGATGGGGATGATGAGCGCAAACGAGAACAGCGTGAGAAACGCTGCCAGCAGGTTGAAGATTACGTTAAGGGCAAGATATCGCTTATAGGGCGGCACAAAACGGTATAATATTTTCAAAAAATCTTTCATTGTCGGTGTTTTGACATTAAATGGGTTGTTGATGGGTGTAAAAAAATATTATTATGGTGGATGAGAGCAAAAAAAATTTGTATGCAAAGATATGAAACAATTAAACTTTCTGCCTTACGTTGCATCTAAAAACCGTGAAAAAATTCAATAGAATAAGCAAATTATAGGTAAAAAAAACAAAAAATAACAATGAAACTCCCCCTGCAACATTTGCTTGCCGCCCTAATGACGATGGCAGTGACACTCAATGTCAATGCCAAAATCACCGGTAAGATAGTAGATGCCGACGACCAGTCGCCACTCATTGAAGCCACTCTAAAACTCGTAAAAGCCTCGCGCGACAGCACGTTTGTGAACGGTGCCACCAGCGACGTGGAAGGCAATTTCTCAATTCCCACCGTGCCAGCTGGGCGCTATGTGCTCAAAATCACTTATTTGGGCTATTCAAACATCAACAAATCAGTGACAGTGCCTCAGAGCGGCAAATTAGCTTTGGGCACCATTGCCATGAAGCCCAGTTCGGTGATGCTGAAAGAGGCTACTGTGGTGGGAGTGAAAACCGAAATCACCGTGAAAGAAGACACGGTGGAATATAATGCCGACAGCTATAAGACGCAAGTCAATGCCGTGGTTGAAGACCTGTTGAAGCGTCTGCCAGGCGTTGAGGTGGGCACCGATGGCTCAATCACCGCCAACGGCAAGACGGTGACCAAGTTTCTTGTTGACGGCAAGGAGTTTTTTGCCGACGACCCAACCGTGGCAAGTAAAAACCTGCCTGCCAACATGATTGACAAGCTGCAAGTGATTGACCGCAAGAGCGACCTTGCACGACTCACCGGCGTTGACGACGGCGAAGATGAGACGGTGATTAACCTCACTGTGAAAAAAGGCATGAACCAAGGCTGGGTGGGCAATGTCACTGCCGGATATGGCTCAGACGACCGCTATGGCGCACGCGGCATGGCAAACTACTTCCGCGACGGCAACCAGTTCTCGTTTGTGGCGGGTGCCAACAACACCAATAATATGGGCTTTACCGATGGCGGTGCCGCACGATTCTCGCGCGGTGGCGGTAACAGCGGTATCAACACCAGCCAAAACCTGGGATTCAACTTCAACATTGGTAATGAGGAAACCTTCCGCATTGGCGGTAACGTGATGTATTCTCATTCAAGCCGCGATTATCAAACCCAACGCTCAACCATACAATCGTTTACTGACTACACCAACGTCACTCAGTCAAAATCAATCTCAAAGAACGACCGTGACAACGTGGGCATGAACCTGCGCCTGCGCTGGCAGATTGACTCGTGCAACGTGATTGACTTCAGGCCAAACATGTCGCTCAACTTCAACAAGAGCTGGGACAACTCAATCTCGCAACTTGCCACCGGCACAACAGCTGCCGATGCCACTGCCGTGAACCGCAGTGCCGAGCAGGACGTTGACGACGGCAAGAGCTATGAGTTTGGCGGTGAGTTGGTTTATAACCACAACTTCAAGAGCCACAAGGGCCGCAGCTTCAGTGCGCAAGTGAGATATCAGCTCTCAAACATGCGCGAGAACAACAATACCCACACGCTCAACGAATATGAAGACGATGCAGCAGAAGATGAAGATATCAGCCAGCTCATACGCAACCACACATGGAGCAACACCGTGAACGGTCGCATCACTTGGACCGAGCCGCTTGGCGATATCACCAAAGCCAACTTCTTGCAGTTTGCTTATCGCGCCAACTATCGCTTCAACAATAGCGACAAAAACGTGTATGACCGCTACTCAACACTAAGCGACGTGCCTGAGGCGCAAACCGCTCTCAATAGCCAATACTTCATGTATTCGTTGCTCTCTGATGCCAATGTGCAACGCTCGCTCAAAGAAACATTTGGTTTCTCAACGCTCGATAACGAGGAGCTGCTGTTTGATATACTCGACCGCGACTATAACGTGCGCGATGCTCTCGATGTGTTCAACCACAACCAGAGTAGCCAGTTCCGCAACCAGTTCTTCACCCAATACTTCCAATTGGGATATAAGAAGGTGAACTCGCTCTATCGTCTTGATGCCGGTGTGCAACTCATGGGAACAATGCAAAAGAGTAAAGACCTGCTCAACCCTGAGCGCAACATCACCACAAGCTGGCTCTGGAGCCCTGCGCCCTATGCACGAATCAGATTTAAGTTCACCAAGACGCGAAGCCTCTCAATTGACTATCGCGCCAACGCCAGCCAGCCCTCGGTGACTCAGTTGCAACCGGTGCCCGATGTGAGCAACCCTATGCGCATCTCGGTTGGTAACCCCGACCTGAAAGCTACTTTCAGCCACCGCTTCAACTTCCGCTTCAACGACTTCAACAGCGAGAGCCAACGCAGCTGGATGCTTAACGCAGGTTTCAACTACACCAAAAACAACGTGTCGTCAGTGTCAATCTCTGACCGCACCACCGGTAAGAGTGCATCGACCTACACCAACCTCGACGGCAGTTGGAACGCCAACCTTATGGGTATGATGAGTATGCCGCTGCCTGGCAAGAAGTTCTACTTCCGCAGCTTCATGCGCTTGGCTTACAGCCGCTCAGAAGGCTACAACGTGGGCAAGAGCGACATCACTACCACCGACCTCACCAAGGCTGAGAGTATTCTGCAATATGTTTCTGACGATATGCTCAACAAGGCAGGCTCGTTCAACTTCAGCTTCTCGCCCGGCATGAGCTTCCGCACAAGCATCGTTGAGTTGGAATTGCGCCCAACCTATGGCTATCAGTCGAGCCGCAACTCTCTCACCACAGCCAACAACCGCGACATCCACTCGTATGGCGGTCGCTTCGACGGAACACTCTACATTGGCAACCTGGTGCTCAACACCGATTTGCGTTACACTGCCACCAGTGGTTACGACTCGGGCTACAACACCAAACAATGGATTTGGAATGCTTCGATTGAATATCAGTTCCTGAGAGGTAAAAATGCCACTATCGGAATCAAGGGATATGATATGCTGGGTCAACGCAAGAACATCACCTTCAGCAACACTGGTCAAAGCGAAGTTCAAAGCTGGACCAACTCGCTGGGTCGTTACTTCATGGGCACCGTTTCTTATCGCTTCCAGACCTTTGGCAAGCGTGAAAAGGGCGCAGTTGACTACGATGGCTTTGGTCCCGGTCCGCAAGGTGGTCCCGGCTTCGGCCCTGGCCCCGGTCCGCAAGGTGGTCCTGGCGGCTTTGGTGGCGGTAACCGCTTCTGATTGCCGTAGCCTCACCCCCGAGGAAGACAAAACGTAATTAAATAGCTCCACCATAAGGTCGCAGGCAAAGTTGCTTGCGGCCTTATGGTTTATTGTTGGTGAGGGTCGCCGCCGATTGAGATGCGACTGAGATGCGACGCCAAGATTAATTTGATAGGCAATGGGCATATTGTGCAATCGGCGATGGCATGCTGGGGTGTTCGCATTGAAGTGAGAATTTTTCGGTGGGAGTTAAAAAATCCTTATTTTGGAGAGATGTTGATTTGGTTGATGAATCTGCGGTGATGAATCCCTGTTTCAAAGAGGAACTTGAGGAAACAAAACATCTGATTTATACCGTTCGTTAGTAAAACCCGGTATTGTTTGGCGGCTTGTGTGCGCTAAATGTTTGCATGATGACGGGTAAATGATTTTTTTTGCATATATTTGTGAATCCAAGACAAGGGTGGCTTGTTTTGGGGGTGGTTTAGTGCTATCCTCGCCATGCTCCGCCGACCCATGCCGACGACAGGAGAGAGTATAAACCATAAAAACCGTGAGATATGAACAAAAGAACCCGTCAATATTTGTCGATTATTGCGTGTGTGATTGTGTATTATGTGATTCATGAGGGCGCTCATGCGCTCTATGCCATGTGCATTGGTGCGTTTAAGAGCGTCAATTTCATGGGCATAGGGGTGCAGATTGACATTCACCGCCAGATGATGAGTGATACTCAGCTGGGCGTGTTTTGCTTGGTTGGGGCATTGTCAACGTTGGTGGCAGGGTGGGTGATGGTGGCGTTGCGCCATCGCATTTGTGCCCTTAAACCCAAATTGCCGCGCTCCATGGGTTGGTATGTTACCATAGCGCTGCTTATGCTCGACCCGCTTTATCTCACGGTGTTCTATGCCTGGGTGGGCGGCGGTGACATGAACGGCATCAAGCTGCTTATGCCCGAGATGGCGGTACGAGCCTGCTTTGCCGCGCTTGCCGTGATTCATGTGATGGTGCTTGTGCGCTTGGTTTATCCGGTTTATAAACGCTCGTTTGCGAGCGATGAGCCTTCGGCGGCGTGAATCATTAAAAAAAGAAGAATACAATAAGGAAACCCCATAGAAATTACAAAGACCAATATGAAGAAAAAAATTGTAGCTACAGGAATGGCATTGCTGCTTGGTGCCGGTGCAATGGCGAGCGCAACAGGCGTTGCCGAGTGTGTGAGTGACAACACGGCGTTGTATGCCGTGAGTGCTGCGGCCTCAGCTAAGGCTTATGCCAAAACGTGCCGCCCTGCTCCCAATGAGCGACTGTTTACCTCACAGGCTGTTGAAAAAACCATTGTGCGCATCAAGGGTATGCTCACCAATGCCAAGCTGGCATGGATGTTTGAGAATTGCTTCCCCAATACACTCGACACCACAGTGCACTTTCGCAAAGATGCCAATGGGCACAACGAGACGTTTGTTTACACCGGCGATATTCACGCAATGTGGCTTCGCGACTCGGGCGCACAGGTGTGGCCTTATGTGCAGCTTGCCAACGAGGATGCCCACCTCAAAGACATGGTTGAGGGCACCATTCGTCAGCAGTTCAAGCTGATTAACATCGACCCCTATGCCAACGCCTTCAACGACGGCCCTACGGGCGGATGTTGGCAAAACGACAACACCGACATGAAGCTCGAGGTGCATGAACGCAAATATGAGATTGACTCGTTGTGTTATCCCATTCGCTTGGCTTATGAATACTGGCTTGTTACCGGCGACGACAGCATCTTTGATGAGGAATGGCTGCGCGCCATAGCCAATGTGCTAAAGACTTTCAAGGAACAGCAACGCAAATATGGCAATCTGGGCCCGTATCATTTCACTCGCGAGACCGACACGCAGACCGACACCATGAGCAATGGCGGTTGGGGTGCGCCGGTGAGTGGCTGTGGCTTGATAGTGTCGTGCTTCCGTCCAAGCGACGATGCCACCACTTTCCAATATCTGGTGCCGTCGAACTTCTTTGCCGTGACCAGCTTGCGCAAAGCAGCAAAGATTCTCAACGATGTGAACCACCGTGCCGATATGGCGGCTGAGTGCACCGACTTTGCAGCCGAGGTTGAGACTGCATTGAAGAAATATGCCACCTACAATCACCCGAAATATGGCACCATCTATGCTTTTGAGGTCGATGGCTTTGGCAATCACCACCTCATGGACGATGCCAATGTGCCCAGCCTGTTGGCGATGGCTTATTTGGGCGATGTTGACGTTAACGACCCCATCTATCAAAACACCCGCCGCTTTGTGTGGAGCGACAGCAACCCGTATTTCTTCCGTGGCAAGGACGGCGAGGGCATTGGCGGTCCGCATTGCGGCTTGAACATGGCATGGCCCATGAGCATAATGATGAAGGCGTTCACCAGTCAGGACGATGAGGAGATAAAATGGTGCATTGAGCTGCTGCTTGCCACCGATGCCGGTAAGGGCTTTATGCACGAGTCGTTCGACGTGAACAATTGCAATCACTACACCCGCGACTGGTTCGCTTGGCAAAACACCCTGTTTGGCGAACTGATTTTGAAACTTGTGAACGAAGGCAAAATCAATCTGCTCAATAGCATAAAGTGATTGCGCATCACGCCAATCACGTGAGATAAAGAGAAATCGCCTGGGCATAGATGGAATATGCTCAGGCGATTTTTTTGAGTTATGCTGTGAATATGGGCAACGTGGGCGTTTATTTCTTTATCAGGCGGCCGATGATGGGGATGCGGTGAAGGACTTTGTAGAGCTTCTCAACTCGTAGTATCGTTATCACAAACACGGCGAGCAGCACATTACGATAAACTATGTTGAGTGCGGTGTTTTGTATGTCGGGCAGAATCATGGCGGCATAGAGCACGGCGGCAAGCGCGGTGTAAGCACCAATGGCCTTTAGTGGATAGGAGATGGGATAGTAGTGCTGCCCAAAGATGTAGGAGAGCAGCATTGATGTGCCGTAGCCGGCGCAGCCAGCCCAAGCGCAAGCCATATAGCCATAGGTGGGCACAAAAATCACGTTCACGGCAATCATCACTGCGCAGCCAATACCCGAGAGGTAAGCCCCCCACACGGGGCGGTCAGTGAGCTTATACCAGAACGAGAGGTTGAAATAAATGCCCATCATGATTTCGGCAGCCATCACTATTGGCACCACCACCAGACCTTGGCGATAATCGGCACCAATGAGGTGTTTTAGCACGTCGATGTAAGCCATCACGGCAAGGAACGCTAACAGTGTGAATATCACAAAATAGCGCATTGCCGAGGAATAGTATTCTTTATTTTTGTCATCGGAACCTTTTCCAAACACAATCGGCTCGTAGGCATAGCGGAATGCTTGTGTTATCATTGCCATAATCATGGCAATCTTCACCACAGCACCGTAGATGCCCAATTGCTCTTTCACGTCGCTTGCGTGATAGATGAATGGGAAGATGATTTTGTCGGCTGTCTGGTTGAGGATACCCGCAATGCCCAGCAGCAACATAGGCCATGCGTAGGCAAGCATCTGGCGCAGCATCTTCATGTCGAGGTTCCATTGTGCACCCAGCACTTCGCGCACAAAGGCAAAGGTGATGAGCGAGGTGCATATCATGTTGATGAGGAACGCGTTGCCCTCGTAGGGCGTGAAGCAGGTGAATGCAATCACGTTGAGGGTGATGTTAAGCACAATAAATGTCAGCTTTAGCGCGGCAAACTTAATTGCCTTGTGGGCATATCGCAGATAAGCAAACGGCACAGCCTGAAAAGCATCGAGCGCCACGGTGATGGCCATGTAAACAATAAACTCGGGGTGGGCGTCATAGTCCATGGCGTGGGCTATGGGCGTGATGAAGCCAATCACTATTGCCAAGAAGATGGCTGAGAGGATGGTGACAAAGGTGAGTGCCGTGCCAAACACGCGTTGCGGATTGTTACCTTCTTTATTGGCAAAACGGAAGAATGTGGTTTCCATGCCAAAGGTGAGTATCACCAGCAGCAGAGCCGTGTAGGCATAGAGGTTGGTGATGATGCCATATCCGCCTGTTGCCGCAGCCAGCTTATGGGTGTAGAGCGGCACAAGCAGATAGTTGAGAAAGCGTCCCACAATGCTGCTCAGGCCGTATATTGCGGTGTCTTTGGCGAGCGATTTTAAGTTTACTGCCATGATTGTTTTTTGCTTATTGTTTTGCTGATGGGTTATTGGGTGGTGAGGTGCAACATCTTAGAAGATGCTCGGCTCTTGTGAGAACGGCGTGCGCCCAAGGTGCTTATAGGTCAGTTCGGTGACTTCGCGTCCGCGTGGGGTGCGCTTGATGAAGCCTTCTTGTATGAGGTAAGGCTCATAGACTTCTTCAATTGTGCCGGGGTCCTCACCCAGAGCTGTGGCAATGGTGGAGAGACCCACCGGACCTCCCTTAAACTTATCAATGATGGTGAGCAGAATCTTGTTGTCTATCTCATCGAGCCCGTATTTGTCGATGTTGAGCGCCTCAAGGGCATAGCGTGTGATGTCGGTCTCAATTTTTCCGCTGCCTTTCACCTGAGCGAAGTCGCGCACGCGCCTAAGCAGTGCGTTGGCAATACGTGGCGTGCCACGGCTGCGCAGGGCAATCTCCAAGGCGGCTTCCTCAGTGATGGGCACGTTGAGCAGTCGAGCCGAGCGAATGACGATTCGTTGAAGCACCTCGTGATTGTAGAAGTGCAGGTGGCAGTTGATGCCAAAGCGTGCTCGCAATGGCGACGTGAGCAGACCGCTGCGCGTGGTGGCGCCAATGAGTGTGAACGGCTCAAGGGTGAGCTGCACCGAGCGTGCGCCCGGACCCTTGTCAATCATTATGTCAATGCGGTAATCCTCCATTGCCGAGTAGAGATACTCTTCAACCACGGGGCTGAGGCGGTGAATCTCGTCAATAAAGAGCACATCGTTTTTCTCGAGCGAAGTGAGCACTCCGGCAAGGTCGCCGGGTTTGTCGAGCACGGGGCCTGATGTGACTTTAAATCCCACGCCAAGCTCGTTGGCAATGATGTTTGAGAGGGTGGTTTTACCCAATCCGGGAGGGCCATAGAGCAGGGTGTGGTCAAGGCTCTCGCCACGGTTTTTGGCTGCCTGAACAAACACTTGCAGATTTTCAATGATTTTTTCTTGACCATTGAAATCGCTGAAGCGCTCGGGTCGCAGTGCCCGCTCAAATTCTTTGTCAGAGTCGAGGCGTTGGCTGTGTATGTTGAAATCTTCTTCCATAGGTGCAAAAATAGCAATAACTAATAGATTTTGCAATAATGAGGCGGTGCAATGGCGGCAATAAAGATGGTTTTTTGCTTGTGTGATGCTGCACGGTTCATTGCAGCTCAAGCGGCAGCTGCATCATCCCCTCAAATTGTATTGGGTCGCGCAAGCGTGAGCGCACCTCAATGCTTGTTCGCCCGTTGTCAAACACCCTGACGGTGTATTGAAACGTGTCCTCGTTGGTTTTGGTGAATATCTGAAGGGTGGTGAGCATCTTTTTCTCGTTGCGGCTGATGCTGCGGTTTGTTATGATTGAGCTGAAGTTTAGCCCATTGCCGCCGCCATAGGGCAGCGAGTAGGCTTGCCCCAGATAGGGCAGCATCGACACCAGCGTGTCGGCTTTCACCGTAATGCCGTAGCCGTAGGAGAGCGAGTGAATCCTGCCGCGTTTGGGCAACATACGGTCAATGTCAATGACAAACGCTTGCTTCTCAATGCTTTGCAGCACATATTGCGAGCGTCTTTGTTGCATCTGCGTTTTTTCTTGGCTTGTGAGGCGCGACGATGAGCAAGCCGCCATCAGTGACGTTGCGAGAATTATGATAAATAGTTTAACGATATTGTTCATAGCAATTTGTTTTTTGGGGGTGGAGGGGGGTAATGTTACTACGTTGAAGTGAAGTTGGGCAAATGGAATTGCGTTTGGCGGCTTATTGACTGCCGGACTCGTTGGGGTGCGCCCTGGGGTGGTGGTCAAATATTTCTTGGCGCAAGGTGTTGCGGTCAATGTGCACATAAATCTCGGTGGTGGTGATTGACTCGTGCCCCAGCATCTGCTGTATGGCGCGCAGGTTGGCGCCGCCTTCAAGCAGGTGAGTGGCAAAGCTGTGGCGCAAAGTGTGAGGGCTGACCGTCTTTTTTATGCCTGCCAGTTGGCAAAGGTCTTTGATGATGATGAAAATCATCACTCGCGAGAGCGCACTGCCGCGGCGATTGAGGAAAAGGATATCGTTGTTGCCCGGCTTGATGTTGATGTGCGAGCGCACCTCGTTGATGTATTCGGCAATCCATCGCAGCGCATCGCTCGAAATGGGCACAAGGCGCTGTTTGTTGCCCTTGCCCTCAACCACTATGTATTCTTGCGAGGCGAAAATTTGAGAGATGCGCAAGGCAATGAGTTCGCTCACGCGCAGCCCGCAACTGTAGAGCACTTCCACAATGGCGCGGTTGCGCACGCCCTCGGGCGTTGAGGGGTCAATCACGCTTATCATTGAGTCAATCTCGCTGAGGGTGAGCACGTCGGGCAGATGGCGACCAATGCGCGGCGCCGGCAGCAGCTCCGAGGGATTATGCTCAACGTAACCCTCAATCATCAGATATTTAAAGAAACTCTTGATGCCCGAGACTATGCGAGCCTGCGTGCGTGGCACAATGCCAACGTCGTGAAGCGCCCCAACAAAACATTCAAGCGTTGATAAATCAACATCGCTAATCTCAGTTTGCTGCTCACTGAGGTATGTGAGCAGTTTGCCCACATCGCGGCAGTAGTTTTCAAGCGTGTTGCTCGATAGTCCGCGTTGCAGGCTCAGGTAGGCTTGATAGCCTTCCATCAGCCGTGATATTGACGTAATTTGTCGCATACAAAGGCAAAGATAGCAAAATT
>JBJECY010000128.1:0-5378 GCA_051871515.1 Muribaculaceae bacterium | reverse complement strand
GTCGAAAGACAGCAGATTTACAGTCTGCCCCATTTGGCCGCTCTGGAAACTACCCATTGCCTCAAAGGCTTTGCAAAGATACGGCAATTTCCCGTATTTGCAAAATTTTTTGGAGATTTTATGCAACAACAGCCCACATTTTGGCAATAATCAGGCAGTGAAGCACTGCTCCGAGGGGCTTGCTGTGCACGTTTGGGGGGAGGTTGAGAGGTTAAATCTTGTCGAGCCCGCGGGTGAACTTCAGCCAATAATACTTCAGCGGATTTTTATATTTGAGCTGTTTCCACGGGCGGCTGCTGTGCGGGCGGTGCAGCACCGGCAGGTTGGCAAAGATGTAGTTGCTGAAGCCGGCGTTAACCGCCTCGTGTGAGATGGTGACGTCGAACCAGTTCTTTGTGTCGTCGAGCAGATTGAAATCGACCGCTGAAAGCATCTGCGGCGTGAGCAGCGAGCAGCAAAAGCTGCAATGCTTTTTGGTGGCAAACACCTCGCCGTAGCGGTCCTCGGCAAACTGATAGGGATAGTTGACCTTGCCATCTTCATCAACGGTGACAGCAGCTGCTATGCCGCAGTCGGGGCGCTCCTGAGCGCCATCGTAAAGGTCTTGCAGCGTGTGGTTGTTCACCACCACGTCGCTCTCAACAATCAGCAGTGCGGCATCGCTTGAAATCGCCTCGTTGCGAGCAGTCCTCAACACCAGCAGATAGTTGGGCGACGGATGGGCGGTGATGTCGCTCAGGTTCACCAGTTTAAAGCCCATCTGTTGCGACGCCTCCATCAGCTTGGCAGTGTTTTGCGGCGTTGAGAAGTCGTTATACACCGTGTAGGTGTGCGGCACAGTGATGTTGCTTGCCAAAACGGCTTTCACCGTCTCAAGCGTCAGCTCTATGGAGTCTTTCACCGGAGTGATTATGTGCAAACTTTTCATTTGATGTTGAGTTGTGATTTTTTGTTTTCTACTTTGCAAAATTATCTATTGCTTTTGTATCTGCAAAATGATTTGGCAAAAAAGCTACACTCCTTGCGCACCTCGCAACACTCATTCTTCACACGCTCCGCCGCAAATTTTATTATACATATATGAGTGATGCTTTCAGGAATTTCATTAAATTTGCACAAGCATAAACACCCTTATTAATAGCGAACAATGAATTTTACTCCCATAGCACGCACATTTTTCAGTCGCCGCCTTGAACAGATACAGCGGTTTGTTGACTACAGCGAGGCGGTGCAGCGCGAGCAGCTCACTTATCTGCTTGAGAGCGCCTGCAACACACAGTATGGGCAACGCTATGGGTTTGGCAAGCTGCAAGGCTACAACGACTTCTGCCAAGCTGCGCCTCTTGCTTCATATCAAGACCTCAAACCTTACATCATGCGCATGGTGCAGGGCGAGCGCAATGTGCTTTGGCCCGGACGGACGGTGAATTTTGCACAATCGTCGGGCACCAGCGACGGCAAGAGCAAATATATCCCCATCACTCGCGAATCGTTCGCTCGCAACCACTATAAGGGCAGCAGCGACGTGGTGGCGTTATACCTGAACATGAACCCCGACAGCCGCCTGTTTGCCGGCAAGGCATTCATCTTGGGCGGCAGCTTTGCCAACGAGGTGAAAGATGCACCGCGCGGCACCGCCATTGGCGACCTCTCGGCAAACCTGATTGAGAACATCAACCCGGTTGCAAACCTCTTTCGCGTTCCGGGCAAGCAAGTGGCGCTCATGGCCGACTGGGAGCAGAAACTGCCGGCGCTGGTTGCGGCAAGCCTCAACCAAAACATCACCAACATCTCGGGCGTGCCATCGTGGTTTCTCACCGTGCTGCGCGAGGTGATAAAAGCCCGCGGAGCCAACACCATCCACGACGTGTGGCCCAATCTTGAAGTGTTTTTCCACGGCGGCATAAGCTTTGACCCTTATCGCGAACAATACAGGGCAATCACCAACGTGCAAAAGATGCACTACGTTGAGACCTACAACGCCAGCGAGGGATTTTTTGCCACACAATCAAGCACCGACACCAATGCCATGCTTTTGCTGCTTGACGTGGGCGTATTTTATGAGTTTATCCCCCTGTGCGAGACCGACAGCGAGAATCCAACCACGTTGCCGATGTGGCAGTTGCAGCAGGGCGGCACCTACGAGATTGTGATAAGCTCGTGCAACGGTTTGTGGCGCTATCGCATTGGCGACACCGTGACCGTTGAGAGCACCTCGCCGCTGAAAATACGCATAGCCGGACGCACCCGCAGCTTTATCAACGCCTTTGGCGAGGAACTGATGGTGCACAACGCCACCGATGCCATCACACGGGCTTGCCAAGCCACCGGCGCACAGATAGCCGACTACACGGCGGCTCCGGTCTATACCACCCAAGGCAGCAAGGGGCATCATCAATGGCTTGTGGAATTTACTAATATGCCTGATAGCCTCGCAACATTCACCGAGGTGCTCGACCGGCGGCTGAAAGAGGTGAACTCCGACTACGAAGCCAAGCGCAACAAGGACATCTTCCTGGCGCCGCCTGTGGTGACCGTGGCTCGGCATGGGCTTTTTGACCAATGGCTGGCTCTCACCGGCAAACGCGGCGGACAGCGTAAAGTGCCTCGCCTGAGCAACAATCGCCAACTCATTGACCAGCTGCTTGAACTCAACAAAGACTAAATAACTCATACCCCCACCTGAAAACCCCGAAAACTTACCTTAACAAACGAACATAACAGATATGATAAAGAGATTCTTAACCCTGATGTGCTGTGTGGCCATTGCTCTTGCCATGGCTGCCAAGCAACCAAAATTTATTTTCTATTTCATTGGCGACGGCATGGGATTGAGCCCGGTGCTTTGCACTGAGACCTACAACCGCACGGTGTGCCAAAACGCCAATCCACTGCTTATGCTGCAATTCCCTGTAGTTTCTTATGCCACCTCTTACTCGGCAAGCAGCACCATCACCGACTCGGCTGCCGCCGGCACAGCCCTCTCAACAGGACACAAGACCAACAACTCATCGCTGGGCGTTGACACCCAGAATCAGCCTGTCACCAGCGTAGCCAAAGAGCTGCACGACCTGGGCTACGGCGTGGCAATAGCCACATCGGTTGACCCCGACGATGCCACCCCAGGCGCTTTCTATGCCCATGTGCCCAAGCGCTATATGTTCTACGAGATTGCACAAGACATGGCCCGCAGCGGCTACGACATGTTTGCCGGCGCACGCCTCAGAGGCAAAGCGCCCGAAGGCGGCAAAGATGTGAAAACCCTGCTCGCCGAAGCCGGATACACCGTTGTGAACGGTCCTGAGGGCTATAAAGCCAATAAGGACAAACGCCGCTTGGTGCTGCTCAACACCACCGAGGAGCTCGACCACATTGGCTACGCCATTGACAGCGTGAGCACAAACCTCACCCTACCCTTCATCACCCAAGCATGCCTTGAGCACCAACTTAAGGTGTCGCCAAAACAATTCTTCATCATGGTTGAGGGCGGTCTTATAGACCACTCGCTGCATGCCAACGACGCTGCTACATCGGTGAAAGAAACCATCAACTTCAACCAAGCCATTCAGGTGGCTTATGACTTCTATCTGCAACACCCCGACGAGACTCTGATAGTGGTGACTGCCGACCACAACACCGGCGGTATGGCTGCTGCCGTGAACGGCGGCCCGAGCACACACGCAATGCGCAACTTCGACTATCAACGCGTGTCGATTGAGCAGATGCAAGCCGACTGCCGCAAGATGCTCGACGGCGACAATCAGCCCACTTGGGAGGACATGAAACAATATCTCACCTCAAAGTTCGGGCTTTACGGTGCCATTGAGGTGAACCAGAAACTCGACGATGAGCTGCAAGAAGCCTTCAATAACACCTTCGTGGCTCGCAACACCGCCGACAAGAAAACCCTCTACGCCTCGTTCAACCAGTTTGTGGGCAAGACATTCAACGTGCTCGACCGCCTCACCGGCATTGGCTGGACCACCTACGGCCACTCGGGCGATTTTGTGCCTGTGTTTGCCATTGGCGTTGGCAGCGAGGTGTTCCAGGGATTCCAAGATAACATCGACATCCCCAACAAAATACGCAGCCTGTGCGGAATACCGCAACACAGCAGCAAATAGTCAACTCAATATAATCGCGAAAACGAAACGAGCAACATTCCGAAAACGAAACGAGCAAAATATCTCTTTTTTCGCTTCCTTTTTTCTCTGCCATTTTCGCCTGTTAAATACAGATTAAACGCTGATTAAAAGCCTGAAAAAAAAGCCTTTAACCAGCGTTATTTTTATGGTTTTTTCTTTGGTAGTTTCAGGGAATTTTTGTACCTTTGTAGTGATAAATTGGGCTTTTAGCGTTCATTTCAAACGTCGCAAAAGTTCTTTTCAGCCCCATTTTCTCACAGCCTATTTTAAGGCTTTCTCGCGCTCTTTCCTTTCACAGCCTTATAACTTGCCAGCAGAATGTTTTAACGCCTTTGTCGGTCGTTTCTGTGGCGTTTCTGGGCGTTTCATGCTGTTACTTTGGCAATCATTATGTCTTTGTAGCTGTTAAAGTCATTCACTCTGCTGTTTTGCTCCCACAGTTCTGCATCTTTCAGCAGCTTTGCTCCTGGGAAATTTATGTTTATCCATTTGCACAGGTCAATTATTTGCGACTTTCCAGAGGTGAAAAAGACGTATTTTGTGCCTTGTATCATGTTCAGCACGTCTAAATAGTCTTTTAGCTGCCAATATGTGTCGCTTTTATATGCGCTGGTATCTGTCTGCAAATATGGAGGGTCAAGAATAAACAGCACGTTTTCCTGGTCTTTGAACTCGTTGAACAGTTCGCGATAGTCTTTGTGTGTTATTTCCAGCCCCTCAAAGTAACCTGCTGCATCATAATGCGTGTTTACTGCTCTGTTGTAAAACGTCTGTTTGGCAAACTGTTCGTAACTTGTTGCCCAATTTCCTGAAAACAGCAACGACGCAGAAAGCGTGATATAATCGACTGCGCCTGTTTCCTCATACTTTCGCATGATCTTTAAGCAAGCCTGTTTTATGTCGTCAGGTATTCGCTTGTTATCTTCCACGCCTTTGACAAGCGGCGCAATTTCGCCACAGAGCGCATTTGTGCGGTCTATCATTGCAATGCGCTGGTCGAAATGGTCGAAGTCGTTGTAAATAACGCGGGCTTTCGGCAAAACGTCTTTTGCGACACGCGAAAGCAAGCCAGAGCCGCCGAAAAGGTCGACAACCGTTGTAATGTCTTTGCACTGCTCCAGAACAGAGCTAAAACGCTTAATGTAATAGCGTTTTTGTCCTCTGAATGGCAACGGCGATGTTTTATACCTTAATTCCGCAACTTAGTTATTAGTATTTGTTTTTAAGTACCTG
>JBJECY010000127.1:0-5457 GCA_051871515.1 Muribaculaceae bacterium | reverse complement strand
TGATGCAAAGTTATGAAAAATATGTTATATAACATAGTTTTAGAAAATATTTTTCGTGGTTTTAAAATTATTTAACACTTTGCCCGTTTTTTGAGGTTGCTGACGGCAGTAGGATTATTGGTAGCTCACTTCATCTTCGGCGGCGAGTGCCATGGTGTTGAGCGGTTCGCCATAGGGGGTGCCTTTGGTGGCGTTGTTGAGCAAAGTGAGGGTGTTGATGAGCCGTTGCAGCGTGTTGCTGACGATGTTGGGCTTTAGCTGACATTCCCAAATCACTATTACCACCCAGCCGTTTTCTTCAAGCAGTTTTTGATTGCGCAGGTCGCGCGAGCGGTTTCGTTCAATTTTTGTGTACCAAAACTGGCGGTTGCTTTGTGGGTATTGCCGTTTTTGGCACATGTGCCCGTGCCAGAAACATCCGTTCACAAATATTGCGGTGTGCAGTCGCCTGATGACAATATCGGGTCTTCCGGGTAGCGCCCCCACATGCAGCCGATAGCGCAATCCGTTATGCCACAGCGCACGCCTCACCACCATCTCGGGTCGTGTGTCTTTGCTGCGGATGCGGCTCATGCAGCGGTGTCGTTGTTTGGGTGTCATCTTGTCGGCCATAAAGCAAAATTAGCTAATTGTTGCGATTTGGGCAAAATAAAAAATAGGCTTCGCATCACTGCGCAGCCCATTTTAACCTTAATCTTAATTTAATACTATGAAAAACACAATGCAAAGATAAAGCAAAGTATTTATATTCGCTAATATATTCAATAAGATTTAAGGCTTTTAACATTGTTTTTATATCTTTTTTAACAATACAAATTGCTCGAAATCAGCCTATAACGCCAAAATCGAGCAATTTGTGATGTGTTAATGCAAATATGTTTCATAATGCCACAAATGTGGCATTGTTGTGCTTTTTCTTGAACCTTATGAGTTGCAGCCGTTGCAACCGTTGCAGCCGCCGTCGTTTGAGCCGCATCCGCTGCAGCCGCCGCATCCTGAGTGGCGTGGGTTACGTTCCTCGGGGGTAGAGTCGCGCACCAGCAGCACACGGCCTTTATATCTCAGTGTCTCGCCAGCCAAAGGGTGGTTGAAGTCGAGTTCCACGTTTTTGTCGTCAACTTTAGTCACCAGTCCGTGCACTATTTGTTGGTTGCTGAGTTTCATAGGCACCACGTTGCCCGGCTTCACTGTTTCGTCGTCAAATTTGCCGTCAATCAAAAAAGTGTCGCGGCTTAGGGTCATGATAAAGTCGGGGTTCACTTCACCAAAAGCCTCTGATGGTTGCAGGTCGAAGCAAAATTCGTCGCCTTGCGTTTTGCCTTCAAGGTTTGTCATGAAGTTAGCAATCATTCCATCTTCTAAGCCAAACACAAAACGGTCGGGGGCTTTAGCGGTAAATTCATGCATCACTTCCTCGCCGTTGCCGTCAACGGTGCTCACTGTATAGGCAAGTTCAACGTATTTGCCAAATTTTATCTGTTCCATATATATAAATAGGTATGTTTGAATTGTTGCTTGTTGGTTTGCATTATGCCGCTCGTGGCGTGAAACTTCACATGCGCTATGGCTGGGTCTGTTGCCCGGGAAGCGGCGTTTTGCTCGGCAAAGGTATGCAATAAGCGCGAGATTACGAAATTATTGCTCATAATTGTGCCTAAGAGTTGAACCTCCCATAAATAAATATGTGCGCCTGTTTCGCAACAGACGCACACTGTAAACCTTAAAAATCTAATCCTATGAAAAAACTTATTGCAAAGGTAAAACCATTTTTCATTAATGCAAAATAATTGGTTAAAACGATTTATAAATTAACTATATAAGTGTTAAAGCGCTTGTTGCATCAGCCAAAAGGCGCTTATGTTGACCGGGAATTATGGCTGTAGTTACAATAATTTTATGTAACTTAGGGGGCGTAAAAACCATTTGTTAAGCAAAAGAGAGAATGATGGACAAGTTTGAACTCAACATACTGGGTTGCGGGTCGGCATCTCCGGGTCGGCATCTGCCCACAAGCCAGGTGCTGAATGTGCGCGACAATCTGTTTATGATTGACTGTGGAGAGTCGGCACAGCTGAGCATGGCGCGTCAGCGGCTCAAGTATTCGCGTCTGAAGCACATCTTCATAAGCCATCTGCATGGCGACCATTGCTTGGGACTGCCCGGGTTGCTCACTACGCTTGCCATGCATGAATGCACTGGCGGCGTAACGGTGCACATCAGTGCCGAGGGCGCGCGAATTTTTGATGAGTTTTTGAGGTTTTTTCTCAAAGACTCTGACTTTAATGTTGAGTTTGAGGTTTTTGGCAATTGCAAATCGGTGATTTATGAAGACGATGCCATAGTGGTTACTACCCTTCCGCTGAAACATCGTGTGCCAACCATGGGATTCTTGTTTGAAGAAAAGCCTAAGCTGCGTCACATCAATGGCGAGATGGTGCGGTTTCATAATGTGCCCATGCACATGTATAACAACTTGCGTCAGGGCAAGGATTATATCACGCCCGAGGGCAACACCATACCCAACAACGTGCTCACCACCGCAGCCGACCCGAGCATCAGTTACGCCTATTGCAGCGACACGGCTTATTCTGCTCGCCTCATAAAGATGCTTCACGAGCCCACATGGATATATCACGAAGCCACCTACACCGACGATTCTGCCAAACTTGCCAAGCAGCGCGGCCATAGCACTGGCAGGCAGGCAGCCACTGTTGCGCGCATGGTTGGTGCCGAGAATCTGATATTGGGGCATTTCTCGAAGCGCTATCAAGATGAGCAGCCTTTTGCCGATGAGGCCCGTGAAGAGTTCTCGGGGCGCATTGTGCTTGCTAATGAGGGAATGAAAATTGACCTCACGCGTTGAGCCGCACAGGGGGGTGCTGCCGATGCCTTTAACGGCATCGCCGAGGCACAAAAAAATAAAAATGTATGTTTTTTTGAAAAAATTTCAACTTTAGTGCAACCTTTAGGCTTGTATGCTGCATCTAAGCAGTGAAAGCCGGATGAAAAGCGGCTTGCGAGCTCCCTCGTGGGGCAGCAAACATAAGTTGAAAAGTAAAAACAAAAATAATTACAAAAAAACAAAGATTTAAGAAATTATGAAAAAGTTATTTATTCTGACAATTTTAGCTGTGGCGGCGTTTGCCACAAGCATTACCGCTTCTGCGTCTCACGCAAGTGTGAGCATGAAGGGCGATAGTCTGGTGATTATTGATGGCACTGACACCTTGGTGTTGCCGACGGCAACGGTGTTTATAGAGCAAGTGAAGAGTCGTCTTAACGACACGGTTGTTGGTGGCAGAGCTGTTGCAAGCGAAGAGGGCGTTGGCTCGAGTGCGGCTCAAGATGCTGCCGACAGCGAATATCAGGCCAAACTTGACTATAATTTGCAATTTGACCGTCAAGAGAAGTTGCAGATTATGATAATCACCGGAATAGTGTTTTCTGCAATTGTGCTTATGGTGTTCTTGTGCCTGATATTCTTCTATATGCATCGTCGCGCAAAATATCGCATGATTGAGAAAGCCATTGAGAACAACTATGAGTTGCCAATGAGTGTGGCAGGTGCTTATCCTCGCCAATATCAGCAACCTGCGCCTCAAATGTCGGAGCCAATTCAACCACAACCTGCCATGCCTAAACAACCGCCTATGTTTGCTCAAGGCGCACCAGTGTATCCCAATCATCCTCATACGTCGTGGAGCAACGACGTAACTCCAGGACAATTCTATCTGCCAGGCTTTAGAAACGCACTTTGCTGGACAGTGACGGGCCTCATGGGAGTGTTATTCTTCCTGAGCGTTGGTGGTGAACCTGTGGCATTCTTGTTTGGAATACCTTTGATTGTGGGCCTTTACAAAGGCGCAGTTGAATATCTGAAACAGCGCAACCGCATCATCTATGAGAACTATCAGATGAATAACGGCCTGATGGGTGGTAATCTCCCAAGCGGCGGAGCCAATGAGCCTGACGATGACCAACCCACACCTCCACCGTTTAGCGGCTCTAACAGCAATCCTGAGTAACGATTAACTGAGGTTTCTCATCAATAAGCTCATGTGTGGCAAGTGCGCCAGTGGGGCTGAACAAATCACTCTGCAAGAAGGCACTTGCCCCACACAGGGGCTCAATTGAAAGACCGAGGAATCAGTCGGAATTTAAAATAACATATATATAAAAAAGAAACACCCCCATTCAAAAACAAAAATGGCGCTTGTGTGGCAAGGAGCTGCCGGCGTTGATTGCGAATAAGGTCAAGAAATAATAATCAGAGGAACAACGTCAACAAAACAAGAGAGATGCTATCGAAGGTTGAAGAAATAAAGCTGATATCGCAGGTTGCCTTAGGAGATAACCGCCGAGCTTTTGCCCGGTTGGTTGATGCCTATCAGCAAGACGTGCGAAACTTTTTCCTGAACCTCACGGCAGGCGACGATGCTCTAAGCGATGATTTGGCGCAAGAGACATTTATAAAAGTCTATACCAACATCCGCTCGTTTAAGGGTCTCTCAAAATTTAAGACGTGGATGCTGCGCATAGCCTACAATGAGTTCTACTCCTATGTGCGCAAGATGCGTGAAGCGCGTGAAGAAGAGGGCTACAACGTGCCCGACGAACTCTCGCGCGACGAGGAAGCCAACGAGGCACGCATGGACCTTTATACGGCCATGCGCACGCTCAGCGAGGTTGAACGCACGGTCATCACCCTCTTTTTCATTCAAGACCAGCCAATAAAAAAGATTGAGGAAATCACCGGCTTGCCCGAGGGCACTATCAAGAGCCACATCTCACGCGGCAAAGCCAAGTTGGCAAAGGTTCTGCGACCGCAATCAGCCACCGATTAGGCATGATGTTTTTGAGAGAATGAGAGTTTTTTTTACAATCTTTGTTTGTTGTAAATGAAGAATATTAATTAAATTTGAACCAAAATTTCCAACAATTATGAAACGTACGCAAGACGACATAGAATTTGCACAAATGCTTAAGGCCAATCAGCCCAAGCCAAGCGAGAACCCATGGTTCACTCGCAAGGTGATGAACAGGCTGCCTTATAAGCAGAAGGTGATGCCTCAATGGCTCACTGTGGTTGGCGTGATTGTGTGTATTGTGCTTGGAATATTAAGTTGGGTAGCTTATCTCACTCAAATGAATGTGACAGTAATCACTCGAGCAGATATTTACATGTTCGTGGTTATGGTAGGAGCCACATTGTTCTTGCTTTTGACAGCTGTAGGCGTGACTTTGCGTGACGCTTAGGTTCATTAGCCCTTTATATATCTATTAGCGAATAGAAACCAGGATATTAATCAATGAGGCTGTGCCGTAAGCTTTTTTGAACTGCACTCCAAAAGTTTTTTGTCTAACTTTTGGGGTGCAGTTCAAGTTTTACACAGCCCCTTTTTCGGCTCAGTAGTTATTTAGTGTGGGTAGGCGTAAAGCTTAGCAATGCGAAAGAGG
>JBJECY010000126.1:0-26930 GCA_051871515.1 Muribaculaceae bacterium | reverse complement strand
GAATCAGCCCTAATTTTTCACCTCCCCAAAAAATCTTTATCGGACAGCAATAATTATTTTTGCGGGCAGGGACAAAAATTATTCGGGGAACTCAACTTTGTTGGAGTTGGGTTCCCCGAATAACATTATCACGCCGAGGTGGCGGTGGGATTATCCCCTCTTATGTGGGATTATTGTTCTTTCACGCCGAGGTCGTTGAGAGTGCGAGGAGCCGGAGTGGTGGGCAACGGCTGACGCTCGTTGAGCTGTTGCAGCAGCACTTCAATGGCCTTGTCGAGCTGTTGGTCTTCACCGTCAAACTCGCGTGTTGGGTCGTTGTCAATCAGTATGTCAGGGTCAACGCCGTGGTTTTCAACAATCCATTGTCCGTTGGTGTCGTAATTGGTGAAGAATGGCACGCGAATGTCGGTACCGTCGATGTAAGGCAGCGAGCCTGAGATGCCAATGATGCCGCCCCATGAGCGTGTGCCAATCACGGTGCCAATTTTGTTTTTCTTGAAGCTCCAAGGGAACAGGTCGCCGTCGCTTGCCGAGTATTTGTTGAGCAGCAACGCTTTAGGGCCGTATTGTGTTTTGTCGGGGATAAGGCCGTTGTGCTTGCTGCCGCGATACATGGTCATGCGGTAAGGTTGGCGCAACAATCGCTCAATCACCATTGGCGAAATGTTGCCGCCGCCATTGGCGCGGTCGTCGATGATGAGGGCTTCTTTATCGACTTGCGGATAGTAGTAGCGAGCAAACTCGTTGAGGCCGTCGGGACCCATATCAGGGATATAGATGTAGCCAATGCGTCCGCCCGAGAGTTTGTTGACGTGCTCAATGTTGCGTTGAATCCACTCATAGTGCACAAGAGGATATTCATCGGCTATGGGCTTAACCACCACTTTGCGTCCGCCCTCGGCTGCTGTGGTGTTGATGGTGAGTTCGGTGAGGCAATTGGCCTTGCCGGTGAGCAGCGAGTAGATGTTTTGTGTGGTGCTTGTTGAGATGCCGTTTACGGCGGTGATGTAGTCGCCTTCTTTGATGTTAAGTCCCGGTTCAAGCAGCGGGCTGCGCAATGCTTGGCGGTCAGGTGCACCTTGATAGATGTGGTCGATGCGGAAATAGTTGCCTTCTTGGCTCAGTTTGGCGCCGAGCAGACCAATGTAAGAGCGTTGCGGAGTGATGTGGTCACCGCCGTCAACATAGGCGTGTCCGCATGCCAATTCGCCAATCATGCCGCCAATCACATAGGTGAGGTCAAGGCGGTTTTGAACATAAGGTAAGAGTTGTGCGTAACGGTCGCGGATGGCTTGCCAGTCAACGCCATGCATGTTTTCAAGGTAGAATCCGTCGCGGAATGCGCGCCATGCTTCGTTGAAGATTTGTTGCCACTCCTCGGTGTAGTTGATGTTGCAAATGAGTTGGCTCATGTCAACCGGGTCGCCCAAGTTGGCTTTGCCGCGTGGCATGTCAATCACATAGAAACTGCCGCCTATGCTCACCAACGCCTTCTTGAGGTCGTGAGAGGGATAGAGGCGTGCGCCTGAGATGATTTGCTCAGACTTTTGCTCTTGCAGGTTGTAGGCATAAGTGGCTCCACGAGAGCTGTAATAGAGTGTCTTGCCGTCGCTCACCAAGTTATGGTAGCTGCCGGTGCCTATGTTGGGCACGCGTATTATGCGCTGCGTGATGCCGTCGATATCAACCGTGGTGGTGGCTACTTCGGTGCTTGGCTTAGCGGCTTTTTTGTCCTTCTTATCACCCTTTTTGTCGGCCTTAAGTGCTTCGTCTTGCGGAGCGTTTGGTTTGTTGTTAGACTCGTCGATGAGGAAAGGCGATGGCGTGTTTTTAGCCAACGGAATCATGTAGATGCCTTCCATCTCGCGATAGGCAAAGTTCCATTCTACCGAGCTGTAGATGGGGTTGAAGTCACGAGCCGAGGCGAAGAAGAGGTAACGGCCATCGTTGCTGAATGACGGTGCCGACGAGTCGTACCAACGTTCGGTCACAGCATATTCTTTGCCTGTTTCAATCGAATAGAGGTAAATCACGCTAAAGTCGTTTGACTGCATGCGTGTGTAAGCCAGCCAACGGTCGTCGGGCGAAAATGCCGGTATAGGCATCTCGCTGATTGAGTCTTGCGCAATCACTTGCTTGGCTTGGGTGTCGATGTCAACCATCACCATGCGGTTGCGGCGGTCGGTGTAAACAATCTTCTTGCCGTTGTTGCTCCATGCATAGTCGCGAATGTAGGTGTCGTTGTCGTGGGTGAGTTGCTTGGTTGCGCCAGTCTGAGCATCGCGCAGCCAAAGCTCGGTTTCTCCGGTTTGGTCGCTGATGAAGGCCATGTAATCGCCATTAGGGCCCCAAGATGCTTCACGCTCATGTGAGCCAGCCGAGCGCGTGAGGTTTTGTGTGACGCCACGTTCAACAGGCACGTTGAAGATGTCGCCGCGAGCTGTCACCGCAAGGCGTTGGTTGTTGGGCGAGAGGTCAACAGATGTGATGTATTGCTCCACATTGCGGCTTTGTGCGCGAGCAAATGAGCCTTCGCTATTAAGCTCAATGTTGATTTTCTTGTATTCTTTGGTCTTGGGATTGAGCGTGTAGATGTAACCGCCGTTTTCAAACACAATCATGCCACCGCCGCAGCTTGGGAATTTCACGTCGAAGTCTGTGAAATTGGTCACTTTTGATGTTTGCTTGGTGGTGGTGTTATACACAAAGAGGTTCATGCGGAAATCGCGGTCGCTGGCAAAATATATCTCATCGCCAATCCACATTGGGAATATGTCTTGCGCCACGTTGTTGGTGATGTTGGTTACGGCGCGGGTGTTGGTGTCATAAACCCAAATATCGTCGGCCATACCGCCTTTGTAGTGCTTCCAAGTGCGAAATTCGCGGAACACGCGGTTGTAGGCGAGTTGTTTGCCGTCGGGCGAATAGCAGCAGAAGCCGCCTTCAGGCAGAGGCAGTTCGGTGGGCATGCCGCCGTTGACGGGTGCCAACCACAGCTTGCCGCTAAATCCGTCGCTGATGCGGTTGCGGAACACCACGTTACGGCCATCGGGTGTCCATGCCATTGCCACGTTGTTGGGGCCCATGCGGTCGCCCATATCGTCGCGCGAATTGGTGGCGGTGAAGGTGATGCGTTGAGGCTCGCCACCCTGTTGAGGCATAAGATATACCTCGGTGTTGCCGTCGTATTGTGCTGTGAAGGCAATGGTGTTGCCGTCGGGCGAGAATCGTGCAAACATCTCATATCCGTTGTGTGATGTGAGGCGCTGTGCTGTGCCGCCGCTTATGGGCACGCGATAGAGGTCGCCGGCATAGGAGAACACCACGTTGGTGCCGTTGGTGGCAGGGAATCGCAGCAAGCGGCCCTCTTTGGCAGTGCCGGTGGCAACGGCAAGGGCAGCAATGGCAAGTGTAGTGATTAATTTGTTCATTTTTCTATGATTGGTTGTTTATGAACGGGCGGCAAAGTCCCGAGTGGATGCCGCCCGCAAATGTATATTATTGTAGATGTATTCAAAATGTTGCGCGTGTGAGGGGGCTTTCCCTGCTTTCACGCCTTGCTGAGCATGTTGTGCATGTGCTCGGCAGCGCGTCGGCCGTCGCCCATGGCAAGTATCACGGTTGCTCCGCCACGCACAATGTCGCCGCCGGCAAAGATGTCGGGCACCGACGATTGCATGGTTGCCTCGTCAACCACAATGGTGCCGCGTTTGCTCACTTCAAGTGCGCTAATTGAGTTGGGCACAATTGGGTTTGGCGAAACGCCAACACTCACAATCACCAGGTCAACAGGCACCTCGATGATGTCGCCCGGGATAGGCACAGGCGAACGTCGGCCCGAAGCATCGGGCTCGCCCAGCTGCATGCGTTGCAGGCGCATGGCTTTCACAAAACCGCGCTCATCGCTCAGATATTCCACCGGGTTGTGTAGGGTGAGCAGTTTCACGCCTTCTTGGCGAGCGTGTTTCACCTCCTCGGCGCGAGCAGGCATCTCGGCTTCGCTGCGGCGATAAACCAGCATGGCGTTCTTAGCGCCCATGCGCAAGGCTGTGCGCACTGAGTCCATGGCAGTGTTGCCGCCGCCAATGATGGCCACATTGTTGCCTCGCAGCACAGGGGTGTCCCAATCGGGGCGTCCGGCGCCCATCAGATTCACGCGAGTGAGATATTCGTTGCTCGACATCACGCCGCACAGGTTCTCGCCCGGAATGTCCATGAATCGTGGCAGTCCGGCTCCCGATGCCACAAAGATGCCTTTAAAATCCATCTCGTGCAGGTCGTCGTAGGTGATGGTTTTGCCCACTATGCAGTCTTTCATAAAGGTCACTCCCATTTGCTTGAGCCCGTCGATTTCGTGGTCAACGATGTGGTTGGGCAGACGAAATTCTGGGATGCCATATTTCAGAACGCCGCCAATCTCGTGCAAGGCTTCAAACACGGTGACTTGATAGCCGCGTTTTGCCATATCACCGGCAAATGACAGTCCGCATGGGCCGCTGCCCACCACTGCCACTTTGATGCCGTTGCTTGGGGCGCATTGTGGCACAGAGTCAATGCCGTTGTCGCGCACATAGTCGCTGGCAAAGCGTTCAAGATAGCCAATTGCCACTGCCGGGTGTCCCATCTTTTGGTGTATGCACTTGCTTTCGCATTGTTTTTCTTGTGGGCAAACGCGTCCGCAAACGGCAGGCAGCGCGCTGGTTTGCTTAATCACAGCTGCGGCTTGGGCAATGTCGCCACGCTCAATGTTCTTGATGAATCCAGGAATGTCGATGCCCACAGGGCAGCCGGTGACGCATTGCGGATTGGGGCAGTCGAGGCATCGCTGAGCCTCGCGCAGTGCCATTTCTAAGGTGATGCCGCGGTTCACCTCCTCGTTGCAGGTGATGCGATAGTCGGGTGCCAGTTCCGGCATTTCAACGCGCTCAATCTGGGTGCGTTGCTTGGGTGAGAGGCTGTTGCGCAGCTCGGTGCGCCATTGCTCGGTGCGCTGAGTGGCAGCATTGTTATTTTGATTATCCATATTGTTATGCTTGGGTTGATGTGAAATGTTTTTTGTGGTGGAGAGTGATAAGTTAAAGCGTAGCTTTCAGCGCATCAATATGATTTGAGGCGTGCCAAGAGTCCGTCGAAGTCCACTTGGTGGGCATCAAACTCAGGGCCTTCAACGCACACAAAGCGTGTTTTGCCGCCCACGCTCACGCGGCAGGCTCCGCACATGCCGGTGCCGTCAACCATCACTGCATTGAGCGAGCACTCGGTGGGAATGTCATATTTCTTTGTGAGCTGAGCCACAAACTTCATCATGATGGCAGGGCCAATGGTTTCAACGCGGTTCACTTTTTCGCGCAATATCACTTGCTCAACGCCTGTGGTGATGAGTCCTTTTTGTCCGTATGAGCCGTCATCGGTCATGATTATCACCTCGTCGCTGCTTGCTCTCACTTCATCCTCAAGGATGATAAGCTCTTTGGTGCGGGCGGCAAGCACGCTGATGACGCGGTTGCCGGCAGCCTTGAGGGCGCGCACAATGGGCAGCAGCGGAGCCACGCCCACGCCTCCGCCACAGCACACCACGGTGCCGTAGTTCTCAATGCGCGTGGCCTGTCCCAGCGGACCAACCACGTCGGTGAGGCAATCGCCTTGGTTGAGGGCGCATATTTTCTTGGTCGATTCGCCAACGGCTTGTATCACCAGTGTGATGGTGCCTTTGGCGATGTCGGCATCGGCAATGGTGAGCGGAATGCGCTCGCCGTGTTGGCCGCAGCGCACAATCACGAAGTGCCCGGCGCGGCGGGCTTTGGCTATCAGTGGCGCTTCAACCACCAACTTCACCACATTTTGTGAGAAGTGCTCTTTGCTTATGATTTTGTTCATAAAAATATAGCGTTTATGTTTGTTTTTGTTTATTTACTTAGATTTAGATGAAGTGATGCACTTGGCTATCAATATCTCTATGCCGATGCAAATTTAGTAATTTTTTTGCTACATTATTATTGTTTGCCCACAAAAGCTATGCAAGATGTGGCATTGGAGGCTGCATAAAGTCGGCCGACGATTATTGTTTGATGAGCCTGAGATGGTGCAGCAGCGCAATGGGCTGCATGGCTGGTTTACGGCTTGAACCGGTGGCAGGGTCATATTGCAGCACAATGGTGTTGCTGCCTTTGAGCAGTGGCACGCTTATCATGTTGGTGTAGCCAAACGTGTGCCATTGGTTGACGCCTCGCTGTGGCAGCACCAACTCGTCTTGCGGGTGGGTGTTGACGGTGACTTTACACATTGGCGTGGCTCTTGTGGTTGTGGCGCCGTTGCTGTAATAGAGGTCAAGGAAATAGGTGCCCGGTTGGTCAACGTTTACTTGCAGCTTTATGGTTGAGTTTTTGTCGGGCGTAAATTCAACCACCTGTTTTGTGAGGTTGCCGGTGAGCAGCGTGGTGCCCTGAATGGCTGCTTTGGCAAGGCTGTAGGTGGCAATGGCTTGTGGCTGGGCAATGATGTGAGGCATTGAGATGTGACTGCTGATTTTGCCGCTGCGGGCGCTCACATAAGCCATGCATGAGGCTGCCTCGGCGCTCATTGTGGGCATGGCAAAGATGCGGTGAACACCGTTGTAGGTGTGATTGCCAATGGTCACCGAGTAGGTTAGTTGCGGATTGTAGTTGATGATGGTGGCGCTGTCGCCGTTCCAAGTCACATAAGGGGTGAATGGGCGTATGGTTGGCTTTGCCATCACCACGTTCTGCTCATGGGCAGGATTGCTTGTGAGGGTTATTTCCACCAAGTGGTGTCCTTGTGTGCCGGCAGGGAAGAAATTCGAGTTGCAGGGCTTGCCGTTGAGCATTATTTCCTTAATCGCGTTGCCGTTGCCGTGCAAAGTGAGGTCGAAGGTGGCACCGCGATAGGTGATGCCGCGCAGCTTGCGGCTGCCTTTGTACCCTTGTGGCACCACGGGGTTAAACTCAATGCCTTCGGGCGACATTTCTATGCCTGCCATTGCTTTGAGTGTCATGGCGGCTGTGGCGCAGGCGTTGAGCACTTGTTCGCTGTAAGTGTAATCGGTGTTGGCAAAGCCGTAGAAAGCGATGTGCCTGTAAAGGGCTGCCAATCCGCGCCTCAGCAGGTCCATATTGCCGTAGGTTGCGGCAGCCATGTTCCACATTGCTTGCACAAATGGCAGGAAGTCTTGCCCCTGAGCAATGATATCGGCAGGATAGGTTGTGGGGATGCCGTAGGTGTAGATTGGAGTATGGCTCAGCAATGTTGTGGCACGCCCATCGTCGGCAATGTTAAAGAGAATGCAGGCGGCTTGCGAGATGTTGCACGACTGTGTTGACTGCGCAAGCGAAGCCTCGTTGATGAGATATGAGCAATAGCGTCCGCGGCTCTCGTTCCACATGTTTTGGTTGATGCTGTCCTTCATGCGTTGGTAGGAGGTATAGTATTGGTCGCCGTTGATGCCCATTTCCTCAGCCATGAGCGAGAGCAGATAGAGGCTATGAGCATAGATGACGTTGGTGCTGAGCCTTAGACTTTCAAAATAGTCTTTAGGCTGCATCCATCGCGGATATTGCGTTTCAAGGTTTGAGTAACTGTCGCATCCGTGCACCAGGAAAAGGTGGTCGCAAAACACAACGTGCTCAAACTGCTGCAAGGTGTTGAGCGTGACATCGTAGGCATATTTAAGCCAGCGCTTGTCGCCGTTGGCGCAGTAAACGTGCCATGCTGCCGCTGTCCAAATCAGGCGGTCGTTGACCACCGGAAAGGTGTATCGGTTGAGCGGGTCTTGGTCAATGATGCGGTTGTGCACTTTGCTGCGAAGCAGTTTTTGGCACAAATCGGGCTTCAGATAGGCCAACGAGAGCATCACCGCCAGCGAGAGTTGACTGGTGGGGAGTTCCTCAAAATTGGCGTTGTTGATGGTGTTGATTGACATATTGTAGATGGCGTCAACCAGCAGTTCGTGAGAGGTGAATCGCGGATAATCGCCATTAGGCTCATCTATGCTCCATTGGCTGAAAATGTTGCTACGGGCATATTCAGTGGGAGCAAATGTGACGTCGAGCTCATAGAAGCCCGGCTCTTGCGACTTGCGCAGCTTGGTGCGGTTGTTGCCAGAAAGCGAAGCAAGACTCCACGAAAGCGGTGACACGTTGCCCATCACCCACACGCCGTTAAACTCGTCGCTGAATATTGAGTCGCCAGTGGCGGTGATGTAAACGCCGTCTTTGCTGAAAGCCCGTTCCATAGCTGTGAGGTCAACCTTCAGGGTGCAACGGGTGTCGGGCGAGATGACGTGAGCAGGCGCGGCAGCCACTTCTTGCGGTTCGCCTGCCACAATCAGCACCGTGTCGGTGGTAGGGTCAACCATGTGGAAAAGACCTTGCGGCAACTCGTTATCGCGCATGTTGAATGCCAACCGCACAGGCACAGGAGCCATAGGCGTGTTGCGCACCGTGTCGCGGAAGTTTGAAACTATGCTTGTGCGCGACGGAGCATAAGCCACAAACTCACCCTCAACCACGCTGTCGCCCGTAACGATGTATTCATCGCAAGCGGCAATCACGTCGTTGCTCATGTTGTTGTTGCTGCACGCGGTGGCAACAACAAGCAGGCAAGCTGCTATGACCAATGTGATGCTGAAGACTCTCATTCTGCTATCTCATGCCCGAGGCATAGTGCTAACGGTGGTTTATATATAAGTATATGGCTTTAAAAGCCTAAGCTCGTTTCTTCACTCTGCAAAGTTAATGAAAAACCCTCGCAGAAACAAACATCTCGCACATCTTACCCCCCCGGCTCATGACAAGCATAAAAGAATCATCTGCTAACAAGGCCTTACATTATGATTGGTTGTTGTTGGCGGTGGGGGAGATGGGGGTGTTGAGGTGGGGTGGGTGTGTTGAGGTGGGGATGGGGATATGTGGGTAAATATGAGTTGATTGGGGGTAAAAAAGTGGGTGATGTGTGAAAATGAATAGTTGATGGTGGATAATGAATATTGCAAATAGAAAGATTGGGTGTAACTTTGCGCACTGAAAAAATAGAGTAATAGATATGAGATTAGTATTATTAGTTTTAGCAGTGGTGGGGCTATGTGTGCCTTCAGCAGCACAAACGCGACTCACCCTTGAAGAATGCCTAAAGATAGGCTTATCAAACAACCTGATGCTGAAGACGGCAGAGGGCGATGTGCAAAAAGGCAAACTCACCATCAGTGAGAATCGTGCCAAGTTGTTGCCGCAAATCAATGCTGTGGCTTCGTTTAACGACAATTTTGCTCCGCCGGTGTCGGTGACCGATGGCACTGCCTACGGCAAGCAGTATAACGTAACCAAGACTCTGCAATATAATGCGGCTGCTGGGCTGCAATTGCAGATGCCTCTCTACAATCAGATGGCTCTCACCGCGGTGAAGGTTGCCAAGACGGTTGACCGCCTCAATGAGCTTTCGTATGAAAAGGCTCGCGAGGACTTGATTATGCAAATCAGCAATATGTATTACATGGCTCAGAACACTGAGGAGCAGTTGGCACTGGTTTATGACAACATTGGCCGCCTCAAGGAGCTACGCGACATCACCGTGGCGTTTTACGACAACGATATGGCTATTGAGGTTGATGTGAAGCGCGTGAATATCAATCTTGAGAATATGCAGGTGCAATATGACAACGCTCAGGCCATGCTGGTGCAGCAATACAACATGCTTAAGTATGTGATGGATTATCCTGTTGAGCAGGAGATTGCTGTGGTGGTTGACGGTGACACCCAAGTTGAAATTCCTGAGATGCGCGGGCTTGACGTGAACCTTAATGAATTGCAGTTGTTGCAAAATCAGGTGGTGCTTGCCGAGCAGCAAAAGAAACTTGCCAAAGAGGAGTATTTGCCATCGTTGGCGCTCACCGGCAATGTGATGTATTCGGCTTATACCGATAAGTTTAAGAACTGGTTCCACTCGGGCGAGTCGAATCACTGGTATGGCTCAAATGGCATAGGCATATCGCTGCGCGTGCCCATCTTTGATGGTTTTGCTCGCCGCACTAAGGTGCGTAAGGCTCAAATTGATATTGACAATGCTCGCTTATCGTATGAAAACGCTTATAAGAGCATGCAGACTCAATATCTCAATGCCATCAACGATGTGCAGAACAATCAGCGCAACTATGTGAAGCAGAAGGATAATTATCTGCTTGCCGATGATGTGTATAAGGTGACCACCGACCGTTACCGTGAGGGGATTGCCTCAATGACCGAGGTGCTACAAGATGAGATGCAGCTGAGCTCGGCTCAAAACAACTATCTCACAGCACACTACAACTTCAAGATGTCGAACCTCACGCTGCTTAAACTCACTGGGCAGTTGAATAAGTTGCTGGGCAACAATTGATGCAGGCTTACGACAACAGCTGTAAAAGAAAAAACATTTATAAAAAAGATTTCACCACAACAATAAAACTATAAATAAAATGGAAAACAAGAACGATTATAATAGCCAAGAGTCAGTACAAGAGACTACTCACGAAACCCGTTTGCAGAAACTCAAAAGGCAGCGTCGCCGTCAAATCATTGCCAGCTTTCTTGGCGTGGCTGTGATTGTGTGGGGCGTGGTGAAGGTGACTATGCTGTTTCTCGACTATAAAAAGACCGAGACCTGCAACGATGCCCAGATTGAGCAATACCTGTCGCCGGTGAACGTGCGTGCCACAGGCTATATTAAGAAGGTGTATTTCACTGAACATCAGAGCGTGAAGAAGGGCGATACCTTGCTGGTGCTCGATGACCGTGAATATAAAATACGCGTGATGGAAGCTGAAGCTGCCCTTAAAGATGCTTTGGCAGGCGCCAACGTGATGGATGCCACATTGCGCACCACACAAAGCTCGGCATCGGTTTATGCTGCATCAATCAGCGAGATTGAAATACGCATTGCCAAGCTTGAGAAAGACCGCCAACGCTATCAAAACCTGGTTGAGCGCAAGGCTGCCACTCCAATACAGCTTGAACAGATTGAAACCGAGTTGCAGGCAACCCGCGAGAAACTTGAGTCGGTGAAACGTCAGCAAAAGGCTGCATTCTCGGGTGTCAACGAGGTGCAAACCCGCCGCGCCAACACCGAGGCTGCCATTGAACGCGCCACAGCAGCCCTTGAGATGGCTAAGCTCAATCTGTCTTACACCGTTGTGGTTGCTCCGTGCGACGGCAAATTGGGCCGCCGTGCCATTGAAGACGGACAATACATCAATGCCGGAACCACAATCACCAACATTATCCCCGACACTGAGAAATGGGTGGTGGCAAACTATAAGGAAACTCAAATCGAGAACCTGTTTGTGGGTCAGAAAGTGCGTGTCACTGTTGACGCCCTTGGCGACCGTGAGTTTTATGGCAAAATCACAGCCATCTCGGCAGCCACAGGTTCAAAGTTCTCGCTGGTGCCAACCGACAACTCGGCAGGTAACTTTGTGAAGATACAACAGCGCGTGCCCGTGCGCATCGACTTTGAGGGATTGACAAGTGAAGATAATCAACGATTGGCTGCCGGCATGATGGTAGTGGTTAAGGCCGAAAGGAAATAATCATGGCGTCGTATCCACGCAATTATCCGTTCTATAATTGGGTGCCTAAACCGCTGGGTATCATCTTCCTGATGATACTGTTTATACCCATTCTCACCATTGGTGGCGTATATTCGGCCAACAGTGGTGAAATGACCAGCGGACTGGGTATTCAGTCGGAGCACATACAATATGTGGGCTTTGTCACCTCAGTGGGCATGGCTGCATTCTCGCCGTTCTTCTATCAGCTTGTGTGCATCAGGCGCGAGAAGATGATGCTGATAGTGGGCTTCTCGGTGATGTATGTGCTCAGCTACATCTGCGCCGAGACCGACAGTCTGTTCATTCTTGGCTTGTGCAGCTTGGTGATGGGCTTCTTGCGCAATGTGCTCATGATGTGCAACCTGTTCACCCTCATCAAGTATGCCTTTGGCATGGAGGCCACCATCAACATCACTCCCGGCAACGACCCCACCACTGAAGAGGGTTGGGACAAGCTCGACAAGGAAAAAGGCCAAAGCATGCCCACCATCTATTTGTTCTTTATGATACTTGGGCAAATTGGTACATGCCTCACTGCTTGGCTGGCTTATGAGTATGAATGGCAATATGTTTACTACTACATGATGGGCACCATGCTCTTGGCAATTGCCATATTGTTCATCACCATGCCGTGGCACCGTTATCCAGGCAAGAAGTTCCCAATCAATTTTGCCAAGTTTGGCAACGTGGTGGTGTTCTGCGGCATGATGTGCTCATTTATCTACATTATGGTCTATGGCAAAGTGCTCGACTGGTATGATTCTCCCGAGATACAGCTTGCCACGGTGCTGTGCATAGTGTTCACTGCACTGTTTGTGTGGCTTGAATGGACCCGCCGCAGCCCTTATTTCTTGCTCAGCGTGTTTAAGCTGCGCAGCGTGTGGGTGGGCATTTTTCTCTTCTTGTTCCTGATGATATTCAATTCAAGCGCCATGTTTGTGAACGTGTTCACCAGCGTTGGCATGAAGATTGACAACTGGCAAAACGCCACCCTTGGCAACTGGGTGCTTGTGGGCTACTTTGTGGGCTGCATGATTGGCGTGATATTGGGCGGCAAGGGACTGCACCTTAAGTATCTGTTTGCTCTGGGCTTCTTGCTCATTGGTTTGTCGTCGCTCTATATGTATTTTGAGGTGCAGACCGAGGGGCTTTATGAGCACATGAAGTGGCCTGTGATAATACGTGCCACCGGCATGATGCTCCTGTATTCGCTTACGGCGGTTTATGCCAATCAGCGCATGCCTTATAAATTTATGTCAACGTGGGTTTGCATAATGCTCTCGGTGCGTATGGTGATTGCTCCGGGCATTGGCTCGGCACTGTATAGCAACGTGCTGCAATATCGTCAGCAATATTATGTCACTCGCTATGCCCACGACTTTGACCGCACCAACATTGAAGCTGCACAAAGCTACGAACAAACGGTGCGCGGCATGCAGTATCAAGGCAAGCTGCCGGCACAAGCCGAGGAGATGGCGGCAATGTCGGTGAAAGGCAAGGTGCAGGTGCAAGCCACACTCTCGGCTGTGAAAGAGATGTCGGGGTGGACCTTCTATGGCTGCATCGCCTGCATGCTGGTGACGCTGCTTGTGCCGTGGAAGAAACGCGACATCACGCATGACACGCGCGAATATCTCACGCGCATGGAGAATTAGTTTTGCACTATTCTCATATACTATATCTTTTCAATTCATGCAAGGAGGTGACTCGTTGGGCAACAGCCTGTGAGCGCCTCCTTGTTTTTCCCCCGTTTTGCCATCAAAAACAAGCGATGCGCGCTTGCGGCTGATGGCAGAAAAAAGGCGTTTTTTTATTATGCCGATGCAGAATCCGTGGATTTTGCCTAAATTTGCATTGTTATGACAACAATGCAAGCACATAAACAGTTCAGGGCCAAACTCGCCGGCATATATGATGATGGCGAGGTTGAGGCAATGTGGCGCATACTCATGGAGGAGTGGATGCATTACACCACCGTTGACATTATTATGCGTGCTCAGAGCGAGTTGCCCGAGGTGGTTGAGGAAAAGCTTGTCAACGCGGTGGAGCGCCTGCTGCGGCACGAGCCGTTGCAGCACATTGTGGGAGCGGCCCGCTTTCACGGACATAGGTTGATGGTTGATGCTTCCACGCTTATTCCACGTCCTGAGACTGAACAGCTGGTTGACATTATTGTGCAGCGGCATGCTTCGCAACCCGATTTGCGAGTGCTTGATGTGGGCACGGGGTCGGGGTGCATTGCCATTTCGTTGGCTCGTGCGTTGCGCTTTGCTCGAGTGAGCGCCATTGATCTTTCGGCCGATGCGCTCAATGTTGCTCGCCGCAATGCCTGCCAGTTGGGTTGCAACATCAGTTTTGAGCAAACCGACATTTTGCAGGCAAAGCCTTGCAGCGAAGCTTATGATATGATTGTGAGCAATCCGCCGTATATCTGCCCGAGCGAGATGGCGGCGATGCTGCCCAATGTGCTTGATTATGAGCCACATTCGGCGTTGTTTGTTCCGCAGGACAAGCCGTTGCTGTTTTACAGCGCCATTGCGCGCTATGCCATAAGCGCATTGGCTCCGGGGGGATGGCTGTATTTTGAAATCAACCCTATATATTATAAAGAGGTGGTGGCGATGCTTGAATTGTGCGGCTTTGAGCAAGTCACTACCGAACGTGACCTCTATGGGCGCATGCGCTTTGCTTGGGCTCGTAAGCCGGAGCGCCTTTAACGGCACAGGGAATAGTGAAACTTAAAAAAGAAAACAATAACAATATATGCCAAGCAAGAATCCACTTACACCCGAGCAAGCATTTAACAGGCTTGCTGCCTTGTGCGCCCGCAGCGAACAGGCACCTGCCGCCTGCTTGAAGAAGCTAAGTGCGTGGGGCGTTGCCGCGCCACAGGCTGAGCAAGTGATGCAGAAGCTCGTTGAACAGGATTTTGTCAACGAACAGCGCTATGCCCGGGCTTATACCAACGACCGTATGCGGTTCAGCTCGTGGGGCAGGCTTAAGATTGCTCAGGGATTGCGTCTTGGTGGCATCTCGCATCAAGCCATTGATGATGCACTTAGTGAAATTGACGAGCAGCTCTATGGGCAGATTCTGCAAAAACTCATTGCCGGCAAGGCTCCGCAGCACGCCGGCAAACCATATATCAACGCCAAGGCTTCGCTTATGCGTTTTGGCATGAGCCACGGCTTTGAGGCGCATCTTGTTGAACACGAAGTTGACCGTGCGCTTGCCGGTGTTGCCACAGACAACGAGTTATGGACGTGAGGCGGCTCATGAAGGCGGCATGGCGCATAGTGGCGCCGCGGGTGTGTGCCGTGTGCGGCAATGTGCTTGCTGCCGACGAGGATTATGTGTGCCGCTTGTGCCTCGGCTCCATGCCGCTCACGCGTTATGAAGGCCGTGAGATGAGTGGCATTGAGCAACGATTTGCCGGCAAAGTGCCCATTGTGCGCAGCTATGGCCACTTTTTCTATCATCGTGGCGACAAGTTTGGTCGCATCATTCGCGTGATGAAGTATGATAGTATGCCGGGCATTGGCGTGTGGATGGGCAACATGGTGGCGCGTCACCTGAAGGGCTTGGGCTTTTTTGACGATATCAACTGCATAATGCCGGTGCCCATGCATTGGCGCAAAATTGCCAGCCGCGGCTACAACCAGTCGGAACGCATTGCACAAGGTGTGTCAAATGCCACCGGGCTGCCGGTGAAGCACAATCTGGTGACGGTGGCTGAGCACACGTCGCTCACGCGCAAAAGCCGCATGCAGCGATGGGATGCCACGCAGGGGCTCTACGGCGTTGAGCATGCCGAGGAGTTGCATGATTGCCATATTCTGCTTGTTGACGATGTGGTGACCACCGGAGCCACGCTGTGTGCATGTGCCAAAGCATTGCTGCAATGCCCGGGTGTCCGGGTGAGTGTGCTGGCGTTGGCTGTCACCGACAACGATTTTTAGTCACAATGGGCTTGCGATGAAAACTGATTACAACAAATAATTAATAAACATATAAAAAAACAATTTGAAATTATGAAGAAACTTCTTTTGTTGATTGATTGCCAATATGATTTTATCAATGGCTCGCTGGCTGTTGCCGGTGCACCTGAGGCTATGGATGCCCTTGCTGCCTACGTTGAGCAGCACGCAGGCGACTATCACACCATAGCCGCCACGCTCGACTGGCATCCCCACAACCATTGCTCGTTTGCCCCTAACGGCGGTATATGGCCTGTGCACTGCGTGCAGCACACTCACGGCGCTGCGCTGTATGACCCCATTGCAAAAGCCGCAGCCAACAATGTGGTGTGTTTCACCAAGGGCGACGATGTGCAACGTGAGGAATACTCGGTGTTTGCCAACGAGGCAAGTGGCAACCGATTGGCGCAGATGATTGCCCGTGAGGGCTACACACAGATTGATGTGTGCGGCTTGTGCGGCGACTATTGCGTGCTTGAATCAATAAAGGGCCTGTGCGAGAAAGGTTTTGGCAGTTTGGTGAACGTGCTGCTGCCTTACACCCCATCAATCGACGGCGGTGCCAAGCTCAATGAGTATATGCAAGAAACAGGTTGCGCCCATCAGGGTTGAGTTACGATAAGATAAAAAATAGCCCGCTCAAAATTTCTTTCTCGGAATCTTGAGCGGGCTTGCTATTTCTTATTGTGAATGTGCGTCAGAACGCCACCGGAGTAAGCGAGATTGAGGCAATATCGTTTGCGATGCCTCCTTCAGGCATGGTTAATGTGAGGGTGTGAGTGCCGGGTGTGGTGATTTCAATCCAACCTAAGTCGCGAGCCGAGAAGATGCTCGACACGCTTTGTTGGTTTTGCACCATTTTGTCCTCGTCGGTGGTGAGGCGCCACACGGCGCGACCGTTGCCGCGGGCGTTTACGCTCACCTGAAAGACACCCGGAGCCTTCACATTCACCTTCCAAGTGATGTTGCCGCCTTGGTTGAGGTTGTTCACGCAGTAAACGTGCTTCCATTCGCCAAATTTTTCCATCCAACTGCTCTTGTAGCAATTGCACTTTTCTGTTTCGGCAAATTTCACTGACAGCTTCTCAATGCCTGTTTCGGGGTCAAGAGCGAGGGCGTTGTCAACCTTGGGCTGTGTGGTGTCGAGGGTTAGTTCAATCACGCCTGCCAGAGCATCGGGGCATTGAGGCGAGATGTGCAGCAGAGTCCATTGGCTGTCCTGCTCAAAGCGCAGTTTGCGAGGCTTGCCCTCACTCAGTTGCGCGGCTTGTTTTATGGTTGACTGCAATCCGGGCAAATAGAGCTTGCCCGATGCAGGCCAGTTGGTCACCACCAGATATAGTTTGTTGCCTTGTTGCACCACGTCGCCCCAGGGGAGCGCGTGTTTCCACGGCGAGGGCTGTGCACCATATATCACCTGCGGATAGCGTTTTATCCACGAACCCGAAGCCAAGAGTGCGCGTTGCGCAAACTCAGGCACGTTGCCTTTGCCGTCGGGCCCTATGTTGAGCATGTATGTGCCGCCACGAGCCACGGTTTGCACCAGGTTGGTGACAATCTGCTTTGGCGACTTCCAGTTCCTGTCGTACCATGCATATCCCCAAGAGTCGTTGGTCACGTCAACGCTTTCCCACAAGCCATCAACGTTCTCGGGTGGCACTTCCATGTCGCCCAGCGTCTGATAGTCGCCCATGCCGTAACCCACGCGCCCTGAAACCAGTGCGCCGGGTTGGTTGCGGTGCACCACCTCAACCAGTTGTTTGGCATATTTCTCGGGCATACCGCCGGGGGTATCGAACCACACTAACTCAATATCGCCATAGTTGCGAGTGATTTCTTCAACTTGCGGCAGGCATTTGTTGTGGAAATAGTCGTCGAACGTTTGAGGGTTGCCGTTGGCGTCAACGCGTGGTGCGCCCGATGCGCCCGGAGTGGTCCAGTCTTGATTGTGAGAATAGTAGAAGCCAAAGCCCAATCCCAGTTCGCGGCAAGCAGCCGAAAGCTCTTTCATGGGGTCGCGCCCAAAGGGAGTGGCGTCAACAATGTTAAATTTGTTGCAAGCCGAGTGATACATGGCAAAGCCATCGTGATGCTTGCTGGTGATGATGATGTATTTCATGCCGGCCTCTTTGGCAAGTTGCGCTATTTTTTTTGCATCGAACTCCGATGGGTTGAATTGTCGTGCCGTTGCTTTATACTCGTCGCGGTCGGCTCCTGCCATGCCATCGTTCATCAGCCATTCGCCAATGCCGTAGTAGGTGCGACCGTTCCACACGTTACCCAAGTGAGAGAATAGTCCCCAATGAATAAACATGGCATAGTTGCCCCAGTCAAACATTTGCCCGCGTTGGTTTGAGGCTTGCGCTGCCGTGGTTGCATCGCCCCACATCTCGTTCATTTTCTGTTGTGCTTGCGCCGGAACGGCTTGCATAGCTGCCAGAGCTATGACGCACGCCATCAATTTGCTTGGTTTCATTGTTGGTGAGTTTTTAGTTTTGTCATTGTTTAATGTGATGATGCAAAGATAATGATTTTGCTATGATTGTTGATGTGGCTTATTGTGTTTTTTTGATTTTGCGCCGGGGTGGTAATAAAAACAAAAGCACCTCGAAATCACTTCGCGGTGCCCTAGGAAAAAAATAGTATGAATAAAATGTGGTATTAGGGTTAACTTATATCTTTAAACGCAGATTGAGATGAAATATTATCTTTTCTCTGCTTTTTTGCCAAAATAAACCATCTACATCGGGGAAATTTAGTGATATTGAGCGGTGATTATTGCCTTTTGATGCAATTTTAAAAGAATTATACTCATCTTTTCCCCCCAACGTTTTTGCAGGGGTAATGATTGATTGAGAATAAAATAATTGAGCCAGCATGCAAACGACTTTTGCAACTTTCAGCGGCTTCTTTCAAATTCCTTTTAAAAAATCACTTCTCTTTTTTATAATCAAAAAAGCTAATTCTTCTTGTTGCCGAGCGAGTGCACTGCAATGTGACTTGCCCACTTGGCAACTATGCGAGAGATGCTTTTTTAATGACCCTCGATGTTGCTATTGCATTGGCAAAGATAGTTATATTTTTTAGCTTTCCAAAAAAATAATGATTTTATGGGGCTTATTTGGCACGCAAATTGCAATTTTTTTAGATTTTTTCACCCTCTAAGGGCAAAATATTAAGTTTTGTGCTTGTTTGGGGGCGTGTGGCGCGGCATTTGACCGCTACAAGGTGAATTGGTTGTTAAAAAGCAAAAAAACGCGTGACAATTGCACTAATTGTCAATCGCAGAATGTATGATTGGCAAATTTATATTAGCTTTGCACTGCTATTACAAAGGTACTTAAAAAGTGTTTATAGTGTCAATAATAGTGAAATAATCTTTGAATTGGCAGTTATTTGCAAATTTGTTTTTAAATTTGCACTTTAAAAGTAAATAATATAGATGAGCAGAAGATTTCCATTATATCTAATGTTGGGTATGTTGGTAGCAATGTTGGCCATCTCATGTAACGATGATGCTAACACAGACATGCCCGAGTATGTGGTGTCGAACAACACCGCCGTGACGTCTTTTAACCTGAACGCCGATGACAACGTGCTTGCCAACCTCGACTCAGTGTTTTTCTCTATCGACCTCAAGAATCGCCTTATTTATAATGCCGATTCGTTGCCTAAGGGCACTGACGTGACGGGGCTTACCATCACTGTGGGCTTTGCCACTTATGCCACTTGCAAGATGATACAGAAGAACAGTACCTTCCGTCCCGACTCGGCGTATGACTACACCACGACCGATACGCTCGACTTCACGGGCGACGTAAGCCTAAAGCTTATTGCTGAGGACGGCAACGAGGTGGAATATAAGGTGAAAGTGAATGTACACAACATGGACCCCGACTCGCTTTATTGGGACCGCATGGCACGTCGCGACTTGCCTAACGTGACCGGTGAGTTGCTGGCTCAGCGCACGGTGCAACGTGGCTCTGACATCTTCACGCTGGTGAAATGTGATGCCGGTTGTGTGCTCTCAACCACACCAAACCCTGGCGACGACTCGTGGACAAAGGTTGATGCGCAATTTGGCATGGTGCCCAATGTGAACAGCTTTGCTGCCAGCAACGATGCCCTCTATCTGCTCGACGAGAACGGTGCCCTCTACTCCTCGAGTGACGGCGAGCAATGGAGTGCGTGTGGCGTTGAATGGACTCACATCACCGGTGGCTACAACAATCGCGTGCTGGGTTTGACCAAGCAGGGCAACACATATTATTATGACGAATATCCACGCAGAGCTGATTTCGCCTCAACACCCATCGACGATGGATTCCCTGTTGAAGGCAACTCGCAACTGGTGGTTTACGATAACTCATGGAATGTTGAAGCGCAGGCAATAATGGTGGGCGGCATTGATGCCAATGGCCGTTATCGCGGCGACTGCTGGGGCTACGATGGCAACCAGTGGGCGTTGCTGCGCAACAATGTGCTTCCTTCACTTGCCGACGTCACGCTGGTGCAATACGTATCGTATGAGGGTGGCGGCTTGGCTGAGGAACTTAAAGAACACCGCACATGGTATGCTATGGGCGGCCGCAACTTGCGTGGCGACCTCAATGATGTGCTCTACATCTCGCGCCATCAAGGTTTATACTGGAGCGAGGCCGATACTTATTTGCAATTGCCTGACTATATTGGCGATTTTTGCAAAGCACAGGCCTTTGTTTGCACCTCGGTGCTCACTCGCAGCGCCGGCGACAGCTGGACCGCGATGCCATCGGTGCAACTGCCGGTGTGGGCACGCTACACCACATCGCCACTCACGCGCAGCTCTAAGCCTGTCACCGAGTGGGATTGCCAGTATATCTACATCTTTGGTGGTGAAGATGTTGACGGAAACGTGAACAACAACATTTGGCGCGGCACCATTGCGCGCATGATGTTTAAACCCATCATTTGATGCCATTGCCGCTTTTTTGATTGCTTGGGGCGTGAGAGAACACCCCGGTGGTCAAGGCTGACAAAAGCAAACGTGTGTTTACAATAAAGAGGAGCAAAACACTATGAGGAAGATGATGGCAATATTGCTGCTGATGTGGCTCGCGGCGGCTGTGAATGCTCAGGAATACCGGTTTGAGGCCGGTGGCGCACTGGGCATGAGCGGTTATCTGGGCGATGCCAACAACGGCAACATGTGGAAGAAGCCCGGCTATGTGGCTGGCGGCGTGTTCCGCTACATCATCAACAGCCGAATGGCTATTAAAGCCAACCTGCTCACGGCAAGCCTGAGCGGCAATTCGGCTGATATTGAGAACGTGTATCCCGATGGGGCTGTTTATGACTTCAGCTCGCAGATTTACGACCTGGGAGCCCAGTTTGAGTTTAATTTCTTGAACTTTGGCATAGGTTCACGTTACCTGAAGCTGAAGCGCATATCGCCTTATCTCACCATGGGCATGGGCTTAACCATGGCCACCGGCGACGGCGATGCATTCACGCTCAACATACCCTTGGGTGTGGGCGTGAAATACAAGATAAAAGAGCGGCTAAACGTCGCACTGGAGTTTACTATGCGCAAGTCGTTCAGCGACAAGCTCGACGGCTTGACAGATATAAATGGCATAAGCAGCGGCTTTGCTAAGAACACCGATTGGTATTCAGTGACCATGGTCACGCTCACCTATGAGTTCAGCAAGCGTTGCCGCACATGCCATTATGTGGAATGAAACAAAGAGGAGCAAAAACAATGGTGCATCAAACCGACATTGACATGCAGCGCATACCTCGTCACGTGGCTGTGATTATGGACGGCAACGGACGTTGGGCAAAAAGTCGCGGTATGGAGCGTACTGAGGGCCACATCAAGGGTGTGGAAACCGTGCGCAAAATCACTGAGATAGCCTCGCAGCTTGGCGTGGGCTACCTCACGCTCTACACGTTCTCAACCGAGAACTGGAAGCGCCCGAAAGAGGAGGTTGACGCTTTGATGAACCTGATTGTGGTGGCAATTGAGCGCGAAACGCCCGATTTGATAAAGAACAATGTGCGCCTCACCATGATTGGCGACATTGTGCGCATGCCGCAGTTTGCCCGCGATAGGCTGATGAAGTGCATTGGCGACACCGCCCATTGCACCGGGCTTACGCTGGTGCTTGCCCTCAGCTACTCGTCGAAGTGGGAGATATTGGAAGGCGTGAAGTCAATTGCCCGTAGGGTGAAAGAGGGGCAGCTGAGCGTTGACGACATCAACGACCAATGCTTCAGCCAAAGCCTGGAAACCAAATTCACTCCCGACCCCGATTTGCTCATTCGCACAGGCGGCGACCTGAGAATAAGCAACTTCCTGCTGTGGCAAATTGCTTATAGCGAGCTTTATTTCACTCCAAAGTATTGGCCCGACTTCTCGCAGGACGATTTTTGCCAAGCAATAGTGGAATATCAAAACCGCGAACGGCGCTACGGCAAAACCAGCGAGCAGGTGCAGCTCGATGCCCGGGCTACCGAGGGGGCCGATGATGACAACAACAATTGTGCCGACTGACACAATATTATATATAAAGAGATAAGGGCCAAAGGTTGATTGTCAACCCCGAGGCTCACAAAAACTTAAAGGAATATATTTTTATAAACATTGATATGCGATATAAGAAGCAACTCTTATTGATTTTGGCAATGCTTGTGGGCATAGGCGTTAACGGCGCCAGCGCGCAAGAAGCCACCGATACCATCTATAATCCTAAGGTTATCTTCACGGGTATGCCTAAGAAGTATGAGATAGCAGGCATTAAGGTTAGTGGCGTTGACAACTATGAGGACTATATAGTGGTGGGCTATTCGGGCTTGACCGTGGGTCAGGTGGTTGAGATACCGGGCGACGACATCACCAATGCAGCCAAGCGCTTGTGGCGCCAGGGCTTGTTCTCAAAGGTGAAAATCAACGTTGAGAAGGTCTATGACAACAAGGCTTGGCTCGAGTTTGAATTACGCCAACAGCCGCGCATATCGCAAATCAATTATAAAGGTATGAAAAAGGGCGAGCGCGAGGACTTGCAGCAACGCTTGGGCTTGATGAAGGGCAACCAGATGAACCCCAACATTGCTGACCGCGCCAAGCTCATTGTGCAGCACTACTTTGATAACAAAGGCTTTAAGAATGCCGATGTAAACATCATTCAGCGTGAAGACCTCAGCAACGAAAACGAGGTGATTGTTGACATTGAGGTTGACAAGCACGAGAAAATCAAGGTGCACAAGATTTACGTTGAAGGCAACCAGGTTTTCAGCGACAAGACTGTGAAGCACTCAATGAAGAAAACCAACGAGAAGGGCGACTTGGTGCGCCTCTTCAGCCAAAAGAAGTTTGTGCCCAATGATTTTGAGGCCGATAAGCAGCTCATCATCGACAAATATAACGAAAAAGGTTATCGCGACGCTGTGATTCTCAAAGACAGCGTGGTGAACTACAACGAAAAGACCGTTGACATTTACCTCACCGTTGAAGAGGGTAAGAAATACTATATCAGCGACATCAACTGGGTGGGCAACACCGTTTATCCCACAGCCTTCCTCAACGATGTGCTGGGTATTGAAAAGGGCGACGTTTACAACCAGAAGCTGCTCAACAAGCGCACACAGGAGGACGATGACGCCATTGCCAATTTCTATATGAACAACGGTTACCTTTTCTATCAGCTCATACCTGTTGAAAGCAAGGTTGAGGGCGACTCAATTTCGCTTGAGATGCGTATGTTTGAGGGTAAAAAGGCAACAATCAATAAGGTGGTAATCAATGGTAACGACCGCCTCTATGAGAAGGTGATACGCCGCGAGTTGCGTGTGCGCCCGGGCGACCTTTTCTCAAAGTCCGACCTTATGCGTTCGGCTCGTGAAATTGCCCAAACCGGACACTTCGACCCTGAAAAGATGGACATCCGCCCTGAGCCAAACGAGGAGAACGGTACGGTTGACATCATCTTCAACCTTGAGTCGAAAGCCAACGACCAAGTTGAGTTCTCGGCCGGTTGGGGTCAAACAGGTATCATTGGTAAGTTGAGTCTTAAATTCACCAACTTCTCAATCAAGAACCTCTTCCATCCATCAACTTATCGCGGAATCATTCCGCAGGGCGAGGGTCAGACCTTCACAATCAGTGCCCAAACCAATGCAAAGTATTATCAGGCTTACAGCGTGTCGTTCCTCGACCCGTGGTTTGGCGGCAAGCGTCCTAACTCACTCTCGGTTACCGGTTTCTATTCGCGTCAAACAGGTATCAACTCGTCGTACTACAATAGCACTTACACCAACTACATGTATAACTACTACTATGGTAGCAGCTATGGCAACTACTACGACAACGCTTATGAAGATGCCTACGACCCCAACAAATATCTGCAAATGGCAGGTATCACCGTGGGCTTTGGTAAGCGCCTCAAGTGGCCTGACGACTATTTCACATTCACTGCCGAGTTGAGCTATCAGTGGTACAGCCTTAAGAATTGGGAATACCTCTATTATATGAATAATGGTGTGTCGAACTCGTTTGTGCTTGGCCTCACTTTGGCGCGCAACAGTATTGACAACCCGCTCTTCACCCGTAAGGGTAGCCAATTCTCGCTGAGCTTGCAGATGACACCACCTGCCGGACTCTTTGGCAAGAAAGACTGGAAGGCGCTCTCTGAAGCCAACACCGTACAATCAAAGAAAGAAATGTATAAGTGGATTGAATATTGGAAGTTGAAATTCAAATCACGCACCTATACACCTCTTGCCAACCCCGACGGTCAATACACGCTTGTGCTCATGACCCGTGCCGACATTGGTTTGTTGGGCAGCTGGAACAAGTATTTGAAGTCGCCGTTTGAAACCTTCTATGTGGGTGGTGACGGTATGTCGGGCAGCTACACTTATGCCACCGAGACCATTGCATTGCGTGGTTACGACAATGGTCAGTTCACTCCGTTTGGCAGCGAGGGTTATGCTTATAGCCGCTTTGCTATGGAGCTTCATTTCCCGTTTGTGTTGCAAACCAGCAGTACCATCTATGGTCTGGCATTCCTTGAAGGCGGTAACGCATGGACGCGCGTGAGCGACTTCTCGCCGTTCAACATCAAGCGTAGTGCCGGTGTGGGTGTGCGCATCTTCCTGCCTATGATTGGTATGATGGGTATCGACTGGGCTTACGGTTTCGACAACGTGATGAGTCAAAAGGGCGGCAGCCACTTCCACTTTGTGCTCGGTCAAGAATTCTAACAACGTAGAAATAACATATTATGCATCATCTTTGGCGCCTTTCCCCTGCTGGGGTTGGGCGCAAAGTTGTAAAGGATGTTAAATGTGACGCCTAATTTATTGTTGAATAAACCATTTGTCGTAAATTTGGTCATAATACACAGAAACGATACTAAAATTGAGACTATGAAACGAATAGCATTAATAATGATTGCGGTAGTGGCATGCACAGTTGCAGGCTATGCGCAGAAGTTTGCACTTGTTGACATGGAGTACATACTGAAGAATGTGCCGGCCTATGAGATGGCCAATGAGCAACTCAATCAGGTGTCGCAACGATGGCAGCGTGAAGTGGAAGATGTGTCGAAAGAGGCCGAGACCATGTATAAAAACTATCAAAGTGAAATGGTGTTTCTCACCGACGACCAAAAGAAGAAACGTGAAGAAGAGATAGTGGCAAAGGAGAAAGAAGCCACCGAGCTGCGTTATAAATACTTTGGACCGCAAGGCGAACTCTATAAGAAGCGTCAATCGCTCATTAAACCCATTCAAGACGAGGTTTACAACGCCGTGAAGAAGGTGAGCGAAGAGCGTGGCTACTCGGTGATTTTTGACCGCGCCTCGAGCCAAAACATCATCTTTGCATCGCCTCGCATCGACGTGAGCAACGAGGTGCTCACCAAGATGGGCTACGGCAAGTGAGCCGGGCGCAGCGTTGCTGACGTGATGATTGAGGCATAAACCGTAACAAATCAAACAATTGTGATAGTAAAAAAAGTGGTGGATTGAAAAAATATGCGTATCTTTGCACCCGTAATTCAGAAAATATATTAAAAACTTTATAGACAAGATGATTAAGAAATTATTTTTAGCAGTGCTGTTGGCAATGCCTATGTGCCTTTCGGCTCAAACATTTAAGTTCGGAACTGTAAACACTGCCGAAGTGTTTAATGTGATGCCTGACAAGGCAACTGCCGAGGCAACTCTCAAGGCAGCTTCTGAGAAATATGATGCAGAGTTCAAGCGTCTGCAAGAGGACTTCCAAAAAGACTATGCTGAGTTTGAAAAGCTCACAAAAGACGAAGCTACTCCGGCAGCCATCAAGGAGCGTCACGAGAAGGATTTGCAAGATAAGTATCAAAAGATTCAAAGCTTCCAACAAACTGCCTCTCAAGACCTTCAAAAGCAACAAGAAACTCTTTTGGCTCCAATTCAGTCAAAACTGCAACAAGCCATTCAGGCTGTAGGCGCTGAGAACGGTTTCACCTACATCTTCGACCTCTCTATTCCGTCAATCATTTATAACGGCAATGGTAGCCAAGATGTAACTCCTCTGGTTAAGGCTAAGCTGGGCATCAAGTAATAGCTGCCTGATTGCAGAGCAAACTTTCAGATTTTTATAATTTTTTAAGATAGGCATCACCCATTAACGTGGGTGATGCTGTTTTTTTTCAATGTAATGTGGTGAAATTTTATTACTTTTGTGTTGTGAAATATAAAATAAGCTTTGTGAAATAATTCAGTAAAAACATTTTTGAAAAAAACTATGATAAAGAAATTGGTATTGACGGTGCTGTTGGTGGTGCCTATGTGTGTTGCTGCTCAGCAGCTGAAGCTTGGAAAGGTTGATAAACTGGCTATTTATAACGCTATGCCTGAAAAAGAACAGGCCGAGGTGCAACTCAACGACCTTAACAAGCAGTATCAAGACGAATATGACTTGCTGCAAGCCGAGTACAACCGCAAATATGCCGACTTCCAGACACTGGCAATAGACAGCAAAACTCCTGGCACCATTAAGGAACGCCGCATGCAGGAGCTTCAGGAGAACAACGATAAGATAGAGCTTTTCATGAAGAGCGTGGCTGCCGACCTCAAAGAGAAGGAAGAAGCTCTGATTGCGCCCATCAAAGAAAAAATTGATGCCGCAGTGAAGGCTGTTGGCGACGAAGGCGGCTATGTTATCATCTACGACGTTAACAGCGCTGCCGCAGCCTATCTGAGCGCCGATTTTGAGGACGTCACCGCTGCTGTGGCTTCTTATCTTGGCGTGACGCTTGGTGAGAGCAAGTGATGCCGAGGCTTCTTATCTTGGCGTGACGCTTGGTGAGAGCAAGTGATGCCGAGGCTTCTTA
>JBJECY010000125.1:0-26940 GCA_051871515.1 Muribaculaceae bacterium | reverse complement strand
CCTCTTTCGCATTGCTAAGCTTTACGCCTACCCACACTAAATAACTACTGAGCCTCTTTTTTCACTGATGTAATGCCCGGTTTTGACGTAAAAATGCCAAGAATTTTCAAATTTTTTGTTATTGGTGTTGCTTGGGCAGATGAAATTGATTACATTTGTTTTTGTGTTGAAAAACACTTGTATTGAGTAACAACTTTAAACCTAAATGAAGATATGAAAAGACTGTTTTTGTCAATTGCTATTATGTGTGCTGCAAGTTTTTTTGCAGCCAATGCTGAGATTGTGAAGTTTGGCACAAAACCCACTGATGCTGAGATGAATATGACGGTGTATGCCCCCGATTCAACTGCCGCTGCTGTGATTCTCACTGATGCTGCCAATGCGTTTTACCAATATTCAAACAACGACGGTTTTTTACATTGACTACACTTACACTCGCCGTGTGAAGGTGCTCAAAGATGATGGCGTTGATTGGGCTAACGTGGAGTTCTCAATCATCACGAAAGACGAGAGTGTGAGGGGCTTGGCTGCCAATGCCTATAATATGGAGAATGGCAAGCTGGTTAAGACAAAAATGGAAAAGGATGTGGTGTTTAAAGAGGAGAGCAGTGCCACTCGCACCACAGTGAAATTCTCTGTTCCGGCTGTGAAGGTGGGCACCGTGTTTGAGTATCACTACACCATACATTCAAAAGTTGTCACCAAGGTTAATGACTGGATTGCGCAGAAAAGTGTGCCGGTGGTGAGCAGCTTGCTCGATATAACTATCCCTGAATACTTTATGGTGAACGCTAACCAATTGGGTGGTTATGAACTGATGGTTGACAGGAAAGAGGAATTGGCAAAATTCTCGGTTATTACGCCCGATATGCGCACCGAGCAGCTCACATGCAAAGCTACTCGCTATGTGGTGAGAGGCGAGAATATCCCTGCTCTGCGTTCCGAGAATTTTATATGGTCGGTTTACGATAATCTTGCACGCATGGAATTTGAATTCAGTGGCACTTCGTTCCCGGGACAAACGGTGAATAGCATCTCCAACAACTGGGCCGATGCCGAGCAATCGCTGCTCAGCGATGAAGATTTTGCGATAAACGGCAAGAATTATTTTGCGCAGCAGACTTCTGCTCTCAATCTCGCTGAGATGTCAAGCAACGCTCAGCGCGTGGCGGCTATGGTTGAGGTTTTGCATCGCAATATGCGTTGGAATGGCAAACACTCGTGGTACACCAAAGACCTTAAGAAGGCTGTCAGTCAAGGTTCTGGCAATAGCGCTGAGATGAACTTCCTGCTTATGGGAATGCTCAAAGACGCCAAGGTGCCATATAAAGCAGTGGTGCTGAGCGGACGTAGCTTCGGCCGTTTGCCCCTTTTCCGGGCATCGCTTGAACGCTTAACTGACGTGATTGTGGAGTTTGAGGAAACCGATGGCTCGCGCCACTATGTTGATGCCAGCGACCGCTCGGCTTACATTGATGCTTTGCCACAGGAAATGAGCGTTGATAGGGCTCGTGTGATTGGTCGTAATGAAACGGTGAGTTTGCTCAACTTGTCGAATAACAATATGACGATGTCAGTTAATGCCAATCTTTCGGCCGACGGTGTGCTGAGCGGCATGCGCCAAGACCTGGCCAGCGGAGTGTTTTCACACAAGTTGCGCAATGCCATTGTGGCTGAGAGCGACTCGCTGAAATATATTGAAAGCCTTAACAACCGCTACGATATTGACGTCACCAGCTTTACCCTTATAGGCATCGACGAGTATTCGGCAAGCGCTCGATGCGATATTGGTTTCACCAAAAACGTTGACGTCAGCGACAATCGCATTTACTTTAACCCGATGGTGTTTCTCGACGAGAGCGAGAACATCTTTAAGGACGATGTGCGCAAACTGCCCATTGAATTGCCTTATACCGAGGCTGTTACGCTGATTGCCAATGTGCAATTGCCTGAGGGATACACCATTGAGGAAATGCCAAAGTCTGAGGGCTTGCGATTTAAAGACAATGATATGTTGCTATTATATAAGGTGGTTGCCGAAGACAATCGCCTGAATGTGATGTATAAGTTCTTAATCAATCGCCAGATTTATCAGCCCGAAGAATATGCCGAGCTAAAAGATTTCTTCCAGTTGGTGGTTGACCACAACAATGCCATGGTGGTACTCTCTAAGAATTGACCTGACCACACGGCATAAAATTTAGAGAAGGAGGCGATGATTATGAAGATATCAGTGAAGTGGCTGTTGGTGTTGCTAACGGCGGTCTGTGGTTCGTTTACGGCGGTTCGTGCCGAGGTGATTGATTCACAGGTTGACGACTACAGTACCGAGGTTGAATACACTTCGCCGTTGAGTGGGCGATGCAAGATGATGCGCAAAATCACCATCTTTAATAAGAATGGCGATGATGATGGGCATCTGGTGATTGTGTGCGACAAGTTTAATTCGTTGGGCAGCTTCAGCGGCACCATCACCAATGCTGCCGGCAAGGTGATTAAGAAGATATCAAAGCAGGACCTCAAGATGGTGCGCTGGAGCGAATCGCTATCTGACGACACCTATATGTATGTGTGGGAGAGTTATGCTCCGCAATATCCTTACACGGTGGAATATATGTGGGAGATGAAGGTGAACAACGAGTCAATCACATTTCCCCGGTTTTGTCCCATAGGCAGTTTCAACCAGAGTGTTAAGCATGCCAGTTACAGCATCACGGTGCCGCAAAGCATGGGTTTGCGCTGGCATCAGCGTAATGTAAATGATGCGGTGAAGAGTGTCAATGTGGGCAAAAATGTGGTTGCCTCCATTGAGATGAACAACCTTAATGCGATTCCTGCCGAGCCTTTCAGCCCAAATATAGATGACATGGTGCCTATGGTGCTGTTTGCGCCCACGCAGTTCTCCTATGATGGTTTTGCCGGCAACATGGCATCGTGGCAGGAGTTTGGCAAATGGCTTTACGGATTGTTTGCCGGGCGTGAGGCTGTGCCTGAGTCGCTTGCTGCCAAGGTGAAGGCTCTCACCGCCAATTGCACTACCGACCATCAAAAGGTGGAGCGCCTGTATGAGTTTCTCAAAGATAATACGCGCTATGTGAGCATGCAGCTGGGCATTGGCGGTTATCAGCCCATGCCGGTTGCCGATGTGATGTCAACGGGGTTTGGCGATTGCAAGGCTTTGTCGTTTTTCATGAGAGCATTGTTGCATCAGGTGGGCATAGAAAGTGATTATGCCGTGATAAGCACCTCTCATGCCAATGTGTTGCATGACTTTGCCAATGTTTCGCAGTTCAATCATGCTGTGCTGCGAGTGCCTTTTGCTGCCGACACGCTTTGGCTGGAATGTACTAATGCCTCTTTGCCGATGGGGTTTGTGCACAAGCGCATTGCCGGGCACGAGGCGTTGCTGGTGAAACCCGATGGGGGCGAATTGGTGCGCGTGCCGGCCTATGATGCCAGTTGCCATGTTGACAGCGTGTGGTGTGATGTGCAGATTAATGCCGATTTCTCGGCTCAGATGCAATTTCGCCGAAAGGATATGCTTGATGGCTATGCTTTGGCTGAAGAACTTGGTGAGGAAGCCGCCGACAAACAGAATGTTGCCGCACGGGCAATGCTAAAGCTCAAAAACAGTACCATCAGCAATGTGCAATGCACCGTTGACCGAAGTGCTGTGCCAAGCGGCGTGGTGAGTTTCACAGCCACAGTGCCCGTATATGGCAAACGCACCGGCTCAAGATTATTTGCTGTGCTCAATCCGCTCGAGACAGAGTATTCGCCTTATTCGCTCGCTACTCGCCACAATAAGCTGGCTACCGGCTCGGCTAAGACGGTTTATTGTTTCACAGTGCATCTTGCCGAGGGGCTTGCCATTGAGGGCAGTCCTGATGGCGAGGTGAATGTGGATACTGATTTTGGCTCGGTGAAAGAGCGCTTTGCGCTGAGCGACGACGGCCGCACGGTCACTTTTATGCAAGAAATTGCGCTGAAGGCGGGCGTGTTTGAACCAACGCGAAATGCCGATTTCAAAGCCTTCAGGCAAGCCATCACCGACTGCTTCACCCGCAAATTGGTGATAAAGAATCAGTAATGCAAGGGTGGGGCGGCGTTTAGTCGAAAATCACTGAGGTGAGTTCGTAAAGGCTGCTGATGATGATGTCGGGGTTGTGTGTGCGGTCGCCCTCAAAGTTTTGTTTGTGTATGTTCACGCCGTTGTCTTCAACGCATATTGTGGTCCAATTCAGCCGATTGGGCCAAAAGAAGTCTTTGGCAGTGTTGTCGCCAACATAGTAGAAGTGGCTTGCGGCGCTGTGTTTTTTCATCATCTCTTTAAAGGGCAATGGTTGCGTCTTTTCAGCACCTATTTCTTCTGAAATGCTTATGTTTTCTTCATCGAAGTATTGGGTTAGCCCCAAAGCTTCAATTTTGTTGCGCTGCGTGATTGAGCGCCCGTCGGTGATGAGGCACAAGATGGCATCTTCGCCGGCAAGATAGTCGAGAGTGAGCTGTGTCTCGCGGCTGAGAGTGATGTCGGGCTTGTGGTAGCGGTAGATTTCCAAAAGGGTGTCGGTGGGTGGCAGCGTTGAGCCTTTGGCGAGAGGCGCAAGGGCGTCAAAAGGGTTGGCATGCGCTTCAAAGGCTTGCAGCATTGCGTCGTAGGCACCGGTGATGTTGTGGTGCTGTTCAAGATATTGGCTCACGGCGCGGTAGCCCGATTTCACAAAGTCCTTTTCTTTATATAATGTGTCGTCGAGGTCAAAGACTATTATTTTTGTTGAATTGCTGTATTGATACATTGTTCTTGGTGTGTGGGGATAATTGTTTATTGACTATTGAGAAAGCTCGCTTTGTTGTGTGGCGCAGCTCACTCGGGAGGAAGCTTCTCAAGCAGCGATGGGTGGATGTGGGTTGTTGCCACGGCAATCACCCCGGGTATTGTCACCACCACCCGGCGGTCGCCTCTTATGCGCTTCAATGTGCCCACGGCACCCTCAAACACGCCTCCTAAGATGCGCACGCGGTCGCCTTTATGAAGGTCTGAGGTGTCGCAGTTGAGATATATGATTTGCTCGTTTACGTTGCCTGCCACGGCAATGAAATTGCTCATTTGGCTGTTTGGCACCGTGATGGGCGTTTTCTTCTCATAATTCATGATGTAGCGTATGGGCATGCCTGAGTTGGCTTTATATTCAACCATCTCGGCCTGAGTGGTGTAAATGAAGATGAGGTTGTGAATGGCTGGCACCAGTTTTTTTATGCGCCTATTGTCACGAGTGTTGACAATGGTGTATTGCATGGGCACAAAGTTCTCGATGCCTTTGTCATCGAGGTCTTTTTTCACTTTCATCTCGCGATTGTAGGTCACGCGTATGGCATACCAATATTTCTCATCGCTGTTTTGCATGCAGGTGTGGGCTGTGGGGTGGTTGAAAAATTCTAAATGGTGCATCGGCATTATTTCTGCCGTGATGCCGATGCACAAAGATACAAAATTATTCTTGATTTCATCGGGTTAATTCAATTCACTTGCACGGTGCTGCCAGCCGAGTGTGCCGTGAATTGCGGAGCATATTGGCATTGCACGGTGGCAATGCCCACATCAAATGAGCCGGGGTTGGTGACATAGACGTCGTAGCTAATCACATAGGTTCCTTTGTTAAGGCTTGTTATGAAGATGTTGGTTTGCGAATCTTTGATTTCGCGATACATCCACGTTCCGTTCTGGTTGTCATATTGCGATGTTTTGTCCACGGGTTCAAAGCAGGCGCCGCGTTCGTCGGTCACGGTGAGATATTCAAGGCGCTTGCCGCACTTGATGGTGCATTGCACGCGCACCTTGTCGCCCACTTTCAGCGAGGTGGCTTTGCTCAGTGTGCCGTCGGCGTTGAAGGTGAGCAGAGATTTTTCTATTGACAGGTCGTCAACGCAAGCCGATTTAATCGATTTCATCGGAGCTTTTCCTTGCAGGTAAAGCGCGCCCCATGCCGGGCTGGTGTTTTGGTTGCGGTTGATGCTGAGTGCTTTGCCCATCACGTCGGCAACCGGCACTTCTTTGCGGCTATAACCAAGGAATTTGTCGATTTCATCGAAGATTATGGGTGTATCGCCTATGGTGATGTGCGGCATAGTGCCTTGCGTGAGCCAATCGCTGCCGGTGGCAAGAATGGTATAGACGGCTTCACTTGCGAGGCTCGAACCGCCCCAGTCGTTGGTTTGCTTGTTGAGCAATATCCATTTGCGTATTTGGTTGATTTCATCGGTGCGATTGTCAACTTGCTGCAATGCTTGCAAAATCACTGATGTCACGGCGAGCGGATTTCTGCCGCGCCACCAGCCGTTGTCAATGCGGTCCCAATACATGCCGCGTTGCTCGGTGGTGATGCTGAATTGACGAATTGACTCGGTGATTTGGCGAGCAGAGGCGGTTTTACCGTTGTTTTGCAGCGTGAGGGCAAAGAAGGCTTTGCGTGCAAGCGAATGGTTTTTCCATCCTTTCTCAATGTCGTTGAGTATGCGGTTAATGTAGGGCTTGTTGCCCGATGGAACGGCAATGTCATTATGAAGTGTGCGCACAAAAGCATAATCATCGTAGGAAATCATATTGTCGTTCTTTTTCAGCTCAACAAACAGTTCAAGGTGCTTGCGGTCATAGTAGTCAACTGCCCGTTTTATCATGTCGTTGATGTCTTGGTCGGGCTTTAGATACCCCAACATTTTGAGTCGTCCCAAGACTTCGAGTACATCGCCGGTGCAAAAGAGCGAGCTTTTGCAAGCAGGGTGATTAACCCAGGTGAAGCCGCCATCGCTCATTTGCAGCTCATGAAGTCGTGTAACTATTTCTTTTGCCGTTTTTTGGCAAATGGAGTCGTTGAAAAGCTCGTGAAGTTTTGACATTTGCAATGTCTGCCTGTCGGCTTCGTTAATCCACGGTGATGCCAACAGAGTGCCAATCTTCAGGTCGCTGTTGCGCTCGAGTGCCGAGGTGAGTGGGCTCTTTTCGCGGCTTTGCTGCTTCCAATAGTCGATTGCATCGGCCAGTTTTGGATTTTGTTTGGCAAGTCCTTGTGCCAACTTCAGGGCAAACAGCGAGTGTATGAGCTGAGTTGATGTCTTGGCGTCGTTGTCAAAGATGGTTGGCAGGGCGGTGGCGCAATACCACACAGGGTTGTCGCAATATTCAATCACAGCCTTTTCGGCACCTTTCATGTTTGGAAATTGTGCGGTGAAATCGAAATCGTTGGCATTGATGAAGAACGGCATTGTCTCGGTTATCGGCGAAATGTTGCTCAATATTGGCACCATCACTTGCTCGCCGTCGCCAAAGTTGCCGTTAGAAGCCTTGATGCGGAATCCAATGAACGAGGCATCGGTGGTGGCAGTGTAGTTGATGTCGACAGCCGCATCGCACATCGCATCGAGGGTGAGGTTGAACGACTTTGTAGCAATCGCCTTGCCGGTGCGAGGGTCGAAAAGTTCGATTATTCCGTTCACTGTGGCGGATTCATCGCTTTTATTAGCCACGTTGGCAGCGAGTGTGGCATTGTCGCCTACGCGAAGAAATCGTGGCATATTGGCTTTCACCATTATTGGTTTGCTGCTCACAACTTGGCGTTGCAGGCCTTCAAAATAGCCTTGTGCTGTGTAGGCAAGTGTTTGCATAATCCACGTGGTGTTGAAGTTTGGCACCTCAAACTCCACGGCGTAGTTACCTTGCTCGTCGGTGACCAGATTAGGATTCCATAGGGCGGTTTTCACTTCTTGCTCGCGTAAGGCAATTTTGCTTAAGTCATTTACACTGCTGCCATTATCGCTTCGGGTGTAGAATCCCTCATCCGCTTCTTCGTCTTGGTGCATTATGGCGCTTTCTGGAAGGTCGTTGGCAGCGACTAATGCCTCTCTTTTCATCATTCTTGGCGCAGCACCATATGCTGTGCTATACTTATACTCAATGACACCTTTAATAAATGAACTGGGATTATAGCCATAATAATTGAAGTCGATGGTGTTAATGTCGTCAATGCCCGCATTGATAAATCCGTGTCGCCAAAGGTCGTGAGTGTAACTGCGGGTGTTGATGTCTGAGAAATGGGCGTAGTGCATAAGTGGCATAGCGAATTGTGGCTTATAGTTTGCCCAAATATTGTTAGCAATGGTGTTGATGGCTTTGTTGGTGATGGCAAGCATGGCGGCACCGCTCATGGGGTTGCCGTGGTTGTCGCGTAATCTGAATGTCCATCGCTCGTTAGCCCCTGGTGTGGTTTTGTCGCGGAACGATGTTGCCTCAACAACCGCTTTAGTCACGCGCTCGGGCGAGATGAACGTGAGTGCTTTTGTGATGAGGTTGCCGTTGTAAACGCAGCAGAGTGAAACAGTTAGCTCTTGGTTGACGCCATCGGGCATGGGCAGCTGCAACGTGTGCAGTCCGTTGCTGATGTGTTTCCATCCTTGTGTCACTCCTTGCGTGCTCGATGCGCAGTAGTAAACATATACGTCGCTTCGCGATGTGCCCAGAGTGATGTTTGCCATATTGTTGGCATCGGTGTGACGCCCACATTCAGGAATCCAAAGGTCTTTGTCGATAGGGCATTGTTTGTCGCCTTTGCGATAGATGGTGATTTGCGATTTTGCTTCTTTTGCAAGGTGACTGGCATCGGTCACGGTGATGGCGTAGGTGCCCGATGGCATGTTTCGCAAATCAATCTGCGGTTTGCTTGAGGTGAACGTGCCGCTGTGCAGCACTTTGGTGCTATCGTTGAGTGCGGTAATCACATAGTTGCATGTGAAATTGTTATCGGCATCGTCAGAACTTTCAATCGTCACCGGCAGCGTTAGCGGAGCATCGTTGATGTATTCCATTGCTCCGTTGAATGTGATGCTGCGCAGCGTGCCAATAAAAAAGGAGTGTTGGCACGATTGTGTTTCGCCTGTGTTATTTGTGCACTCGGCGTTTAGATTATAGCAGTAGCCATAAAATGATTTGTTGCTGTCGTTAAAGAGGTCGCGGGCAAGGGTTACGGTGAACTCGCCGTTCTCGTTGGTGGCGACTTGGGTGCTTAGCAATTGTTCGTCGCCCCTGTTTTGATACCAGAAAAACCAAGGTTGCTTATTCAGGGTGATATTGATTTTTGTGTTGGCAACAGGCATGCCGGCATAGGTGCTGGCGGTGCCGTTTATCACCACGTCTTCGCCGACGTTGTAGCTTCGCTTGGCGTTGATGAGAGTTACTTCAAAAGTCGGTACTTTGTATTCGCTCACTTCAATCCATTTGACTTGTGGGACGCTTATGTTTGGGATTCGGATTATAAAAGAGCCGTTCATGCGGTCGTGAGGCACAGTGAAAGTGCCGCTGATGCGGCCCATTTCATCGCTGATGAGGGTGTCCTGGTCAATTATTTTCCAGTTGTTGTCGAGAAACTCCACGGCGATTTTATTGCCTTTCATCGGTTCCATAGTACCATCAATCTGATTGAATATTATGGCTGAATAGTTGATGGTTTCGCCCGGACGATAGATGGCAAGGTCAGTGAAGATTCTTGTTTGGGTCTTTGGTTTGATGGTGAAATTGTGTTGGTAGAGGTGGAATGTTTGAGAGTGGGTGTCATCGCCGAGGAGAAACTTATAGGCGTTGAACTGTTTCACGTCGTTGCTCGCTATTTTCACTTCTCCATTGCCGTTGGTGGTGCCTATCAATTTGTCTTTGAGCATCAGATTTGCTCCCTTGATGGGTTTGCCTGTGGTGCGGTCAACGGCATAGACACTTGTGCCGTTTTTGGTGGCGAAGCTAAAGGGGTATATGTTTGTTATAGATGTGGTTTGTGCATAATAATAGTCTGTTTTTGTGAGTTCTTTGGGCTTGCCGTTGACATAGATGCGTGGCAAGATGAGATATTCGCCAAAGGGCAGAGGGTCAATGTGGTAGGTGAAAGCCTCGTCATTGAACGGAATGGCTTTGCTGTTGTGTATAGTGTAGGATTTCAGCAATTTGCCGGGCGTTTTTCTGTTTTTCTTATCGTAATCAACGGTGTAAACGCAAATGTTGAAGTCGGTGGCGTTTTTGTTGGTGATTTCCAGCGGAATCTTTTCTGCGCTGCTGTGATATCTGGGTGCCTGAATGTTGACACTCTTTTCTTCAATTTGGTAGATGATGTTTTTTATGGCAGGTGAGTATTCTGATTTGGGGAACCGTGCCAGATAGTCCTTAAACAAGCCATAATTTTCAATGTTGGCGTCGATGTTTTTCAGCACCATGCCGCTTTGCTCAAATTGGGCGTAACGCTTATATAGCGCAATGCGCTTACTGTCAAAGTTATTAAAGTCTAACTCAGCTATGGAGTTTTCAATATAAATGCTTGGTGCAACGTCGCCTTTGTGATACTCTGCCCATTGGTTGAGGAGTTTCAGATTCTCATTGCTGTTGCCGCTAATGGCTTTGCAATAGACAAAATCGAGCAAGGTGGGGAATATGGTGGCTTGCTTGCTGCTGCAAGTGATGAAGCCTGTATATTCAGTGATTTTATGGCTCAACAACTCCTGTGGCTTTTCAAGCACTTGATGCTGCAACTCGGCAAGTCTGCGGTTGAAATCGTGCTTGTTCCACTGCGAGAGGTCGTTGGGGTATTGCTCATGCACCTCGTTGCTGTTTAGGCTGTTAATGGCAAGCTGCCGAAGCAGGTCAATTTCAAGCAATGTGATGATGGCTTTGTAGTCGGACGACTTTTCGGCGTTGATGTGTTGTTCAAGCAGGGCAATCAAATCAGGGGCGTTGTCTTGTGAGATGAGCTGCTGTGCCACTATGTGGCGAATGAGTGCATCAACAAGCAAAGGCTTGTTGGCGGTTTTCACAGCCTTGTCGATGTCGGCCAATGCAGTCTTTGAAACGGTCTTGGGATAATTGAAATCGGGCTGATTGGCAGAGTGTAAATAATTGTCATTCATACCAATGAAGAAGATTATCAGGAATAATATTTTTAAAAATGATTGTTTCATAGCTATGCATTATTTGTGCTAAAAAAATTAGTGTCCCATAATATCTTTTCTTGTCATTGGCTTGTGAGATAGGAATAGATATTACGGGACAACTAAAAGTTTTTTAGCAAGTTAGTTTATTGAATTTGAGGCTGTAAAAAAGTAGTGTTTAAGTATTTATGTTTTTGAAGTCTTATTGTTTTTTCTTGTTTTGTGCTTGTTTGGTGTGCGAAATCATGCTTTTTGTAAAGCGGTTTTCGGCACGCTTCAGCTGAAACAATTGTTTGCTGGTGAGTATTTTAGCAAATTGCTTGAAATACTCATCTTCAATCTGGGCGCTTTTCATTGACACCTCATTGAGTGCTTCAGCCGCCTTGGCATATTCAAGGTCGCTGACAGGGTCTTTTGAATTGCTGATTTTGTTTTCCAAGTCGCGAGCTTGCTTGTTGACTTGAAAAATTTCCTCTTCCATCTTCTCATAGAGTGGAAAAAATTCATCTTGCTGAGCTTTGGTGAGTTCCATCTCTTTGGCAAGCATATCGTGTTTATAGTCACGCACGCCTTTAAGCCACTCGGTGCGGCTTGGCTGCGATGCGTTTTTGCGCTGTTGCGCTGCCACCGGAGTGGTGAGGGCAAGCAATGCTAAAACAACTATAGTGATTGATTTCTTCATGTCAAAATAAATATATATTAATATAGCCTTGATGTTTATTTCCCTTTGCGTCAAGCCCCAAACGGCAATTTGTAGGCCGGGTTGATGCTTGCTGCGCGGGAGATTAGTTAATCGGTGCTTTGAGTGTCGATGTATTGAATGCCAGATTGCTCAACATCTACGCTGTCCTCGTAGGTGAGGATGTCATATTCGTTGAGGCGCTCTTGCATAAATAGGTCATCGATGTTCTTTTCGTCTTCCAGTCCGTTTACAATGGCTTGCACCTGTTGCTTGGTGCTTCCGGCGCCGCTCATGTCGTTAAACACGCGCATCATGCACCACACACCTGCAAACATGGCAGCCATGTAAATATATGGGCGAACTTTCACCCAAAGTGATGGTTTCACTTGGGGTGTAAGAACAGGCTCGGGCAGCGATTCCATCATCTTGGCTTGGAAATCGGCAAAATAGTTGTTGGGGACTTTCATCCCTGAGTCTTTGCCCAGCTTTGATAATATGTCTGATTCTTCTTTCATTCGCTTTTTTTGACTTGTGGAAAGTGAAAAGGTTTAATCGTTTTCTTCAAAAAATGTTTCAATTTTTTTCAGGGCGTGGTGATAGCTGGCTTTGAGCGCTCCCACCGATGTGCCCAGAATCTCCGACATATCTTCATATTTCATTTCGTCGTAATAGCGCATGTTGAACACCAGCCTTTGCTTCTCGGGCAGGCTGTTGATGGCGCGTTGCAGCTTTATCTGCGCCTCGTCGCCGTCGAAATACTGGTCGCTCTCAATGTTATTGAGCAGGAAGGAGTCGTCGTCAATCGATGCTTCGTTGCGTGCACGCTCTTTATTGATAAAGGTGATTGACTCGTTGATGGCAATTTTATAGAGCCATGTTGAGAGTTTGGCTGAGCCGCGGAAGTTATCAATGTTGCTCCAAGCCTTGAGAAATGTGTTCTGAAGGATGTCGTTGGCATCGTCGTGATTAAACACCATGCGACGAATCTGCCAATAGAGCCCTTGTGAGTATTGCTCTATTACCTTGCCAAAGGCTGCGTGGCAGCGCTTGGGGTCGTGCAGCTGTTCAATTATTTCTTCTTCGTTGTAGGTGTTGCGCGATGTCATCGTGAGTTAAGAAAAATTTTTCCGCTAAGTTAATTCAAACTTTCCATATTTAAAAGAATTGCCCACATAATGTTAAATCTTTTTTATAATTTTAATGAATTTATAGGGCTTAAATGGCGTTTGTTGATGCTATTTGCATGCTTTGCAATCGCGGTTTAAGACTAATTATTCACGTATTTATCGGTGAAATAATGCGAAACCGCAGGTCAATGGGCTTGCCTCTTGGGTGTGGGCGTGTAACATAAGCTTTGATGCCAATTCCTTTGCGTTGATACCCGCTAATCCACTAATAATTATTACATTTGCAAAAAAACCAGAACAGAGATATGGAGATGTTTTGTTATTTATTGGGGTCAACAATGTCCACAGAAGCGGTTGGAGTGGTTTACATTGTGTTTTTGTGCATATTTAGCGCACTGTTTATTTGCGGGGCAATAGCTGGTTGTTATTTCTTTGGAAAAATTCTACAAAAGAATTATCACGTTCCCGGGTGGTATTTTTGGAGTGCGTATATATTTGCTGTCCCTGTGATTGTTGCGCCCTTGGTTTTGTTTTTGTCGTGCTTTATTGACAATCCTAAAAATGACGATAATGCTTTTTGGGCATTTTTGCTTTTCAATACGTATTCGTTTTGGTTGATAGGAGGTTTTATGTCGTCAATAAAACTCTATCGACGTTATCCGCATTTTCTGTCGTTATTCCCTTCGGTGATGTCGTGGCTTTGTGTTGCCGGCATATTCTGGTGGGGTTTCTCCTTGATAGGTTGATGCAAAAGGCTTTGTTGAATTTTTAGTTTTCTTGTGCGTCATTCCTCCCGAGCGCGTTGCTGTGGCTTGGGTGGTTTAGGTGTGAAAAAAAGCGGGCGCCGTGGCGGCGTCCGCAATGTGAAATGTGTAACAAGATGTGTGCAGCCACAAGGCGTGTTGCACTATGTGAATGATTATTACTCGGTGATGTAGCTGATGCTGCCAGTAACGGTGCAGTCCATGCCCATGCAGTTGAATGTGCCTTGCATTGTTCCCTCAGCCACGCGCAATGTGATGTCGAGGTTGCTCACGGTGCGGTTTTCCATTGGCACTCCGGTGCTGGTGGGAACAATCGATTCGGCTGTGAGGCGGAATCCTGTGCTGGTTGTTTCAACGTCGATGCCTGGGATGGTGATTTCTGAGAGTGTTGGCATTTGCTGTATGAACTGAATGTTGTTTATCTCAATATCGGCTTTGCCTTTTGTGGTGTTGATGGTGACGTTGTAAGTGGCGTTTTCGCAAGAGAACGAGCTGGAAGAGGCTGATGTCCTGGTGACGGTGGTGAAATATGATATTGTTGGTTTGGTGACAAACACCTGAACGCCGTTGATGGTGTAAGAGATTGAGATGTTGTCGTGAGTGGCATCAACAGGGAATCCCACTTGCACCGAGCCGTTGAGCGAGTTGATGGCAAAGCCCAGACTGTTGCCTGATGCGTCGGTGGCTTGCGCTGTAGAAGCTGAGAAGGTGTAGCCGCGAGCGACATCGTAGCTCAGCTTCACGTCTTTGAAGCATGCCGTTTTTGTTTCGCCGCCCACTTGCACCGGCATGGTGATGTCGGTGACGGCGCTTTCGGTGTAGAACTTAAAGGCAATGGCGCCTGTGGTGATGCTTTGAGCTGATGGGTCGTTGGTCACTATCATCACTTGGTCGCTGATGGTTTGAATTTGCTCAGGAGTATCGGTTGAGCATGAGCCTACGCTCATTGCAATAGCCAACGCAAAAGTTGCGTAGATGAGTTGTTTATTCATAATGGAATGTTATAAGTTATATTTTGTTATTCTTTTCTGTTAATCAATGACTTGGGGGCACGCTCGCTTGCGGTGCTTTAGAAAAAGTATCTCAGTGTGGCGCCAATCTGCCTTGGGCGGCCTTGTTGCACAAAGCGGTGGTTGATTGAGACAAAATAGAACGTGCCGTAGTTGGTGTCGGTGAGGTTTTTGCCCCAAAGTTCAAGCGAGAAATGCCTGCCTTGCAGCTTCACCTGTGCACCCATCAGGGCGTAGAGGTCTTGGCTGTTTTGGTTGGTTTCGTCCCAATAGATGTTGCCTATTGCCCGGGCGTTGACGTTCAGCGAGATGCTGCGCAGCAACTGCGACGAGAGCGGTATCACATAATATGCCTCGGCATAGATGGTGTTTTGCGGCACATAGGGCAACCGCTTGTGGGCGAGGTCTTGCTTGCCGTCGTTGTATTCCACAAATTGCGCGTGGGTGAAGCCGTAGCTCGCTGCCATGCCCAGCCGGTTTGTGAGTTGAGCTTTCAGCGACAGTTCGCCGCCAACGCTGCGCGAGCGTCCGGCGTTGGTCATCACTCGCCCGGTGGTGGTGCCGTCGGGGAAAGTGGTGAGTTGCTGGTCGGTGCAATTGATGTAGAATAGTGAAAAATCAGCGGTGAAATCGCCGTTGTTGGTCTCAAGATGGGTGCCAATCTCGTAGGTCCAAGCCTTCTCTGGTTTGTAACCCACAATCTGGTCAACATCGTAGTTCATGCCTATACCCATCATGCCCATGATGCGCTGTTGCAGCACGTCGGAGAACATTTGCGTGTTGTAGCCGCCGGCTTTGTAGCCCTTCGACACCGATGCATAGGCGGTGCTTTGCCGGTTGAATGGCAATTGATAGCTTGCAGCCACTTTTGGCAGCAGTTGCAAGAAGTGCTTATTGAGCTTGCCATTATCGTTGATGTTCACGTCATCGTGCCTGAAAAGTTCGGTTGTTCCGTCAGAAAGCACATGGTTGATGCTGTAACCGGTGTTGCTAAAGCTGTTGAATCGCAGCCCCGAGTGCTCATAGTCGGCGCGCAGGCCGGCGGTGAAAGTCCAGGCACCAAGATGCAGCTTCGACTGGTGATAGAGCGCTACGCCCCAGTTGGGCATGGTGAATTTGCTGCCCAGCTCAAATTGGCGAGTGTCCCATGAGATGGGGTAGTTTGGGTTGGCTTGATTGCGTTTTTCTTCGATTAATTCGCTTATTCCGGTGTTGAGAAAGGTTACCGGCGCATTCATTTCGGCGTGGCGATAGAAGGCAAAAAGCCCTGCCAGCCATTGATATTTTTTATCGTCTTGCGAGCGCACAATCAAGTCGTGAGTGAACGAATATTCGCGGTTGGCTTGTGTGAGGGTGAAATAGTCGATGGGCAAAAAGTCTTGGTCGAGGGTCATGTTGTCGTCGCTATATTGCACGCTTGTAACGCTCGAAATGCTGAAATTTTGCCGATTAAACCGCAGTGTCAACCCGTCGCTCAGCGCGGTGCGCTTGTAGAAACAGGTGTCGTTGTAGCTGATGGTCTGGTTGTCGATAAAGCGGTAGGGGTATCCGCCTTGGCGCACCACCGAGAGTGCCGCCACGTTCTCGAGCGAGAAGCCTTGGCGGTTGTCGTATTGCACTTTTATGCGTGCGCTGCCTTGATGCTCCCAGTCACATTTCTCGCCGTTGTAGAGGTTGGTGAAAAAACCGTCGGTCGAGGTGTATTGTGCCGATGCCGAGACACCCAAAGAGGGGCTCAGCTTGGCGTAGTGCCCGGCAGCCACCTTCAGCGAGTTGGCGGTGCCGTATTCTGCCATGAGCCGTGTGCCTTGATAGGAGAGTGGCGAGAGGGTGTAGATGTTAAACACGCCGCCCATGGTGTTGCGCCCAAAGAGCGAGCTTTGCGGGCCGCGAATCATCTCCACGCGGCTTATGTCGCACATGTCAAAGTCGTAGTTGTTTTTGTTGAGAATGGGCACATTGTCGATGTTGAGACCCACCACAGGCTGGTCAATGCGCGAGCCCAGTCCGCGCACATAGATGGTTGAGGTGATGCGCGAGCCGTAGTCGGGAATCACCACATTGGGGGCTATGTCGCTTGCCGTTTTTGCCGAGAAGATGTGTTGCCGCTCGGCGTCGCTGCGGTCAATCACGGTGGCTGAGAGGGCGTGTGAACTCAGGTCGTTGCCCTGCTTGATGGCTGTGATTGAGATGGGGTTGAGCTGAAACACGGTGTCGGTGCCGAGCGATTCTGCCCGGATGCCGGTGTTCAACAACGTGGCGCTCGCAATGACGCAGCAGGCCAAAAAATGATTTTTTGCTAATTTCATGGTGCAAAATTAGCCGTTGCCAAATTTTTGTGCAATCACTATTTGTTGTGATATTGTTGTGATGCGCGGTGCCGTGGCGCGCTCAGGCAATGCTTGCGAGGGGCAATGATGCTCAATTATTGTGGCTCTCAGGCAAATGTGTGAAAAAAAAGACACTTTTTAGGCGTTTTTTTTAATGCGCAATATAATTGTTAACCCAAAAGAATTTAGTATCTTTGCATTGCATATGTTGCGCCAAAGTGTGCAATGATGCTAAACCTGATAGTTAACCCGTTGTGTAATAATGCCATAGTGTGTGATATGAAGCAGAGATTCATGAATTGTGCCAAAGAAATGAGCGTGTGCTGCGCGGCGTGTGTCGCGGTGGCTTGCGCCAAGTGGCAGGAGCATGAAATCGCAAGGCAATGGGATGGAATGAGGTGATGATGGGCGATAAACAGGCGTTGCCCCCCAGATGGGGCGCAAGCCGGGCATAGCGCTCATCAAAATTTTTTTAATGACTTACGCAAAGCGAAAAAATAAAAATTAATAATTGATATAAATAATTTATGGAATCAGCAGTATTCGGAATTTCAAGCACAACGATGATGGTTGTGGCAGTGCTCACGGGCGTGTTGCTTGTGTTTGCTGCACTGCTCATCGCAAAGCTTATCGGACCCCGCTCGTTCACTTCGATGAAATCGGACCCATACGAGTGCGGTATCCCAACACGTGGTGAGTCAATGATTCAATTCAAGGCAGGCTATTATTTGTTTGCTATCCTGTTCTTGATGTTCGACGTTGAAACGGTGTTTTTATTTCCGTGGGCCACAGTATGTAGCAAGATAGGCTCTACTGGCCTTCTCAGCGTCGGGGTATTCTTGGTAATATTGGTATTAGGACTTGCCTATGCATGGCGGAAAGGAGCACTGAAATGGGAGTAAACATTAAAAGCATGAAGTATGAGGATTTCAAGGATAATGAATATATTGAAAGCCTCGTAGCAGAACTTAAGGCTGCCGGCACTAATGTGGTGGTTGGCAAGTTGGATGAGCTAATTAACTGGGGCTGCGCCAATTCGTTGTGGCCATTGTGTTTCGGAACAAGCTGCTGCGCCATTGAGTTTATGGCATTGGGCGCAGCGCGCTATGATATGGCGCGATTTGGCTTTGAGGTGGCTCGTAACTCACCTCGCCAAGCCGACTATATAATGGTGCAGGGCACCATAGTGCATCGCATGGCACCCGTTGTGCGACGCCTCTATGAGCAGCTTGCCGAGCCAAAGTATGTGATTGCCTGCGGCGGTTGCGCCGTGTCGGGCGGTCCGTTCAAGAATTCTTATTGCGTGCTACCGGGCGTTGACAAGATTCTTCCTGTGGATGTGTATATGCCGGGTTGCCCTCCACGCCCCGAGGCTATGTTCTACGGACTGATGCAGCTTCAGCGCAAAATCAAGGTGCAGAAGTTCTTTGGCGGTGCCAATCGTCAGGAGAAAATCAAGGAGTTCTTTGCAAGCCATCCTGAGGATGCCAAGCAGATGTGACGTTGGCGACATTGACAAAAACTTCTCTTGATTTGCATTAAGTCACATAAGATTCAATAAAGATATTTTTCAATAACAGTATATACATATTTATATATAATGGCAAATATACAAGAAAAAATCAGCGCACTTTGTCCGTCGGCCACTTTTGAAGAGGGCGACCGCCTGGTGGTGACCGTTGAGGAGAAAGAGTGGCGTGCTCTTGCTAAGGCGTTGAAAGAAGATGCCGATTTGCAATTCGACATGCTCACGGCTGTTGTGGGTATGGACTGGAAAGATGCTCTTGGCGTGGTGTATTATCTCACTTCCACTGCCAACTGGCAAATGATTGCCGTGAAGGTGGCTGTGGCCGACCGTGAGAATCCTATGATTCATACCGTCAGCGACATTTGGGGCGTTGCCAATTTCCAGGAACGCGAAGTATATGACTTCTTTGGCATTAAATTCATCAATCACCCCGATATGCGCCGTTTCTTCTTGCGCAACGACTGGGTGGGACACCCATTGCGCAAAGACTATGACGCTAACCCCGAACTGAACCCCATACGCCTCAACCCCGAGGAGAACGAGGACAACACATTCAGCATGGTTGAGGACGAGAACGGCAACGTGACCCGCGTTGACGGCAAGGTGTTTGGTGATAACGAATATGTGGTGAACTTTGGTCCGCAACACCCATCAACCCACGGCGTTATGCGCTTGCGCACCTCGCTCAACGGTGAGATTATCAAGATGGTTGACGTGATGTCGGGTTACATACACCGCGGTATTGAGAAGCTTTGCGAAGGAATGACCTATCAGCAAACGCTTTTCTTCCCCGACCGAATGGACTACATGAGCGCACATCAAAACCGTCACTGCTTGTGCATGTGCATTGAAAAGGCTCTTGGCATTGAGGTGCCACGCCGCGCACAGGTGATTCGCGTGATGATGGACGAGCTGATGCGCATTAGCTCACACTTGCTCTCTTATGGCTGTCTCACCATGGATATGGGTGCCACAACAGCATTCTTCTATGGATTCCGCGAGCGTGAAGACGTGCTCGACATCTTTGAGAGAACTTGCGGCGCACGTATGTCGCTGCACTACAACGTGATTGGCGGTGTGGTTGCCGACATTCACCCTGAGTTCCAAGCCGACGTGAAGAAGTTCATCCCTAAGATGCGCAACGCATTGAAGGAGTATCATAAGCTCTACACCGGCAACGTGATTGCCCGCAACCGCATGATTGGCGTGGGCGAGCTCTCGCGCGAAGATGCCATCAACTACACCATTACCGGTCCTTCGGGCCGCGCATCGGGCTTTGCCTGCGACGTGCGCAAACGCCGCCCATATTCAATCTACGGCGAGCTGAACTTCAATGAGGTTGTGCGCACCAATGGCGACTGCTACGACCGCTACCTCAACCGCCTCGACGAGATTGAGGAGAGCTTGAAGATACTTGAACAGCTTGTTGACAACATTCCTGAAGGCGAAATCTGTGCCAAGGTGCCAAAGGTGATAAAGCTGCCTGTGGGCCGCTGGTATCAAGAAGTGGAGGCAAGCCGTGGCATATTTGGCGTGTACATTGAGAGCGACGGCGGCAAGTCGCCTTACCGCATGCACTTCCAAAGCCCATGCTTCAACTTGGTGGGCGTGATGGACAAGTGCTGCCAAGGCCACATGATTGCCGACCTTATCACCATAGGCGCTGCGCTCGACTATGTGATACCTGATATTGACCGATAATATAATAACGTAGTAAGAAAAATATAACAAAAGAGATATGTTTGACTTTGGTATAGTTACAAACTGGATTGACAATCTGTTGAACAGTTTCCTACCGGGATGGCTCACAGTGTGTGTGGAAGGCGTGCTGGTGATGGTGGTATTATTGCTGCTTTACTCGGTGCTGGCTTTGTTCTACATCTTCTATGAGCGTAAACTGTGTGGATGGATTCAATGCCGCCTCGGCCCGATGCGCGTAGGCCCATGGGGCTTGATTCAGGTGTTTGCCGATATGTTTAAGATTCTCATCAAAGAGCTTATTGCACTCAAGAACACCGATAAATTCTTGTTTGCCTTGGCTCCTTATCTGGTAATCATTGCATCAATGCTTGTGTTTGCCAACCTGCCTTGGGGTAACGGCCTTCAGGTGATTGACTTCAACATTGGCGTGTTCTTCATGATTGCAGCATCGTCGATTGGTGTTATCGGTATTCTGCTTGCAGGATGGTCGAGCAACAACAAATATTCGCTCATTGGCGCAATGCGTAGCGGTGCCCAAATGATTAGCTACGAGCTCTCAGTGGGCATCTCAATCATGACAATGGTTGTGCTCAGCGGCACCCTCTCGGTGACCGGCATTGTTGAAGCACAAACCGATGGCTGGCTCATCTTCCGTGGCCATTTGCCTGCAGTGATTGCTTTCATCATCTATATAATTGCGGCTAATGCCGAGACCAACCGTGGCCCGTTTGATATGCCTGAGGCTGAGCATGAGCTCACCGCCGGCTATCACACCGAGTATTCAGGTATCCACTTCGGCTTCTTCTATCTTGCCGAGTACCTCAACCTGTTCATTGTGTCGGGTATTGCATCGCTCATGTTCTTGGGCGGATGGATGCCGTTGCACATTCCTGGCTGGGAAGGCTTCAATGCCGTGATGGACTACATCCCATCGGTGGTTTGGTTCATTGGCAAGGCATTCTTTGTGTCGTTCCTCATGATTTGGATTCGCTGGACTTATCCACGTGTGCGCATCGACCAAATGCTTGCTCTGGAATGGAAGTACCTCATGCCTATTGGCTTGGTCAATCTGGTGCTGATGGCTCTGTGCGTGACACTCGGCCTGCACTTCTGATGATGTGACCGTTGCTCTCCCCGTCACTAAAAAGGGCTTGCATTTTGTGGCAGCCAAAAGGGGAGAACATTCATTTGGCAAGTTTATTATTCTTTAGAGAATTAAACATACATTTGTTGAAAAAATAGGATTATAATCATAGATTATGAGCGAGAAAATTGGAAAAATCACTCAGGTAATCGGTCCGGTTGTCGACGTGGCATTTGAAGGCGAAGGCAACGAGGTTCCGGCTATCTATACGGCTTTGAAAGTGCCCAAGGCCGATGGTTCTGAGTTGATTCTTGAAGTTGAACAGCACATAGGTGAAGATACCGTGCGTGCGGTGGCCATGGAGAGTACCGATGGCTTGCAGCGTGGTATGAAGGTGGTGAATGTGGGAGCACCCATCTCGGTGCCCACAGGCAACCAGGTGAAAGGCCGCCTGCTAAATGTGGTGGGTCAGCCCATCGACCACTTGTCGCCAATCGCCGACGAGAAACGTCGCGCGATTCATCAACCAGCTCCTACATTCTCTGACTTGACCATCTCGTCGGAAATCTTGTTTACAGGTATCAAGGTGATTGACCTGCTTGAGCCTTACAGCAAGGGTGGCAAGATTGGTTTGTTTGGCGGCGCTGGTGTTGGAAAAACCGTTCTTATCATGGAGTTGATACACAACATTGCTCACGGACACAACGGCTTCTCGGTGTTTACGGGCGTTGGCGAACGCACTCGCGAGGGCAACGACTTGTTGCGCGAGATGATTGAGAGCGGTGTAATTAAATACGGAAAGAAATTTGAAGAAGGCCTTGAAAAGGGCGAATGGAATATTGACGATGTTGACATGGAGCAGGTGGCACAGTCACAGGCTGCGCTGGTGTTTGGCCAGATGAACGAGCCGCCGGGTGCCCGCCTTCGCGTGGCGCTCTCAGGCCTCACCGTTGCCGAGCAGTTCCGCGACCAAGACGGTGGCGGTAAAGATATCTTGCTCTTCATCGACAACATCTTCCGTTTCACTCAGGCCGGTAGTGAGGTGTCGGCACTTTTGGGCCGTATGCCATCGGCGGTGGGCTATCAACCCACGTTGGCATCTGAGATGGGTGCTCTGCAAGAGCGCATCACCTCAACCAAGCAGGGTAGTATCACATCGGTGCAAGCCATCTATGTGCCTGCCGACGACTTGACCGACCCGGCTCCTGCCACCACTTTCAGCTTCTTGGATGCTACCACAGTGCTTAGCCGTAAGATTGCCGAGCTTGGTATCTATCCGGCTGTTGACCCGCTCGACTCCACTTCGCGTATCCTTGACCCTAACATCATTGGCGAGGAACACTATCAAGTGGCTCAAGCTGTTAAGCAGCTGCTGCAAAAGTACAACGAGTTGCAAGACATCATTGCCATTCTGGGTGTTGATGAGCTCAGCGACGAGGACAAGCTGGTTGTGCAACGTGCACGCCGCGCTCAGCGCTTCCTCTCGCAGCCATTCTTCGTGGCAGAGCAGTTCACCGGTCTGCCCGGTGTGATGGTGCCGCTTAGCGAAACCATCCGCGGCTTCAAGATGATTCTCAGCGGCGAGATGGACGAGTATCCTGAGCAGGCATTCCTCAACGTCGGCACTATCGACGAGGCCATTGAGAAAGGCAAGAAGTTGCTTGCCGAGGTTGGCTGAGAATGATTGCATTTGGTTTACAACTTTTTTAATTAACACGAACGATGACACTGAAAATAATATCAGCCGAGCAGATTGAATATGAGGGAGAAGTCACTTTGGTGTCTTTGCCGGGTGAGATGGGCCTCTTTGAGGTGCTCAACAACCACGCAGCCCTGATAGCATCGCTCACAGCTGGAATTGTTACTTATGAAAACCTCGATGGCACCCGCACGAAGCGCCAAATTCGTGGAGGTGTGGCCGATGTTAATAATAATGTGGTGTCGGTTTGCATATATTAATGAGAATGATTATGAAGAAAGTAATGTTCACATTATTGGTGGCTGTGATGGCGTTGGCGGCATCAGTGCCGGCTCGCGCTGCCGTGGCTGCCGAAGAGGGTGAAGGCTTCAACCCTAAGGAAATCATCTTCCATCACTTGGGCGATGCTTACGGGTGGGAAGTGCCTTTCTCTCATAGTCATCGCATCCCATTGCCTGTGATTGTGCGTGACAACGAGGGCGAGTGGCATGTGTTTAGCTCGGCGCGCGTCACCTCGGGTGGCACCTGCGAGGGCTTCTACATTGCCCACGAGGGCGAATATGCCAACAAGGTGGTTGGCAAAGACGCTCAAGGCAACGAGTACCGTCCGCTCGACTTCTCAATCACCAAAGACGTGGCTGCGCTGTTTATCTCGGCGCTTGTGGTGATGCTTCTGGTGTTTAGCGTGCGCTCGTGGTATAAGAAACACGGTATGCGTGCACCGCGCAAGCTCACTGCCAGCATTGAGTTTCTGGTGGAGTTCATCTATATGGGCGTCATCAGGCCCACCATGGGAAGCAAGTCGGTGAAATATGCACCTTATCTGCTTACGGCATTCTTCTTCATCTTTGTGATGAACTTGCTTGGGCTTGTGGTGATATTCCCCGGCGGTGCCAACCTCACGGGCAACGTGGCTATCACGCTGGTGATGGCGCTGTGCACCTTTGTAATCACCAATGTGCGCGGCAACAAGCATTATTGGAAGGACATCTTCTGGCCCGATGTGCCCATCTGGCTGAAGTGCCCGCTGCCAATCATGCAGGCCATTGAGGTGTTTGGCATGTTCACCAAGCCGGCTGCATTGTGTGTCCGTCTGTTTGCCAACATGATGGGCGGCCACATGATTGTGATTGTGCTCACGCTGCTGATTTTTATATTTGCAAGCTTTGGACCGGTGGTTACCGGTGGTATTACCGCTTTTTCGGTTCTCTTCTCGCTCTTTATGCTGTTGCTCGACACGCTGGTGAGCTTCATTCAAGCTTATGTGTTCACCATGCTCAGCACATTGTTCATCTCAATGGCTGTGTGCGACCCTCACGAGGCTCAGCATGCTGAGGAATAAAAAAGTTAACATAACAATAACATAATATAGGCGTGCCTTTATCCACTTTAAGAAGCCATCTCCCGGTTGAGTGCCAATAAGGCGCCGCGGCAGGCTCAGGCAAGGTGAAACAGGCACCACAAAAACGAGAATAAACAAAACAATAATCAAATAAACTAAAAAACGAATAACTATGTTAGGAATGATTTTAGCGCAAGCAGCTGCCGGCGCAGCCCTTGCAAAGATAGGTGCATGTATTGGTGCAAGTATTGCTGTAATCGGTGCAGGTATTGGTATCGGTAAGATTGGTTCATCGGCCATGGAAGCCATTGCTCGTCAACCCGAATCGGCAGGTGACATCCGAAGCAACATGATTGTGATAGCAGCCCTTGTTGAAGGTGTTGCCCTCTTCGCAGTTATCGTTTGTATTCTTGCATACTTCTTATAATAAACATAAAACAGTTATCTGATGGAACTTTTCACGCCTGAATTAGGCCTTGTGTTTTGGATGTTCGTGACCTTTGTCCTGTTGGTGTTAATCCTGGGCAAGTTCGCGTGGCCTGCAATCGTGGGTATGCTTGAAGAGCGTGCCGAGCTGATTGACAAGGGCGTGGTATATGCCCAAAACGCAAAGGAACAGCTCGATAACGCCAAGGCAGAGGCTGCAAAATACATTGCCGATGCTCAAAAGCGCCAAGCTGAGATGCTTCGTGAAGCCGACAAGATGAAGACCCAAATCATTGAGGAGGCTAAGGCTGCCGCTTCGGTGGAAGCCAAGAAGGTGATGGATGCTGCAAACCTTGCCATTGAGCAACAGCGCAAGGCATCGGAGTTGCAGCTGCGCCAAGAGGTGAGCGCGTTTGCTCTCGACATTGCCGAGAAGGTGATTCGCAAGAATCTCTCTGACGACAATGCACAAACCTCGTTGGTGAACCAACTGTTGAATGAAGTGGAGAACAACAACTAAAAAGTTACGACTATGAACGATGGACTTATTCCTAACCGATATGCAAAGGCGCTCTACAAGCACGCAAGTGAAGTGGGCGAGGCTGGCGAGGTGTATGGCCAGATGAAGAGGCTTGCCGCAAGCTTTGCCTCGGTCGATGGCCTTAAAGCCACCATCAACAACCCCTTTATCGACATTGAGGACAAGGAAAAGGTGCTTCTCAAAGCAGCCGGAGCCCAAAAGGACGGTTCTCTCGACAAGTTCATTATTCTGGCAAACAAGCACAGCCGCATCACTATGCTTCACGCCATGGCTCTTGCCTATGTGAAGATTTACCGCAGCGAGCAACGCATCTCGCAGGTTGAGATAGTGACGGCTTGCCCGTTGGCCAACGACAAAATTAAGCAAATAACTGCAACTGTCGAGAAATATCTTGATGGCCGCAGTCTCGAAACCTCAACTCGCATCGACGAGAGTCTTATTGGCGGGTTTGTGGTGAAGGTTGACTCGGTTGTTCTCGATGCTTCGGTTAAAAATGAATTGAAAAAATTGCGTTTGAAACTCCTAAGTTAAAATAGTGAGATGATAAACCCAAGTGAAATATCCGATATATTAAAACAAGAATTAAACGACGTCAAAAGCAAGGTGTCGTTTGAGGAAGTGGGCACGGTGCTCGAAGTGGGCGACGGTGTGGCACACGTCTATGGTCTTGAAAACGTGCAGGCCAACGAGCTTGTGGAATTTGAGAACGGTGTGACGGGTGTGGCAATGAACCTTGAGGAGAGCAATGTGGGCGTAATCCTTCTTGACAATGTCAACTCAATCAACGAGAACATGAAGGTGCGCCGCACCGGCGAGATTGCCTCAATCCCGGTGGGAGAGGGCTTGTTGGGCCGTGTGATAAATGTGCTTGGCAATCCTGTTGACGGCAAAGGCCCCATCGATGGCAATCTGCTGCGCCTGCCGCTTGAGCGCAAGGCGCCGGGCGTTATCTTCCGCCAACCGGTGAAGCAGCCGTTGCAAACCGGCATCAAGGCCATCGACTCGATGGTGCCAATTGGCCGCGGACAACGTGAGCTTATCATTGGCGACCGCCAGATTGGTAAAACTGCCATTGCCATTGACACCATTATCAATCAAAAAGCCAATTACGAGGCCGGAAAGCCTGTGTATTGCGTATATGTGGCCATCGGTCAAAAGGCATCAACGGTGGCTTCGATTGTCAACCAGCTCAGTGTGCACGGCGCGTTGCCTTACACCGTGGTGGTGGCTGCCACAGCAGCCGATAGTGCCGCCATGCGTTATTACGCTCCGTTTGCCGGAGTTGCCATTGGCGAGTATTTCCGCGACACCGGCCGCGATGCGCTCATCGTTTATGATGACCTCTCGAAGCAGGCTGTGGCTTATCGCGAAATATCGCTTATCCTGAAGCGTCCTTCGGGCCGCGAGGCTTATCCTGGCGATATCTTCTATCTGCACTCTCGCCTTCTTGAGCGTGCAGCCAAGATTATCGACAATCAGCAGGTGGCTGAGTCGATGAACGACCTGCCTGAAGTGTTGCGCCCCTTGGTGAAAGGCGGCGGTTCGCTCACGGCATTGCCAATCATTGAGACTCAAGCCGGCGACGTTTCGGCGTATATCCCTACTAACGTGATTTCAATCACCGACGGCCAAATCTTCCTTGAATCGGGCCTCTTCAACCAGGGCGTGCGTCCTGCCATCAACGTGGGCATCTCGGTGTCGCGTGTGGGTGGTAATGCTCAAATCAAGTCAATGAAGAAGGTTGCCGGTA
>JBJECY010000124.1:0-27152 GCA_051871515.1 Muribaculaceae bacterium | reverse complement strand
ATCATTCCCCATGGAGTTTCTTTTCTTTGTTCCATAAATGAGAATTTAACAGTTTGTTTGACCATCTAATTTAGCTTCAATCTCTTTGATTGACGGCATTGTGCCTTCAATTTTTTCAGGATAGAGTTTTTCAAGCTCATATTCAGATATTCCGAGAGGCTGACTGCTTGATTCCAAAGCATATTGAGCCAAAGTGTTATTTTTCTGTTTGCAAATAAGTAATCCTATTGTCGGATTATCGCGCCCCTCCTTGAGAAGAAGATGATTACAAGCAACAACATAACCGCCTAATTGACCTGCATCAGCAAAGTCAAATTCTCCAATTTTTACCTCTACTACCACATAGCAAGACAGTTTGAGATTGTAGAAAAGCAAGTCTATAAACTTCTCTTTTTCTGCTATTTGCAAGCGATACTCTTTGCCTACATAGGCGAAACCTGTGCCAAGTTCCAACAGAAAGTTTGTGATATTGGTGAGCAATGTGTCTTTTAATAGTCGTTCGTTGTATTTTCCTCGTAATCCCGTGAATGAGAAATCGTAGGGGTCTCGTGTTAGTTCCTGCGCCAAATCGCTATCCACATCAGGGAGAGTACTCTTGAAGTTTGTCAGAGCCTTTCCGCTACGTTCATACAGATTTGTACCCAGCACGTTGAGCAATATATTTCTGCTCCAGCCGTTCTCCAATGTCTGGCGCACATAGAATAACGCTTTGTCTGAATCATTTGAGCATTTGTCAATGATATAGCGATGATGCCCCCAAGGAATGGAGAACAAATCAGAATACAATCTTTCCACAATTTGTGGAAGATTTGCCTTTTCTGATTCTTCCACAATTTGTGGAAGATTTGCAACATGCTGATTATAAAGAGTATAAAAACGTTTTGCATAGCGGATAGATGTCTCAGAAAGTCCTTCCACATCAGGCATCTCATGACGCAAGTCACGACTTAGTGTAGCGTAGAACTTACTGCCATATTTGTTATCCGCCTGCTTTTCTTCTATATCTTTACCGAGTTCCCAATAATAGCGAAGTAATTCTCTATTCACTTTTATAGCCGCCTTGATTTGGCTGCTACGATAACGCTTTACAAGTTCCTTGACCCATAAAACGTAATCCTTATCTAATATGCCGATAGATTTAGCCATGATTATTTACTGTTTAATTTCATTAATTTTAAGTTCCCCTGACATTAAACGTGGTAGCAGAGAGTCTCGGAGATGTGCGAGTTTCATATTTGATCTACAATTACTCAATATTACCTTTATTAAAGGAAAAATCAATTCTCCAAATTTGAAAATCCACTCGTTGTGGCACAAATCAAAAATTGGAAGTGATTCTACATTTGCAGAATTAATGCCTGGTATAGCGGCTTTACCTCCTATTGAGTTTAATTGGCTCATTATATAAAGAGTTTGCATGTAAAAATAAGCAAAGACATTAAATTCTGGCTTGAAAAAATCCAATAAGAATACATGCTCATTAATGAACATTTCTTCAAATGGGAATCCGTCTCCAAAAATAGAAAAATTTGGAATAAAATATCCTGGCTTACCTCCATCTTTATAAATGAGAAGTTCGTAGCCATTTACTTTCCCTTTTGACATAGAATTTGCGAAATCTATAGGAATATATTTCGTTTTGGAGTAATCATAATAGCCCAATCCCTTAATATTTTCTGCGCCTATACTTGGAATACCTTGTAAAGACGCACCGCCTTTAGGTCTTCTGCCACTTTCCAACCTATGATTAAGTTCTCCTATACTGACAACACTCCAGCCTTTTGGAATCAAGCCAAGCTCTGAATCGACAAACTCGCCGTCTTTGAATGGCTCGAAATCGACGAACCAAGATTTGAATAACGCTTGTGCCTGTTGTTCTAAATTATCATTTATCCGTCTTTTTCGATTGGTAAATGTTCGCTTTTTATATGTAGTTGCTGCTATCATTTATCCTAAAAATTTACGGTGCGATAATTTTACGTTAGTTTGATTGACCATTGCATAGTGCATAGTCGTATCAATCTTAACGTGTCCCAATAGTTTCTGAACCTGTTCCACCGGCATACCTTTGTCAATAGCCATAGTGGCAAGAGTGCGACGGAACTTATGAGGGTGAACGCGAGCAATCTTGCAATTACGACCTATTTTGCGTAACCTACATTCAACGCCTGAAATTCCAAGGCGAGAATGCGGTTTAGACAACGAAACAAAGAGAGCCTTATTTCGGTCTTTGCGAGATGCAAGATATTGTTGTAGGTGTATTTTGGTGCGAGCATTAAAATACACCATTCGTTCTTTGTTGCCCTTACCAAACACAATACACTCCCGCTCACTGAAGTTTACGTCTTCACGGTTAAGTTTCACAAGCTCACCTACACGCATTCCAGTAGAAGAAAGCATATCAATTATTGCCAAATCACGAATTCTGGTGCAACTATCACGAAGTGTTTCAAGATTTTCATCGGTAAGCACTTCTTTCACCTGAGCACCTGTTTTCACTTTGTGGATACGGCGAACAGGACTTTTGATAATGTAGTCTTCTTCTTCAAGCCAAGAAAAGAACGACGAGAATATACGGCGTATATTGTCGATAGTCACCTTGCTCGATTTGTGCTTGCGCTGATATACAGCAAGATACGCACGAATGTCATCGGTAGTATAATTTACTACCTTCTTTGGCATCTTTTTGAAAAGCTGTTTGATTGTTACTTCGTAATATTTAGCAGTCTTAATTGAACAGCCCTCTACTTGTTTGGCAGAAAGGAACATTTCAAGCAGTCGCAAATTTGATGCCGAAGAGTCGTGTTGTGATTCCTCGTCACTTGTGATAGTGTAGTTACTCGCTACTTGTAATAAAACACCATTCAGGGTTGCTAACTGTTCAATATCTAAAAACTCTGCCATAGTGCTGGTGATTTCTTGAATAAATTTTTCTTTCATATATCTTCGGGATTAAAAAGTGAATGCCGAAGAAACTAACGGGAAAAATCAAATTTTGAAACCAATCGAACCTAATTGCTTGCGTATCTCGTCTTCAAGTTGGTGTGATTTTTCAAACATTTCAGCAAGTTCTGAAGTGAGGCGTTCCATTTTTTCCTGAAAAGGCTCTCCGTCATCTTCGGCTTCTGCAATTCCAACATATCTTCCTGGTGTGAGTATGTAGTCTTGCTTTGCTATTTGCTTCAAATCAGTAACAGCACAGAAGCCTTTTACATCTTCAAGCTGTCCGTTTTGATATGTTTTGAATGTTGTGGCGATTTTTGTAATATCTTGTTCGGTAAGCTCTCTTTGTGTGCGACTTACCATTTCGCCCATTTTTCGTGCATCAATAAATAAGACTTTTCCCGGTTGCGTCTTTTGACGGTTGAAAAACCATAAACACACAGGAATCTGTACGCTGAAGAATAATTGTGAAGGCAATGCAACGATGCCTTCAACAAGATCGGCTTCAAGAAGATTTTTACGAATATCTCCCTCACCTCCTGTCTGAGAAGAAAGTGAACCATTGGCAAGAACCAATCCCACTTTTCCTCGTGGTGAAAGGTGGTGAATCATGTGCTGTATCCAAGCGAAGTTAGCGTTGCTGTTCGGTGGCAATCCATATTTCCAACGAGCATCATCTGCAAGCTTATTAGCGCCCCAATCTGCCATATTAAATGGCGGATTTGCCATGACGAAATCAAACTTTTCTGCGGCGTGTTTATCGTCGGAGAATGAATCGCCCCAAGAAGGACCGAGGTCGGCTTCAATTCCTCGGATTGCCAAGTTCATTTGAGCCATTTTCCAGGTGTTGGCGTTATATTCCTGTCCGAAGATATGTATTTTTCGGAGGTCGCCACGGTGGCTCTTGATAAATTTCGCAGATTGAACAAACATACCGCCCGATCCACAGGCAGGGTCATAAACACGCCCCTCGTATGGCTCAAGAATCTCAACGAGCGTGCGAACAATACATGATGGAGTATAGAACTCGCCACCCTTCTGCTTGGCTTCAGCAGCAAATTGATTAAGGCAATACTCATAGATCCGCCCAAGTACATCAAAATCTTCGCCTGAGGCATACATATTGACATTGTCAAATATTTCAACAACATCTCCCAACTTAATTTTATCAAGTTCGGGACGAGCATAATTCTTTGGCAAAACATTTTTCAAGCGAATATTGTCGTCCTCAATACAAGTCATCGCATTGTCAATGACAACACCTATTTGAGGCTGGTGAGCAGCTTCAGCAATAACATTCCAACGAGCTTCTTTTGGAACCCAGAAAACATTTTCTGCTGTATATTCGTCGCGGTCTTCTTCAAAGCCGGCGCCTTCCTCCACAAGTTCTGCATATCGACGGTCAAATCGATCAGAAATATATTTAAGAAAAACAAGGCCTAACACCACATTACGGTATTCACTTGCGTCAAGGTTTCCTCGTAGTTTAATTGCAGCAGCCCAAATTTTTTCTTCAATGGAGAGTTCTGCAGTTTTTTCTTTTTTCTTTTTTGCCATATATATTGAATAAACGAATATGTTTCTTAAGGCGTTACCCTATGTATTAACTGCAAATTTACTATTTTTTATTTCAAAACACAGCGTTTTTTTATGTTTTTAGGCGTTTTGCCAGGTTGATGCTGCTTTCTGGGAGCGAAATTATGTAACGAGTGAGAAAGATTTAAGCACACGTTCTTTATAAAAACTTAAATTAGCCAATTTTTTTACCCTGAAATGCGTTTTTACATGCTGAAAATGGGGCGACGAGGCTGTTTATCAGCGTTTGGCGCGAGTGTGCAGGCAGATTTGTGGGGCACAAGGCAGTGAATAGCTGGCTCGCAAGGTGCGTTTTCTTAAAAAAAGTGAGTATATTTGCAGTGTAATGGCAAGGCTGCCGGGCAGCTTTGCACAATTAGGGCTGCAAGCGTGCCGATGACGCTTGTTTGCCCCCACGGAGAGAATTGTTTTTATCAACCAAAATACGTGATTTATTTGTATGACTAAATATGTTTCTTTATTGGCAGCAGGGCTTTGCGCCTTGATGCTGTGTGCATGCGCAAACTCGGGCAAGCAACAAGCCTCAGCCGTGCAAAATCAGGCGATGGAACACAGCCAACTGCTGCAAATCACTCGCAACGAGCGATTCACGCGCATCGACATTGCCGACCCTTGGCACAAGGGCAAGACGCTGCAAACCTACATCGCCGTGCCTCTTACCGACTCTTTGCCAAGCGATTTGCCTAAAGGCACATTGCTGCGCACCCCATTGCAGCGCGCTCTGGTCTATTCATCGGTTCATGCTCAAGCCATAAAGGAGCTTGGCAAGATACCATGCATTGCCGGTGTGTGCGACGCACAATATTACAAGATTCCCGAGATTGTGAGCGGGCTCAAAGCAGGCACCGTGACCGACGCGGGTTCGTCGATGGCTCCCACCATTGAAAAGGTGGTGGAGATGAGGCCCGATGTGGTGATACTGTCGCCCTTTCAAAACGGCGGCTACGGTGTGCTTACCACGCTTGGCGTGCCCATCTTGGAGTGTGCCGACTATATGGAGAGTTCCCCATTGGGCCGCGCCGAGTGGATAAAGCTGTTTGGGATACTATTTGACGCCGAGGATGATGCCCAACACATCTATGAGCAAACCGTGCATGACTATGACTCGATTGCCACACAGGTTGCCAACGCCGGCAATCATCCCAAAGTAATCACCGAGATGCTGATGAGCGGAGTGTGGTTTGTGCCCGGCGGCAACAGCTACATGGCTCGCATCCTCACCGATGCCGGTGCCAACTATCCCTGGGCTAACGTTGGCGAGAGCGGCTCGCTTCAGCTCGACTTCGCTCAGGTGCTTGACTGCGCCAGCGATGCCGATGTGTGGCTCATCAACAGCTCTACGATAAAAACCTACGCCCAACTGAAGCAAGCCTACGAGCTTAACGCACGTTTCAAAGCTTTCACCAACAAGAATGTGTGGGTGTGCGACCCGCAGCAAACAATGCTTTATGAGGAGTTTCCGTTTCACCCCGACAGGCTCCTGAAAGAGTTTGCCACCATCTTCAACAGCGGCAATGCCGGTGAAGCCCAAACTCGCTATTACAAACCTTTGGGCGACTAATTGCCCCCCTAACAACGCAACACTCACAGAATGATGAACACATCGCAAAGACGCATATCATTCCCCCTTGCCATGACGCTGCTTGGCGTGCTGCTTTTGGCACTTGCCGTTGCCAATCTGCTCATAGGGTCGGTATCAATCGATGCCGGCGCCGTGTGGAGCATCATCACCGGGCAGGGGCATGAAAACGCCGCTTGGCAAGCCATAGTGCTGCACACGCGATTGCCCATGATAGTGACCGCCGCACTGAGCGGAGCCGCGCTATCGGTGTCGGGGCTTCTGCTGCAAACGGCGTTCAACAATCCTCTTGCCGGGCCATCAATATTGGGCGTGTCAACCGGAGCCGGATTTGGCGTGGCTGTGGTGATGCTTGCCACAGGCAGCACATTAGGAGCCATGCTCAGCGATTCGGTGGGATATTACATGGCGGTGCTCATAGGTGCCTTGGCAGGCGCGGCAGTGGTGCTGCTGGTGCTGTTAGTGTTTTCCACTTTGGTGCACAGTGCCACCATGCTGCTCATCATTGGCATTCTGGTGAGCTATTTGGCATCGAGCGCAGTGAGCTTGCTCAACTTCTTTGCCACCGAGGAAGGCGTACATAGCTATGTGATATGGGGATTGGGCAATTTCTCGGGAGTATCGAGCTCGCAACTGCCATTGTTTGCTTACAGCATACTGATAACCCTTGCAGCCACCATGTTGCTGGTGAAGCCGCTCAACGCGTTGCTGCTGGGCACACGTTACGCCGAGAACCTGGGAGTGAACACACGCCGCGTGCGCAACTCGTTGCTGATAATCACCGGCATGCTCACCGCCGAGGTTACCGCCTTTTGCGGTCCCATTGGATTCATCGGACTGGTGGTGCCCCACATAGCACGTCTGCTGCTCAACACCGGAAACCACAACAAGCTCATCCCTGCCACCATTCTTGCCGGAGCGGTGGTTGCGCTGCTGTGCACGCTGTTGAGCGTGTTGCCACGTCAACTGGGCGTGATTCCTATCAACGCCATCACCCCAATCATTGGCGTGCCCATTATCATCTACATCATTGTGAACCGTCGCAAAATACAATACTTCAACTGAAGTCATGGAACAAAGCTATTTGTCAACACAAGACCTCACCGTAGGCTACAAGCATAAGGGCAACAGCACCGCAGTGCTGAGCCATCTGAACCTGCAAATCAACCGCGGCGAACTGGCGGCGTTGCTTGGCGCCAACGGTGCCGGCAAGTCAACTTTGCTGCGCACCATCACCTGCACGCAGCCTCCGCTGCAAGGCTCGGTGAACCTGTGCGGGATTGACCTTTTCAAACTCACGCAGCTTGAACGTTCACGCCTGATAAGCATAGTGACCACCGACCGCGTGATGGCAGGTGCACTCACCGTGAACGAACTGGTGTCGCTGGGCCGACAGCCTCACACCGGCATACTGGGCCGTCTGAGCAAACGCGACAAGGAAGTGGTGGCACAAGCTATGGCGGATGCCGGCATTGCCCATAAGGCGCAGCACTACGTTGCTCAGCTCTCCGACGGCGAACGCCAAAAGGCAATGATTGCCAAATCTCTTGCCCAAGACACTCCGGTGATTATACTCGACGAACCCACCGCGTTCCTCGACGTGGCAAGTCGCTTTGAAACCATGCGTCTGCTGCACAGCCTTGCCCACAACCACAATAAGGCAGTGCTGCTCTCGAGCCACGACATAGCCCAATCGCTGCTGCTTGCTGACCGCCTGTGGGTAATAGATTCACACGGCAACATGACGTGCGGCTTCACTGAAGACCTTATCATTGACGGACAATTGCAAAAGCTGTTCAACTCGCAAGCTCTGCGCTTCAACGCCATCACAAGCGACTTTGAAACCGTGCTTCCCACCACGCAAGCGGTGAGTGTGGAGAGTAACCACCCGGCACTGGCTCGCTGCATCAGCAATGCCCTGATGCGCAACGGCTATGCCATCAAAGCCGGCAGCGATGTGACGGTGAAAGCCACAACAGCAGGCTGTTATCAAGTCAATTCACAATCGGCAAGCTCAATTGAGCAACTCATTGCCACTATAAACAACATTTTCAAAAACCCACAAACCACACCCAACAAATGAACATCACCGTAAACGACTATATGCGCATGCAGCCCAATTATCCCAACGTGGCTGACAGCGACAAATATTATCTGCAACTGGCTGTGAAACTTGATTCGGCGCTTGGCGGCGACGCTGCCGAAGCCCTTCACATGAGCGCGACGCTGAAACGCGACGTGGCTCTCGCTGCCATTGGCTATTTCCAAGACATAGTTGCCGATTGCGGTATATGGCGTTCGTTCATCACCATTCACAAGCATCTCTACGGCACTCCCCTGCCGTTTTACACCTTGCCCCAGGAGTATTGCGAGAGCGAGCTTAACAAAGAAGACCTGCAATTCATCATCTGGTATGTGATTGAATGTCAGTCGCAGCAACACGCGCAGCTGTCGCCGTTCAACACGCACATTGAGCAGTTGGCGCAGCAATTCTTCAGCATCCTCGATGCCGAATACCTCAACGCGCCCACCCCAACCGAATACACCATGGCAATGGATGTGGAGCTTGACAACATCGGTCAGGTTGATACAATCCTCAAACTGTCGTCGTGGCTGTTTTGGCACAGCTATCTGATGCGCCATGCCGCCAAAGAAGCCATCAACGAGGCTCACACCGAGGCTCGGCAAATCATTGCCCAATACCCCGACCCCAAAAAGGCATCGCCTCACCTCAGCGACCTCAACGACCGCGTGATGCTGTCAAACACCACCGGACCACTGGCACTCACCGTGGGACAATGGCTAAAAATGATTGTTGACGGCGAGCTGCCCGAAAGCAACGAACAGCCCAACACCGGCGGCAAACCGCATAAATTCTTTGCTCAGCTCACCCGTGCCACCGGCGGCGAACCGATTTCATTCTTTGCAAGCTACGATGCCCTTGAAAGCTTCCTCAGCGACGATATGGGTTGGGGAGCAGAGCCACAAGGACATCTACCCCATCTGCGCCATTATGACAACTTCGTCATCTTCGGGACTCCCCAAAAAGGGATTCTCATTGCCCACGACGTGGCTCAATACATAAAACACCCGCAAAACCCATGCTACGACGCCACTAAGGCGCAAGCCAACGGACATCTGCTCATCACGCAACGCGGCTTATGCCCCATCGACCTTGTTAAGCACGTCTTTAGCCAAGGACTGGTGCCCGACGTGCGTCTGCCCTACGACCCTCAGGGCGACTTGTTAAACAGCAATTGGGATTTCCTCGCAAGGCTCTATCAACAGCGGTTCTACGACCCAGAGTAACCCCCTACCAAGCAGATTCAAAATAACATTGCCCAGCGAGGTTAACCATTTCTCTTTCACCTTGCCGGGCAAATCGCTTATGCACAAAAAACAAGGCTCAGCGCCAATTACGCGCCAAGCCTGTTTTTTACTTGTTGAGTTTATCCTTGTGCAAGCTGCTCAAAGGCAACATGCATTATTTCTTCTCGTCGGGATTGAGGAACACAACGTTGAAGTTGTTCTGTTCAATCAGTTTAGCCACAAACTGCTCAACATCGGCGTGAGTGATTGAGTTGACAATCTCGTCATATCCATTCATTGTGTTGATGCCCATAAGACAGTAGCCGTTTATGGCACTCATCCAAGCATCGTTTTTCTTGAGCTGGTCGAGGTATTGCTTCAGCAAAAACTCGCGCACCTTCTGCACCTCAGCATCAGTCACATTGGCTGCCATATCGGCAAACTCACGCTTGATGATGTCAAACACCACTTCTTTCTTCTCTGGCTTCATGGGGAAGACGGTGCGGAAAACAACCATATCGTCACGCAACGGGCTCATAGAGCACGATGCCGAGATAGAATATGTGGCGCCCTCCTGCTCTCTCACTTTCTCAATCAAGCGAGTGCTCATCACCTGACCGGCGATTGTGGCAATGGTCATATTCTTCGTTGTAAACTCAGCATCGCCAATATATGAGATTGACGCATATACCTGAGGCACTTCCATCTTGGCGTTATATTCTTTCACATAGCTGCATCTGTTGATGCCCAGCCCGGCCAGTTGCACCGAAGTGGTGACATTATCTTTATTGGCAGGTAAAGTGGCAATGTATTGCTCAACCAGTTGACGCAGCTCAACCTCGTTGAAGTTGCCTACGAATGTGAATACAAAATCAGCGGCATTGCTATAAAGACGCTTTGCCATCTCCAAGATGCGGTCGCGATTGGCATGTTCAAGCTCATCGGCAGTGAGCATCTGATTGCGCGGCTGGCTGTACAAGGCTTCCAATCGACGTTTCTGGAACACCGTGCGCGGATTGCCCTCTTGCTGTCTCAAAATGGCACTATTAGCCGATACCATAGCGGCATACTCCTCGGCATCGATGCTCAACGCAGTGAACGAGGCGTAGGTCAACTCCATCAACGTCTTCAAGTCGCGAGGAGTGGTGCGGGCGTTAAGCGAGCGTGTATAATCGCTCTGCGAGAACCTCAGCGACACCTGTTTGCCAAGCAAATAGTTATTGAGGTCTTGGCTGTTGTATGTGCCAAGCGAATAGTCGCGCAGTGCCATATCAATCACTTTGAGGTTGATGGCATCACTCTCGGGGAACATCGCCAAGCCATTTTTTGCCACAACATTCATCAGCACCTCATCTTCCTTGAAATCGGTCTTTTTCACTATCACCTTCACACCGTTGCTCAAAATCCACTCCTTGGCATCGATATCGGCATTATAGCTTTCTTGCTTCACCTTGCCTTTAACAGGAAGTTTGGCAATCAGAGGGTCGTTCTTAACATTGTCAACATAAGCTGCAATATCCTCGGCGTTAACAGCTTTCACAATGGCATCGAGTTGCTCCTCGGTTGGCACTTTGACATCAGGTTTCTCAGGCATCATTGCCAACACCACTACATTGCGCTCAGGATTAACAAGCGATTTCAGCTTGGCGTTGACATCATCAACAGTCACCGCACTGGCAATCTTGTTCATGATTGTATAAAATTGTTCAACGCTCGGAATCGGTTCATTGTCAAGAAAATGTTCAACATATTCCTCAACAAGGGTGTTCGATTCAATCTGGTTGCGATTGCGATAAGACCTCTCAATCTGCGATTTATACTCCAAGCGCATGCGCTCATACTCGTTGGCAGTGAAGCCATGGCGCAAAGCCCTCAGCACCTCGCGGTAAACCGCCTCAAACGACTTGCACATATCGTCTTTGGCAGTGACGCTGGCAATGTAAGCGCCCTTGGTGTTGGCAACAAAGAAATCGCCATCATAGCAGCCGGCACGAGCAAAAGGAGCATCGGCCTTGCTACTGATTTCTGACAGGCGGTTGTTTATCATCATTGATGCCAACTCTGACATATAGCTTTCTTTGAGATAATTCACGTTGTCTTTATCGGCACGATTCACGGCATCGTGCTTAAACATTATCATTGCCTGCTGACGTGTCTGCTCCTTATCGGTGCCGATGGCATAGATGGGCTGTTCGTTGTCGTCAACGCCGAAGATGGTGCGCTCTGCCACATCCTGCGGCATCTCAATGGGCGAGAATAATTCCTTAATCTTGGCTTCAATGCGGTCAACATCAATATCGCCCACCACCATTATGCCTTGCAAATCAGGGCGATACCACTTGCGATAATAGTTGCGCAGGGCATCATACGGGAAGTTATCAACCACCTCCATCACTCCGATAGGGAAACGATAGCCATACCTGTTGCCGGGATACATCTTGGGCAGCAACTTCTCCATGATGCGCTGCGTGGGCGACATCTGGCTGCGCCATTCCTCGTGAATCACGCTGCGCTCAGAGTCAATCTCCGAATCCTCGAGCAACAAATCACAAGCCCAGTCGTGCAAAATGAGCAAACACGAATCTTGCACACTCTCGCGAGCCGTTGGCACACCCGAGATGTTATAAACGGTGCGCTCAATGCTGGTGTAAGCATTAAGGTTATAGCCAAACTTCACGCCCACACTCTCACACCACTTCACCAAGTTGTTGCCTGGGAAATGCTTTGTGCCATTGAAACACATGTGTTCAAGGAAGTGAGCCAGACCGCGCTGATTGTCCTCCTCAAGTATTGAGCCAACCTTTTGCGCAATATAAAATTCAGCCTGCCCCTGAGGGTAAGCATTGTGGCGAATGTAATAAGTCATGCCGTTTTCAAGCTTGCCTATTCGCACATTCTCATCAACCGGAATAGCAGTTGAAGTTTGTGCATAGATGCCCATTGTGAGCATCAACAGCAAACACACAAACACCATTCTCCTAAAAAATGAGTTCTTCATAATAAAAAATTTTCTATAATTATGTATCGTTGTTTTTTTTGATTAGTTGTAAATATCGTCCCAATATGTGCGCACAAAAATAATACATTTTGTTCAACATCACAAACAATAAGCGCAGCATTAAGCCACCCCAACATCACCATTGCATGAAACAACAAGCTCCCACAACACGCAATAAGCCCATAACACAACAAAAAAACACAATATTTTTTCACGCCAACACCACGGCATCATCAGCCTATACATCAACCACTTAGAACACACCGAGCCATTTCTTACAAAAATTTTTCAAAAAATTTTCGCCCAAAACTATTGCCAATTCAAAAAAAGGTTGTACCTTTGCAAACGTAAACGAAAACAATGGCCCATTAGCTCAACTGAATAGAGTGTTTGACTACGGATCAAAAGGTTACAGGTTTGAATCCTGTATGGGTCACAAAGGGATGGGAAACCATCCCTTTTTTATTTATTATCACTCGGCGAGACACGAAATACAAAGTGCTAATTATCAGCAACTTAAAATAATATCCCTATAAACACATTCTGTTATTAAGCTTCAGCAATCGCAAACTAAATGTTTTACCTATGTTTTACCACAAGTTTCAACTAAAACCCGGTTGGCAACTGCAATTGCCTTGATGCCAAATAGGAATTTCAACATACATCACAAAACAAATTATGCCAAGCATGGATTAGAGGGGGGCAAGCAAACCACCCTTTCCACGCTTAGCATAACCAATTATTGAGCAAAGGCTATTAACCAACGCTTATTTCAGCAGCAGCGAAATAGGTTGATAAGCCTTGCATTTCAGTTTTATTTTTCCGTTTTTGATTGCAAACGGTTTGCCCAAAGGCTCATCGCGCAGATTGCACAATTGTGCTGTGGTGTAACGAGCGCCTTGTGGCAATGTCACCACACAATCACCATCTTCACCTGCCTGTTCCCAAATGCGCAACAAAGCATCTTTGTTGCCCTCGGCTTTTCTATAAGCAGTCACCAACACGCCTTTGCGCGAGAGTTCCACTCCCGATGCCGTAGCCGGCAATGTGCCCCCTTGCTGTGTTTCGGCAAACACACCCATCAATGGCACGCGCGTCTCTTCCACAGGAGTTATCAACGACGACTCGTTGTCATAACGGTCAATTGCCCAAAGATAAACCTTTGCCGAAAGGCTGCCCTCAATAAACTCGGTGAAATTGGTGCCCCATTGCGTGTTATAGAGGTTAACAAACACATTAGGCTGCTTTGGCGCAAACTCGCCCGAGAAGCGCGTTAAGCCCATGCGGTCGAGGCTCACACCGGGAGCCTGTGGCGTGTTCAGTCCGTAGCCACGCCGTTGACCGTCAATCACTGCCATACCGGTGTTAAGGAAATAATAATCGTGGTTGGTGTTCTTCACAAAATCAGTTGCCGGGTTCACCACTGCGCCAGTACGCCCAACCTTAAACTCGGCGTTCTCAACATTGAACGGGAACGCCAGCCAACCGCCCTCGGCTTGCATCGAAGCTTTCTTGTTGCTTGTGCTCCAAGTCACCTCAACATAAGGCGTTGAGTCATATAGAGTGTACATCAGCACATAGTCCTCGCCATCAGAGGTGCGGCAGAAAGCCGTGGCAGTGACCATGGTTGGTGTTTGGTCGTAGCTTATGTGCGTAACCGTGCCTTTGATTTGCGCATATTTCAGTCGCGAGTCAACCGGGCGCACCATCTCTGGGTCGGCCCAGCCATGATGACCATCTTTCACATAAGTGGCATTGTAACGGGCGGCTTCTTCCTTGCCATATTTTTCATGAACATATTCGCCAAAGCCAAATTCGGCATCGGTTTTCACCATTTCTCTGTTGTTCACCTTATCCCATGCCGAGAGCAACGCGCCATTGTTGGGGTTGATGCGCAATTTAAAATAGCTGTTCTCGATGGTGGCATTTTGGCGGTCGGCAACAAGAGTTGCAGCTTCACTCACGTCAGTGCCCTCAATCACAGTGTACGTTTTGTAGCCAAGCGGCGGCACCTTCGTAGCCATAAACATCAAGTGGTTTTGATGGTTATAAGCCGGCACCACGCTACCCGACTGCCCGTCGCGCATCGCAACCACATTGGCGTTTTTCTGCGATACGTTAATCACCTCACCAGTTGATTCGTCGCGCAACGCCATCACCTGATAGCTCTTTTGATAAACATCCATATAAAGTGACACCATGCCCGAGCGCGCCCATGGCAAAGGATTATATACCACAACGCGTTTGCCTGGAATGTTCACGCCAGCGGCCAAAGCCTGCAAATCGCGCCTCAACGAGGGCACCACAGCAAACTGGGCGGCATGGGTGTGATAGCCCTTTTCATACCACGATTGCTCAATGAAGTCATAAGCTCCGTTGGCACGCTGCTTAATGAAGTCATCGCCATATTCCCACATTCCGCAATGTCCGTGAGAAAGAGCCAAGCCAAAGGTATGCTCATCAAAGAGCATTGACTGTTCAACTGCCCTATCAACATAGCGGCTTATGGATTGTGAAGCTCCGGTCCAGTCATTGAGCAAGGTGTTTAGCGTTTCCTCGTTGAAAATCACACGCTGCATCTTTTTGTTGATTTTCACTTCACGCGGCATCGACATATACCCATGAATCCAAGTGTCGGGCATATCGCCTCGCACCACTGGCAATTGCGGGTTTTCTTTCATCAGCAAATCATAGAAATCCTCAAGTCTGCCAATGCGAACTCTGGCGTTTGGAGCCTTCTCATGCGCCTCTTTAAGCACCGCTTGCACCTCGGCAGCCGTGGGCGCACCGGTGTTCTCGTGAGTATGTATCATGGCAAGCCACGTCTTGTGCTTCCAGTTTTTTGGAGGCATCACCCCTGAACCGTAATACTCAGCCCAATTGAATGTGAGCAATCGCGAGCCATCGGGGCCTTCCCACCAAAACAGCGTGGGCACATTGGGTGATATAGAGCCGGGATTGCAACCAATATGCAGAATCTTCACGCCGGCATGAGTGAGCAGCGTGGGCAAAATCCACGAGTGGCTGGGCACGTCAGTCAGCTTGGCTCCACGCGTCAACGACGAGCCGTATTTGCGGTTGATTTGCGAGGTGAAGTCCATGCTGCGCACCAGTGTTTCAAGGTCGCTACTCTCTGTCTCGATGGTGAACGGCAAGGCATGCGGAGCCAAGCGGCCATCGCGCAGAGCTTGCTCAATCTTTGGTTTATTCTCAGATGATGCATTCTCAAGTATGTATTTCATTGGCCAACCGGGCAATGTCCACACAAACTGTTCATCTTTGGGCAATTGCGAGGTTTGTTGCAACGACTCAAGCGTGCTCTCAATCATGGTGGTTGAATATTTCTGCAACACCGATTCGGCCCACTCGGTGTAACCAATGTCGAAGTGCATCTTAAAAACTATCACGATATCCTCAACCTGAGCCTGGGCTGAGCCTTCGTCTAAATCAATCTTGGCAATCTGCGCCATCGACAAGAGCGAGCACCATAGCGCAACGCCCATCAAAACAAGTCTTTTGGTGTTCATAATCAATTTCACAAGGTTTATACTTTTCACAACAGTTTATTTTTTAACGAAAAGAGCACCGGAGCACAAAAAGGCTACCGATTATAACAACGCAAATTTATGAAATTTGCAACAATTATCGGCGCTCTCAAGGCTTTTTTGTGTATTTTCAATGGCATTTGTTCCTTCAACAAACAATCGCCATGATGCGCCAACCATTATCCAAGCCCATCAATCACCTGCAAAAAGCACCCAGAATGACACCTAAAATTTGTTGAAACAAACATATTTTACTAACTTTGTGCAGTTAACCGATTGGCAAACAATGCATGATACCGGTAAGCACTCCACAAAAAAACGAATCTAAAATTTACGCAAATCTAAAAAAAAATCACAGCCAATGTTAGACATCTGCTGCATAGGGCACATAACTCTCGACAGAATTGTTACGCCCGAAAAAACCGCCAGCCTCAACGGCGGAACATCATACTACGTTTCACACGCCATTAGCAAGCTGCCGCCAATAGGCTACAAGCTTGTCACCTCGCTGGCGCAAAGCGAGATGGGTGCTGTGGAAGAAATGCGCGCCGCAGGAATCGACGTAGAAGTGATTCCAAGCAAAAACACCGTGTTTTTTGAAAACACCTACGGTGCAAACATGAACAATCGCACCCAACGCGTGCTTGCCAAAGCCGACCCATTCTCGCCCGAAAGCCTAAAGCATATTTACGCCCGATATATTCACTTGGGCAGCCTGCTTGCCGACGACTTCTCAATAGAAGTGATGAAAGAGCTCAAAGGCCACGGCATACTGTCAGTTGACGCACAAGGCTTTTTGCGATATGTTGATGGTGATAAGGTGTATCCATGCCCATGGCAAAACAAGCTCGAGGCATTTAAATATATCGACATACTCAAGGTTAACGAGCACGAGATTGAGTCGCTCACCGGCTACACCGACCTTCACATGGCAGCCCGCCAGTTTGACGAATGGGGCATCAAAGAAGTGCTCATGACCCTTGGCAGCTACGGCTCAGTGATATTTGTCAACGGCGAGTTCTACGAAATACCTGCCTACAAGCCACTGCGCATTGAAGATGCCACAGGCTGCGGCGACACCTATGCCGCAGGCTACCTCTATTCGCGTTCAAAAGGTGCCGGATATGTTGAAGCAGGCAAGTTTGCAGCAGCCATGTGTACACTCAAAATTGAGCACACCGGGCCGTTTGACCGCTCCATTGACGACATACAAGCCATCATTGATTGATTAATCAAAAAATTATGACTATCTTTGTACCACTTGCCGCAGCTCAATGCCGCAGCAAGTGGTGCTTTTTTGTTTGTATTTTTTCACTACATCACAATTAATTGTGTGCTATGAAACAGTTTCTAAAATACATAATGGCTTCCGCTGTGTTTATGCTGAGCTTTGCCACTTATAGCATGGCAGGCGACGACTATGTTACCATATATTCGTCGTGGGATAAAATCCTGTACGACGAGCCTGACACCGTGCTCACACAAGTCACCATTGAAATAAGCAGCCCTTACTGCATCAACATTAAATCAATCCACGGCAAAGACAAAGTGGCTAAGGACATCCTAAAAAACCAGGCCCTTGCCGTGGCAGTGAATGATAGTGTATGGTTTGTGAACACCAACTTTCTGAAGAAAAACTACACTGGTTTTGCCTTGCCCTATATGAGCAACTATGCCCCACTCTATTTCAACGACAAAATAGCCTACATGCAATACACCAACGATATCGACAACTCATTCCTGTATGAGCTGTCGAACAATGTGGTGCAAGGCATGAGCACCACCGAAGCTCTTAAATTCTTGACCAGCTACGGATTTAACTTTGAGAACGCTTATATTTTCCTTATTGACCCACACACCAAAAGAGTTGATGCGCTCAACGACGCCAAAATGTCGCAACTGCTGCAGCCATACCTTGACCTGCGCAAACGTTACGAGTCAATGTATTTCTATAACGAGCCTTTTGTAATCAACTATTTCTTTCTTGAATACATTGACCGTATAGACCAAGACCCGTTTATGAAATCGCTCATTGAGTAAACATTGCCATTGCATTACACCCACACGTTTTGGCACAAAAATTGTCACAGCTTAACACTGTGACTATATATTACATTATTACACAAAAAAGAATTTAAAGTATGACTATATTTGTGATTTTCATTGCCATCTCGGCAATCAGCTATTTTGTGCAGGCCAACTTTCAGCGCAAATTCAAGCAATACTCCAAAATGCCGCTGCAACGCAGCATGAACGGCACCGATGTGGCAATTGCCATGTTACATGCCCACGGCATCTACGACGTGAAAGTGCAATGCACCCAAGGCACACTCACTGACCACTACAATCCCACCAACAAAACCGTGAACCTGAGCGAAGGCGTGGCTCGCAGCAACAGCATTGCCGCAGCTGCAGTAGCCGCTCACGAGTGCGGACACGCTGTGCAACACGCGCAAGGCTATGCCCCACTCAAACTGCGCTCGTCGCTGGTGCCAATTGTGAGCTTTGCATCAACATGGGTGCAGTGGATTCTGCTCATTGGCGTGATTCTTGTTGAAGCGTTTCCACAAATACTTATGCTCGGAGTGGTGCTCTTTGCCTCAAGCACAGTGTTCTCTCTGGTGACACTGCCAGTGGAAATCAACGCAAGCATGAGGGCAATATCATGGCTCAACAACTCAGGCATCACCTATGGCAACAACACCGGCTATGCCAAAGATGCCTTGCGCTCGGCAGCCTACACCTATGTGGTGGCAGCGCTCAGCTCACTGGCAACGCTCTTCTACTACGTTATGGTGCTGATGTCACGCAGCAGAGACTGATTATACCGTGCAAGTCAATGACAATTTTACACACGCCATGATGCTAAAATCTCATTGATTTTGCTTAAATTTGCAAAAATTTTCTGAAAGCTAAAAAACATTCATTAATATAACAAAGCATTATGGCACAAAAACCATCCATACCCAAGGGGACCAGAGACTTCTCGCCGATTGAAATGGCGAAGCGCAACTATATATTCAACACCATCAAGTCAGTTTTTCTGCTCTACGGATATCAGCAGATTGAAACTCCGGCAATGGAAAACCTCTCAACCCTAATGGGCAAGTATGGCGAAGAAGGCGACAAACTGCTCTATAAAGTGCTCAACAGCGGCGACTTTTTGAAAAGTGCCCCCGATGAGATGCTTGCACAGCGCGACTGTCAGCACCTCACCTACAAGATGTGTGAAAAAGGATTGCGCTACGACCTCACTGTGCCATTTGCACGCTATGTGGTGCAACACCGCAACGAATTGCAATTCCCATTCAAGCGTTACCAGATTCAACCGGTGTGGCGCGCCGACCGCCCTCAAAAAGGACGTTACCGCGAGTTTTATCAATGTGATGCCGACGTGGTAGGCTCTGACTCGCTCATCAACGAGGTGGAACTCATCTCAATCATCGACGAAGTGTTTGCACGCCTTGGCATTGAAATTGTCATCAAGGTGAACAACCGCAAAGTGCTTAGCGGCATTGCTGAGATGATTGGTTTCCCCGACAAGGTGATTGACATTGCCACCGCTATCGACAAGCTCGATAAAATAGGTCTTGACAACGTAAACGCCGAACTTGCCGAACGAGGAATCTCGCAAGAAGCCATTGAGCTGCTGCAACCCATGTTTGCGCTCTCAGGCTCAAACGATGAGAAACTGGCATCGTTGCAGCAGACACTGCAAAACTCAGCTATTGGCAACAAAGGCATTGAAGAGCTGCGCTTTGTGCTCAACAACGCTGCATTGCTCTCGCCCCGCGCTAAAGTGGAGCTTGACATCTCGCTCGCACGCGGACTCAACTATTACACCGGCACTATTCTTGAGGTGAAAGCCTGCAACGTGGAGATGGGCAGCATCACCGGCGGTGGTCGCTACGATAACCTCACCGGAGTGTTTGGCGTTGACGGTCTCTCTGGCGTGGGCATCAGCTTTGGCGCCGACCGCATCTTTGACGTGCTCAACACTCTCGACCTCTATCCCGCCGACATCAGCACATCAACAAAGGTGATATTCACCAACTTCGGCGAGAAAGAGAGCCAAGCATCTCTTGCCTATGCCGCAAAACTGCGCCACGCAGGCATCTCGGCAGAAATATTCCCCGAATGTTGCAAAATCAAAAAGCAGATGAGCTATGCCGATGCTAAGAAAATCCCATTTGTGGCTATTGTGGGCGAAACAGAATTGGCTGAAGGCGTAATCACTCTCAAAGACATGACAACCGGAGAGCAACGCAAACTCAACATTGACGAAATTATTGACATGCTGAGTTAACATAATAATCCCGGAACAACGCATAACATCACAATTATCGGCAAAACGCTGTATCTTAAGCGCTTTTGCCGATAATTTTTTCTACCTTGCCAATCATTTTTGACCAAAAAAAACACATTTTTTTGAAAATTTTAGCCAAATACTTTAAGTTAATTTTCAAAATTTTTGTAAATTTGCGCATTATAAGCATTGCGCAACCCAAAATTAACAATTTTCTAACCAGCACAACATTACAACACAGATGGACAGCATTTTTGATACACTCATGGCATTGCCACTATTTCAAGGCATCAGTAGGCTCAAACTATCTGAGCTGGTTGAGAAAGTGCCGTTTCATTTTTCAAAATACCGCGACGGCAATCCCATTGTGAAAGCCGGCGACAAATGCAATAGCATGTTGTTTTTGGTGTCAGGACAAGTGAGAATTGACATCCCATGCCAAAACAAGAGAATACACTTCATTGAAACAGTCACCGCCCCCAATGTCATTGGGCCGGAATATATGTTCGGCAAAACCACAGCTTATCCATTCAACGTGTTTTCACACGGCGTGTGCGGCACTCTGCAAATCACCAAAGCCGACTATGTTAACATGCTGCAAACCGACAAGGTGTTTCTCTTTAACATACTTAACATGCTCTCTCGCAGCAACCAAACCAGCACCGCGTCAATACTATCACACACCAAAGGTTCAATCTGCGAACGCATTGCGCAAATGGTGTCGATTCTGGCTCACCCCGATGCAACCGACTTGCGCATCTCATTCAGGCAAAAAGATTTCAGCTCAATGCTTGGTTCGCAACGCACTTCGTTCATCAATGCACTTGAACACATGAAAGCCGACGGTCTGATTGACTATAGCCTCAACGAGATAGTGATAAAAGACCGCAACAAGCTGCTCAACGCATCAAACATCTCTAAATAAACATTCCCCCTCAGTGCACAGCAATTTACACACCAGCCGGCAACGCCGTCGGATGGTGCGCAACTATGCATTATCTAACTCATAAATGAAAAGGCGCGAGACAATTGTTGTGCCCCAAATGCGGCACAACATAATATGATTGAAATAAGGCCCCGCGGAAAACGGACTTCGCTTAACCCATAAAGAGCAGAATCACCACTTGCACAATTATCAGTCTGGCAAACATGCTAAACGGATAAACCGTGGCATATCCTGCCGAGGGCACGTCGCTTTGCAACGACTCATTGCTGTAATTGAGCGCCATAGGGTTAGCCATACTGCCACACAATGCGCCCGAGAGCGTGGCAAAATCTATCTTCATGAATCTTAGGCCTATAAAGCCAACAATAAACACCGGCACAATGGTGAAAAGGAATCCCAAAAGCACCCACATAGCGCCTTCTGGCCGAATCACCACATCAAAGAACTGGCCGCCGGCATCAAGCCCAAGACAAGCCAAATAGAGCGACAAGCCCAACGAACGCAGCATGAGATTGGCGCTACGCGTCACATAAGTGACCATGTGGAAACGTGGCCCAAACGTACCAATCAAAATGCCCACAATCACCGGACCGCCGGCAAGTCCCAGCTTCACAGGAACCGACATGCCTGGGATGGCAATAGGTATAGCACCCAAAATCAAACCAATGCTCATGCCAATGAACACCCCTATCAAATTAGGTTCATTGAGATTTTGCACGGCATTGCCAAGCAACTTCTCAACCTGTTCCACAGCACGAGCCTCGCCCACCACGGTGAGGCGGTCGCCCATCTGCAATCGCAGTCCCGGGCGAGCAAGCAACTGCACGCCGCTGCGATAGATGCGAGTGGTGTTGACGCCATATTTGTGGCGCAGCTTCAGTGCGCCAAGCTTCTTACCGTTCCATTCGGTCTTGGTGATGACTATCCTCGACGACACCAATTCTCGGTCAATCGAGTTCCAGTCAATATCTTTATTATTCCAATCAACATCTTGCACGCGTTCGCCAAAAAGCATATTCAGGTTCTCGGCATCCTTTTCACTGGTTACCACCAGCAAGCGGTCGCCTTGCTCAAGAATAGTGTCAGAAGCGGGACTGCAAGCCGAATCGCCACGCCACAAACGCGACACCACGAAATCTCGGCCACTGGCTTTGCTCACCGAAAGCAAGCTTTTGCCAAAAATGGCAGGGTTCACCACCTTAAATTCAGCCACAAAAGTCTCGTCGTTGTCATCGGCAGGCGACTCAGGAATTTTCTTGCCAAAGAAAGCCACTCGCATCACCGCAAGCGCCAGAATCACGCCCACCACGCCAAGCGGATAGGCCACGGCGCAACCCAGTGCAAGCGAGCTGCTGGGCAACCCAACCTGTTTAAGCGCCTGCTGAGCAGCACCCAGCGCAGGAGTGTTGGTGACAGCGCCACACAGCACGCCAATCATGTCGGCAACGCTCATTCCCGTGATAAGGCTTGCCCCTATGGCCATAAGAGTGCCAAGCAGCACCACACTCAACCCCAATATGTTGAGCGTAACCCCTCCTTTGCGAAACGAGCTGAAAAAGCCGGGGCCCACCTGCATGCCAAGAGTGAAAATAAATAGCACCAAGCCAAAGTTCTCAACATAATATAGCGTATCACTGTTGATGGTGATGCCCAAATGGCCTGCCACAATGCCCATAAAAAACACAAACGTGGCACCAAGCGACACTCCCAATATCTTCACCTTGCCCAAAGCAAGACCCACAGCGCAGATTATCGACAAAATAATCACTGCCTGAAGCGAGCTATGAGTTAAAAATACACTGTTAATCCATTCCATAGGCGTTTTAACTTCATTTACGGCGACAAAAGTAGTCAAAATTATTTAATTAATATGTATCTTTGTACACACAAATGCAGCGCATAGGCCTGCAAGTGCACATTTTTTACGAACGCGTACTAACGCATACAATACTTTTGAAAAGTGTATAACAACGACTCATACGGCAATACATCATCGTTTCGCAACATCGACTGGATAACCGTGCTCATCTATGCGGCATTGGTTGTGGCTGGTGCGGTGAGTATCTATGCCGCAAGCTACGATTTTGACCAAGCAAGCATGTTTGACTTCAGCGAGTTTTCTGGCAAACAGTTTTTGTGGATTGGTCTATCGTTTGTGATTGGATTCTCAATACTGCTCATTGACCGGCGCATGATTGAAGCCTACGCCTACCCGGTGTATGGGCTAATGATACTGGTGCTGATAGTCACCATCTTCATAGCCCCCGACATCAAAGGCTCACGGTCGTGGCTGGTGCTTGGTCCAGTGAGCCTGCAACCGGCCGAGTTTGCCAAATTTGCCACTGCTCTGGCCCTTGCCAAGCTTTTCAGCGGCTATAACTTTGTGCTCAATAAGAGTTTTGCCAACTACATTAAGTGCGCACTCATCATCGGGCTTCCAATTGTGCTCATTCTAGCGCAGAAAGACACCGGGTCGGCACTGGTGTATCTTGCGCTTGTGTTTGTGCTCTACCGTGAGGGCATGAGCGGATTTGTGCTCTTTGCCGCACTCAGTGCTGTGGTCATCTTTGTGGTGTCGTCGAAGTATGCCGACACGCTCACCATGGGAATACCCACCGGCGAATTTATCATCTTCATCTACATCATGGTGGTGATGGTTGGCATGTTGCTGTTTTATTGCCGCTCGCTCATCATCTGCCGCAACATCACCATTGCCTTCATCGCCTCGGCAATCATTGCCTTTGTGCTGCATCTTTTTGGCATCAACATACCGGGATTAGCCTATTTCCTCACAATGATTTTTGGAGCCATAGCCTATCTGCTCATTGCCATGTTTCACGATAACATGCGGCGCATACTGGTGACAATAAGTTTTGCTGTGGCATCAATAGTTTTCCTTTTCTCGGTTAACTACGTCTTTAACAACATCCTTCAGCCCCACCAGCAGATGCGAATCAAGGTGGCATTGGGCATTGAGCAAGACCTGCGCGGTGCCGGATACAACGTCAACCAATCAAAAATTGCCATCGGCTCGGGCGGCATTAGCGGCAAAGGATTCTTAAATGGCACACAAACCAAGCTGAAATATGTGCCTGAGCAACACACTGACTTCATCTTCTGCACCATTGGCGAGGAAGAAGGCTTTTTAGGAACAACGGCGGTGCTTGCAGCCTTTCTTTACCTGATTCTGCGCATCATCACCATAGCCGAGCGACAGCGCTCGTCATTCGGCCGAATATACGGTTATAGCGTGGCATCTTATCTCATTTTCCATTTAGGCATAAACGTGGGCATGGTGATTGGGCTTTGCCCGGTGATAGGTATTCCTTTGCCGTTTTTCAGCTACGGAGGTTCGTCGCTGTGGGGTTTCACAATATTGCTTTTCATATTACTGCGCCTCGACTCCACGCGCACAAGCTACGGCAACTATTAAAGGCAACTGCCCCACTTTTGCATGGCGGCAATTGCCTTCAACACATTTCAATAGCATTTTTTATTTCATCACAGCGCCAACACTTGTTTCACAAAGTCATCGGCGCTAACGTCCCATTTAATCCAGTTAATTGCAAATCCGCGACGTTGCATGCCTCTGAACCATGTCATCTGCCGCTTGGCAAACTGATGGATGGCAATCTCAAGCAGGCTGAACATCTCATCATAGCTAATAAGCCCAATCACATATTGTGTGACAAACTTATATTCCAGACCATAATAAATCAGGTCGTCAGGGTTCACGCCCGAATCAATAAGCTGCCTTATTTCATCAACCATGCCGGCATCAAGCCGTGCTTTTAGTCGCTCAGTGATGCGACGACGCCTGTTCTCCACGTCAATATCCACGCCAACCACCACCACGTTCTCAATGGGATGCGGCTCGGTGAGCTTTTCAGCTCCGGGATGCTCCTGATAGTATTTTTGAATCTCTATCGCCCTGATAGCTCGCTTGCAGGTGTCAACGTCGGTGGTGTTGTGAAGCGTCTTCATTGCGCTTAGCATGGCAGTGAGTTCGTCAAGGGTCTTGCCTTCAAGCTCCTGTCGCAGCGCTTTGTTCTCAGGCACCTCAGGCAACTGAATACCCTTTAGCACACTCTCAACATATAGCCCCGTGCCGCCACAAAGCACCACCTGCTTGCCCCGCGAACGAATATCATCATAAGCCTTACGATAATCGCGCAAGTATTGATATAGGTTATATTTATATCCTGCATCGCAGATGTCAATCAAGTGATAAGGCACCTCGCCATATTCTTCAAGGTCCTTGCCGGTGCCAATGTCCATGCCGCGATACACCTGCCGCGAGTCGGCACTGATGATTTCGGCACCAATGGCACGCGCAAGCGCCACGGCTTTTGCCGTTTTGCCCGATGCCGTTGGTCCGGTAATCACATATAATTTATCGTTGCCTGCATCCATCGTAGAAAACATTTCGGCAAGAGCGTCCGCTTATTTCTTGAGATTATTGTTAAAGAACTCAAGCACGCGTGCATAAAGCGGCACACGAGTTTCGCAGCCGTTTATCGAGTGGTTCATGTTGAGATAAACCATCATATCAAACAGCTTGTTTTGCTGAGTCATTTGCGCAGCATACTGATAGGTGTTGGTGATGTGCACATTGTCGTCGGCGGTGCCTGCCATGATAAGCAAGCGGCCCTTTTGCTGAGCCACGCGTTTGAGCGGCGAACCTTGGTCGTAGCCCGACTCGTTTTCGCGTGGAGTGCGCATGAAGCGCTCGGTGTAGATTGTGTCGTAGAAGCGCCAGTCGGTTACCGGAGCGATTGCCACGCCGGCAGCGTAAGGGCTATCAGCCTGCGACATAGCCATCAGCACCTCATATCCTCCAAAGCTCCAACCCCAAATGCCAATCTTCTTAGCATCGACATAAGGTTGTGATGCCATATAGTTGGCGGCGGCAATCTGGTCGATGGTTTCAAGCTGACCAATCTTCATATACACTGAGCTTTCAAACTCTTTGCCGCGGCAGCCGGTGCCTCTACCGTCAACACACACCACAATGTAGCCTTGCGTTGCAAAATACTCTTCCCAATCGACTTTCCAATTGTTTCTCACCATCTGAGAGCCGGGGCCGCTATATTGCGACATGATTACCGGATATTTCTTGTTTGCGTTGAAATCGAGAGGCTTAATCATGTAGCCATTGAGCTTATATCCATGGCTGTCAAACTGGAAAAATTCACGTTTAGGCACAGCCGCGCCGGTGTATTTCTCGGCGTAAGCCTCGTTAAGTTCAAGGTTACGCACCGTTTTACCTGTGAGCGTGTTTATCACCTTATATTGATTGGGCGTTTTTGCGTCACAGAAGTTTTGTATGTAATACGCCATATTTGCGCTGAATGTTGCAGAATATGTGCCGGCTCCGCTCACAATTGGTGTCTCAATGCCCTTGGCATCGACTTTGGCAATAGTACGGTCGAGCGGGCTCACCTGAGATGTTTGGAAATAGAATGTGCGTGTGGTGGGATTATAGCCATAGTATTCAGTCACATTCCATTCGCCCTTAGTGATTTGCTTCATGAGCGCGCCGCTGTTGGCATACTGATAAAGGTGTGCCCAACCACTTTTCTCGCTGCGAATCACAAAGAAATCATCGTAATAAACAGCTTGGGTGAGCAATTGGTGATTAATCCAAGTGTCGCTCTTTTCGCTATACACAAGCTTTGCCACCGTTGAACGTGGGTTCACGGCATAAAGCGAAATTTCGTTTTGATGGCGGTTGAGCTTGGTCACCATAAGTCTTTCAGGGCTCTTGCCATACACAATCTTGGCAACGTAATCGGTAGGCTCCATTGGCACTTTCATGGATTTGAGGGTGCGGTTTTCCACATCGTAGCTCAACACACTCACCGTGGCATTGGTTTCACCGGCCTTAGGATACTTATATTCATACATGCCCGGATAAAGCTCATTCTCTT
>JBJECY010000123.1:0-5623 GCA_051871515.1 Muribaculaceae bacterium | reverse complement strand
CCTTTCATCCCCGAAAGCGAGTGCAAAGTTACACCTTTTTCCCGAACTGGCAAAATAATATCAGCAAATTTTTTGACATTATTCTATTTTTTTCTTTGAAAACCGCCTCAAACCAGCAAAAATCATCAAAACGCATGCCGTCAACACCGCTTCGCGCTGTCATTTTGCTGCAAACTTGGCAAAAAACAAGCTTGGCTCAGGTAATCATTAAGCTACCACAAGCCAAGCCTATTATATATAATGTATAACTCAAAGGGCTAAGCCCGGAGCATTACATTAAAATTCAGCATTCTTAGGAGTGCGCGGGAAAGGAATCACGTCGCGAATATTGGTCATGCCAGTAACAAAGAGCAGCAAACGCTCAAAGCCCAAGCCGAAACCGCTATGAGGAACGGTGCCAAACTTGCGAGTGTCGAGATACCACCACATATCCTTCATTGGGATGTTAAGCTCGTTGATGCGAGTGAGCAACTTGTCGTAGCTCTCTTCACGCTCCGAGCCGCCGATGATTTCGCCAATCTTTGGGAAAAGAACGTCCATAGCACGCACGGTTTTGTTATCGTCGTTCATCTTCATATAGAACGCCTTGATTTCCTTTGGATAATCGGTGAGTATAACAGGGCGTTTGAAGTGTTCTTCAACCAAGAAGCGTTCGTGTTCGCTTGCCAAATCCACGCCCCAATATACTGGGAACTCAAATTTGTGTCCGTTAGCAGCGGCTTCTTCAAGAATCTTGATGCCTTCAGTGTAAGGCAGGCGCACGAATTTCTCTTTCACCACACCGCGAAGGCGTTCAATGAGGCCTTTGTCGAACATGTCGTTGAGGAATTGAATGTCATCGGCGCAATTGTTGAGAGCCCAGTTCACACAATATTTAATAAAGTCCTCAGCGAGGTCCATGTTATCGGTGATGTCATTGAATGCCACTTCAGGCTCAATCATCCAAAACTCTGCCAGGTGGCGAGGTGTATTGCTGTTCTCAGCACGGAAAGTTGGACCAAAGGTGTAGATGGCGCCCAATGCCGTAGCTGCCAATTCGCCTTCGAGCTGACCCGACACGGTTAGGCTGGTTTGTTTGCCAAAGAAATCGTCATCGTAGATGATGCTGCCGCTCTCGTCCTTCTTGAGGTTATAGAGGTTCTTGGTTGTCACCTGGAACATCTGACCGGCTCCCTCACAATCGCTGGCAGTGATGATAGGTGTATGGAAATAGAAGAAACCGCGTTCGTGGAAAAACTTGTGAATGGCGATTGCCATGTTGTGACGGATGCGGAACACTGCGCCAAAGGTGTTGGTGCGCAAACGCAAATGGGCAATCTCACGCAGATATTCCATTGTGTGTCCTTTTTTCATCAACGGATATTCGTCGGTACTTGCCACGCCGTAAACATGAATGTTTTCGGCCTGAATTTCGCAAGTTTGACCTTTACCCTGCGAAGCAACCAGCATACCCTCAACGCAAAGGCTGGCGCCAGTTGTAATAGGCTTCAGCTCTTCCTCGCTGAATTTGGCAAGGTCAACCACAATCTGCACGTTCTTGATTGTAGAACCGTCGTTTAATGCAATGAACTGCACGTTTTTGTTGCCACGACGGGTTCTGACCCAGCCTTTCACACGCACCTTCTCCCCTATCAACTCAGGCGAAAAGATGTCAACCACTTTAGTTCTCTTAATTGACATATATATTTATTTGTTTTTATATTCCAACAAATTGAGTCACTCCAAGCCATTCGCTACATGAGTGACCCAATCAAATGATTTTGATGAATTATCAGTGATATAAAACCAGCTAAAAGCCATTGCCCGGTTTCACAGCCGGCAGCCACAAAACCTGCATCTGCGCTTATGCGCGCATCACATGGGCAACGCCTTCATTTTTCACATTCGCAGCGTGAGCCACAAAGCCCCCAACGGCGATGCTCTTTGCCAGTTTTTTATTCAAACGAATTCTGCTTCAAGAAGTTCACTTCTTCTTGAGTGAGATAACGCCAGCGTCCGCGAGGCAGATTCTTCTTGGTGAGGCCTGCGAAATAAACGCGGTCGAGCTTCACAACGTGATAACCCAGCGACTCAAAGATGCGGCGCACCACGCGGTTGCGGCCTGAGTGGATTTCAATGCCGGCTTGCTTGCGGTCGGTTGGCGACACGTAGCTGATGGCATCGGCATGAATTGGGCCATCATCAAGTTCCACACCGTCAGCAATGTGTTGCATATCCTCTTCGCTGATTGGCTTATCAGTCCAAACCTGATAGATTTTCTTCTTAATATATTTTGGATGGGTGAGCTTAGAAGCCAAGTCGCCATCGTTGGTGAGCAGCAGCACGCCGGTGGTGTTGCGGTCGAGACGGCCAACCGGATAAATGCGCTCAGTGCATGCTCCCTTCACCAGGTCCATCACGGTCTTGCGGCCGTTAGGGTCATCGCTTGTTGTGACAGTGTCTTTTGGCTTGTTGAGCAAGATGTAGCACTTGCTTTCAGCCACTACCACTTTACCATCGTATTCCACAACATCGTTGCGAGTGATTTTCACGCCAAGTTCGGTGACAACATTGCCATTCACCTTAACAAGGCCCTTTTGAATCAACTCATCGGCTTCGCGGCGCGAGCATACGCCAGCGTTTGCCATATATTTGTTCAAGCGCAATTGTTCGTTTGGATCAACCTCGGGCAAAACGTATTCAATGCGTTGTGGACGCGGTGTGAAACGCATTTGCATCTTAGGTTGAGCCTGCTTGCGTGCTCCTTGACGATTCTGATTGTAGCCGCCTTGGCGATTCTGATTATAGCCACCTTGACGGTTTTGATTGTAGCCGCCTTGACGGTTCTGGTTGTAGCCGCCTTGTTGACGGTTCTGGCTGTAACCGCCTTGTTGACGGTTTTGGTTATAGCCGCCTTGTTGACGGTTCTGACTGTAACCGCCTTGTTGACGGTTTTGGTTATAGCCGCCTTGCTGACGGTTGCCGTAGCCGCCTTGGCGATTCTGATTGTAGCCGCCCTGTTGACGGTTTTGATTGTAACCGCCTTGCTGACGGTTGCCGTAACCACCCTGATTATAACCACCTTGACGGTTATAACCGCTTTGGTTACCGTAATTCCTTGGTCTGTTGTAATTTTGATTATAGCCAGTGCCAGCGCTTTGTTCGTCAGCGCCCTGAGATGCCCGCGACTCATATCCTGAATAGCGCGATTCATTTTCCATTGACTCGCCCTTGTTTTCACCAATGCGAGGTCTTTTCACCCTTTTTTCAGTATTCTCATCCATAATGTAAATAATTTTTATTGGCCTCGCGGCCAAAATTTTAAAATGTCACAAACTAATTATATAAGGTTAAAATATTTATCTGCTTGTTAATATATTATACAATGTTAATAGACTAATGTTCTAAACCTAATATCAAAAAAATTAATTTTATGCTGCAAAGATAAAGAATAATTTCAAAAAAACTTAACGCAGCATCAAAAAAACATCCCTCGATAAGGCTTAAAGTGCAATTTATGCGCCCCACAAGCCAGTCAACGATAATATCATCAGCCTTTTTCGCCAAAAACGACGGCTCAAACCGCCATCTGCTATGCAGTTCCTCGCCCGCCTGTGCGCGGCGATTTGCCACCGCGATTAAGCCAGTCAAGGCAACGGTATCAATAGCCGGTGTAGCTGTGCGGAGTGATGCGCTTGAGTTCCTGCTTCACTTCGTCACTCACCTTGAGAGTGTCAATAAACTCGGCAATGCTCTGAGCATTAACCACGCTATTGGTGCGGGTCAAAGCCTTAAGCGTCTCATAAGGCTTCTCGTAGCCCTCACGGCGCAACACCGTTTGAATGGCCTCAGCCACCACGTTCCACATATTGTCGAGGTCGGCATTGATGGCATCTTCGTTGAGAATGAGCTTGTTAAGGCCCTTGATGGTGCTGGCAAGCGCAATCACCATGTGACCCATAGGCACACCCACATTGCGCAGCACAGTGCTATCGGTGAGGTCACGCTGCAATCGCGAAACCGGCAACTTCATCGACAGATGCGACAGCACGGCATTTGCGATGCCCAAGTTACCCTCAGAGTTCTCAAAATCAATAGGATTAACCTTGTGAGGCATAGCCGACGAACCCACCTCGCCAGCCTTAATCTTCTGCTTGAAATAATTCATCGACACATATTGCCAAATATCGCGGTCAAGGTCGATGATGATGGTGTTGATACGCTTCATGGCATCAAACAGAGCACCAAGATTATCGTAATTGCTTATCTGAGTAGTCCACTCCTCGCGCTCAATGCCCAGACGCTCCTCAAGGAAGCGCTTGCCAAATGCCCGCCAATCATAGTTGGGGAAAGCAATGAGATGAGCATTGAAATTGCCCGTTGCACCGCCAAACTTGCCGCTAAAAGGCACAGCCATGAGCTGCTTCAGCTGCTTCTCAAGGCGATAAGCAAACACCTTTATCTCCTTACCCAAACGAGTGGGCGAAGCAGGCTGTCCATGAGTCTTTGCCAACATTGGCACATCTTTCCAATCCTCGGCAAAACCGTTGAGCATATCAATCATCTGCTGCAACATGGGCACAAACACCTCATGAGTGGCATCCTTGATTGACATAGGCACCGACGTGTTGTTGATGTCTTGCGAAGTCAAGCCGAAATGAATAAACTCCTTGAAATCCTGCAAACCAAGCTCATCGAAGCGCTCTTTCAGGAAATACTCCACTGCCTTAACGTCGTGATTGGTCACGCTCTCAATCTCCTTGATGCGAGCGGCATTCTCTACGGTGAAATTGCGATAGATGTTGCGAAGCGACTCAAAACAGCCGGTTTCAACGCCAGCCAACTGAGGCAACGGCAACTCACACAAAGCAATAAAATACTCCACCTCAACCCTCACGCGATAGCGTATCAGCGCGTACTCCGAGAAATATTCACTCAATCCTTCGGTTTTACTGTGATAACGGCCATCGATAGGCGACACTGCAGTAAGAGGACATAAACTCATAACTTAAATATTTTTATATAGTTTTATATTAATTGTCTTTATTACTTAATAAACTCTTTCTCAATCACAATATTGCCAAAAAGGGTGCCTAACAAACAAAATATCTCTCCATCATCCCCTATTTTTGACTTGCCGCAGGCAGTCAGCAAAATTCTTCAATTCACAAACAACTCGCCCATAACGGCAACATTTTTAGCGCAATCTTCTAAAAGTCACCCTTTTCACGATGCAAAGATACTACTACCCGAGCACTTTCACACAATTATTCCCAAAAATTTTTCAAAAAAATTTGCCCAATTGCAAAATATGTATTAACTTTGCACTCGCAAAAGGGAAACAACCCCCTACGGGCGTTTAGCTCAGCTGGTTCAGAGCATCTGCCTTACAAGCAGAGGGTCGGCGGTTCGAATCCGTCAACGCCCACTAACACAAATCGGTTGAAAGTCGAAAGATTTTCAACCGATTTTTTATTCCCCCACCCCCTCGCACCACAGAGCAAAGTCCCACAAAGATGGCATAGGAATAATACTTTCCGAGTCTGTGGTCAGGAATTTATACAGATACCAGGCTATGATGCCAAAATAGGGCTCAGTAGTTATTTAGTGTGGGTAGGCGTAAAGCTTAGCAATGCGAAAGAGG
>JBJECY010000122.1:0-27468 GCA_051871515.1 Muribaculaceae bacterium | reverse complement strand
CTGCTGTGACACACTCCATTGCCATCTTCAACTTTTATCGGACAGCAATAATTTTATTTATAACCACACCTTTTTTCTACTGAGCCATACCACTTGATGTCCCATGGAAATCCCACGCGAAACCCCACGCGAAACTCTATGTGAAGTCCCCATGAGAAATCCCATGAGAAACTCTATGTGAAGTTCCACGCGATGTCCCCACATGGGGTATGGGCTGTTGTTAGTGTTAAATCATTTTTTGAGGTGCTTAAACTGCTTATAAAGCAGCAATGCGGCAAGCAACGATGCGAGGGCATCGGCCACTGGCATGCTCACCCACACTCCGTCGATGCCAAAAAACTTTGGCAGCACAATGAGCATGGGCACCAGCATAAGCATCTGGCGCGACATTGAGAGCACAATGGCTTTGCCGGCTTCGCCAATGCTTTGAAAGAAGTTTGATGCCACCATCTGCATGCCCACAATGGGGAACATGAGGCTCACCACGCGCAAGCCCCGAGCTGAGAGGTCGATGAGCACGGCATCGGTGGTGAAGATTTGCACCACCTCGTTGGCAAAGATCATAAACACGGCAAACGATGTGGTGGTGACTATGGTTGCTGCCACCATGGTGCGTTTGAGCACGCTGATGACGCGGCTGTGAAGTCCGGCTCCGTAGTTATATCCGGCAATGGGCTGCATGGCTTGGTTGAATCCCACCACTATCATAACCATCACAAACACCAGACGGTTGACAATGCCATAGGCTCCCACCGCCAAGTCGCCGCCATAGCGCACCAATCCTTGGTTGACGAGCAGCACCACCAGACAGGCGGCAAGGTTCATCAGCGAGGGCGACAATCCAATTGAGAAGGAGTCTTTCACTATGCCCAGCCGGGGCATGAAGATGCCTCGTTTGAAGTGTATAATCTCGTTTTTGTTGCTGAAAATCTTCAGCTGCCACACCAGCGAAATCACTTGCGCAAGCACGGTTGCCACGGCAGCACCGCGTATGCCCATGTTGAGCCCGTAGATAAACACGGGGTCAAGAATGGTGTTGATAACCACGGTGGCTATGGTGGCATACATGGCTTCTTTGGGGTGGCCCGACGAGCGCAGCATGGCGTTCAAGCCCATGTAGAGGTGGGTGATTACGTTTCCTGCCAGAATCACCTCCATATAATCACGCGCATAGCCTATTGTGGCATCACTGCCGCCAAAAAACACAAGAATAGGGTCGATATATATCAACGCCACCACGGTGAGCAATAGACCTAAAACCACATTCATGGTCACGCAACTGCCCAGCACATGAAAGGCGGTGTCATAGTCCTTCTGCCCAAGCCGCACCGATACCAACGTGGCGCATCCCAAACCCACCAGCGTGCCTATCGCAGCCGAGAGGTTCATCAACGGAAATGTCAGCGCCAAACCGGAGATAGCCATTGGGCCAACGCCTTGACCGATGAAGATGCTATCCACCATATTGTAGAGCGAGCTTGCCGTCATGGCTATGATAGCCGGCACTGCATATTGCCACAGCAGTTTGCCTATGCGCTCAGTGCCAAGCGCCGTTGCACCTTTTGTTTCTGCCATAATAGTTTCAGAATATTATTGAGTTAAACCTCTAATCGCTTAATAGACTGTTATGCGCAAACCAGCTTTCTGCTAAAAAAATAAAAGTTGTTGTCATCATAACGCTAATGACCGATTTGGGCATGATGTGGCAAAATGCCACATTAAAGTTGTAAATTGCAGTGCAAAGTTACTATCTTTTTGCGGCTAATGCAACCTTGTGCGGCTTATAACCTTGGCGGTTTTTTGGTTCAGGCGGTTGCTAAAGGTGGGCGTATGGCATCAGCCCTCGCTGGCGGTGCGAGAGTTTCTCAATCAATTGCCATGCGCTGCATGGCGCGAAGATGCAAAGCCCGTGCGAGGGGGCGAGGCTTATTGTGCAAGGGCTTGGGGAGTCCAGTTGCGCATGAAGCGCAGCACCTTGTCGCGGTCGTAGGTCTTGCCGCTTTCCAGGAAACTGCTGTTCTGCGTGTGCAGCACGTTGCCTTGGCTGTTGAGCACCACAAACACAGGGAATCCAAATCGTTGAGGATTGCCCAGGCGCGCCATTGTGGCTTGGGCGGTTTCTGATTTGTCGGAGCGAGAATAGTTGACGTGGATATACACAAAATTCTTGTTCACAAACTCGTTGATTTCGGCATCGGTGGTGATGAAGTCGGCAAATCGCAGGCACCAAGGGCACCAGTTGCCGCCCACTTGGCAGATTACAAAGCGTGAGCTTTGTGCGGCTTCCACCAGAGCCGAATCAATTTGCAGCATAGTGTTGATTTTCTCGTTATATACTCGTTTGAGCCCTTGTGACTGAGCTGTGAGTGAGCAGAGCAGCATGATTGCCAATATGAGAACTGATTTCTTCATTTGATTTCTTGAAATATTGATTATTGAAATTTATTGTTTTTTTAAGCGGCGTGCTTGCACACTGATATGCAGGCACGCCGATGTGAAGTTGCAATGTGTATGGGGGCGAGCGATGGATTATTCCATGAGCTTGCGATAGCGAATACGCTTGGGCTCCTCAATGCCCAGACGTTTGGCCTTGTTCACCTCATAGTCGCTGTAACTGCCTTCAAAATACACCACCTCGCCGTTGCCTTCAAAGGCAAGGATGTGTGTGCATATGCGGTCAAGGAACCAACGGTCGTGGCTGATGACCACAGCGCAACCGGCAAATTGCTCAAGACCTTCTTCAAGGGCACGCAGGGTGTTCACGTCGATGTCGTTAGTCGGCTCGTCGAGCAACAGCACGTTGCCCTCTTGTTTAAGTGCGAGAGCCAGTTGCAGGCGGTTGCGTTCGCCGCCCGAGAGCACGCCGCATTTTTTCTCTTGGTCGCCGCCCGAGAAGTTGAATCGGCTCAGATAGGCGCGCGCATTGATTTCGCGACCGCCCATACGCAGCGTTTCGTTGCCTTGGCTAATCACCTCATAGACCGTCTTGTCGGGGTCAATGTCTTTGTGTTGCTGGTCAACGTAGGCAAGCTTCACTGTTTCACCCACTTCAAAAGAGCCGCTATCGGGGGTCTCAAGCCCCATGATGAGGCGGAATAGTGTGGTTTTGCCCACACCGTTGGGACCAATCACGCCAATGATGCCTGCCGGCGGCAGCGAGAACGACAGGTCGCTGTAAAGCACCTTTTCGCCGTATTTCTTGGCTATATTGCTGGCTTCGAGCACTTTGTTGCCCAAACGTGGACCGTTGGGGATGAATATTTCAAGGTGTTGTTCTTTCTCTTTTTGGTCCTCGTTGAGCAGTCGGTCATAGGAGTTGAGGCGCGCTTTTCCTTTGGCTTGACGAGCCTTGGGTGCCATTCTCACCCATTCAAGCTCGCGTTCCAAGGTCTTGCGGCGTTTGCTTGCCACCTTTTCTTCCATAGCCATGCGTTTGCTCTTTTGGTCGAGCCACGATGAATAGTTGCCTTTCCATGGTATGCCTTCGCCGCGGTCAAGCTCCAGAATCCAACCTGCCACGTCGTCGAGGAAGTAGCGGTCGTGGGTTACGGCAATCACGGTGCCCTCATATTGGTTGAGGTGTTGTTCAAGCCAGTCGATGCTCTCGGCGTCGAGGTGGTTGGTAGGCTCGTCGAGCAGCAGCACGTCGGGCTTTTGCAGCAGCAGTCGGCACAGGGCCACGCGGCGACGCTCACCGCCCGATAGGTGTTCGGCTTTTTGCTGAGCCGGCGGCAGACGCAGGGCATCCATGGCGCGTTCAAGGCGCGAATCAAGGTTCCAAGCATCGGTGGCGTCGAGCACATCTTGCAACTCGGCTTGGCGAGCAAAAAGCTCGTTCATCTTGTCCTCGTTTTCGTAGTATTCGGGCAGCCCGAATTTGTTGTTTATCTCCTCGTATTCAGCCAGAGCATCAACCACCGGTTGCACACCTTCTTTCACAATCTCGAGCACGGTCTTTTGGTCGTCGAGGTGAGGGTCCTGAGGCAGATATCCCACGGTGTAGCCCGGTGAGAACACCACTTCGCCTTGATAGTCGTTGTCAATGCCTGCAATGATTTTCAGCAGGGTAGATTTACCGGCACCGTTAAGGCCTATGATGCCTATCTTGGCTCCGTAGAAGAATGATAGGTAGATGTTCTTTAGGATTTGTTTGTTGGTCTGTTTGATGGTTTTGTTTAGTCCAACCATCGAAAAGATGATTTTTTTGTCGTCAACAGTTGCCATAGTTTGAGTAAATTATGAAATATAGGTTTTTTTTGATTTTTGTCGGGGTTTTTTACGCCTCTTGCAGGCATGCCAGATAGTCGTAATGAGGTCCCTCTTTCACCAGTTGGCAAGTGAAGCCACCTGCCTGGGCATGCAGGCTCAGGGTGTCAAAGTCAAGGTAAAGCCAATCAAAGCTTTCGCCTTGCACGTTGCCGTAGCGCATGGCAAAATCCACTTGCCCATAGTATTCGCCGTTGAGGTCAATGTCCACGCTGCCATCGTCGTTCTGGTAGATGTAGATGAGGTCGCTACTGTCTAAGTAGATTTTTCCGCCCGGAGCCAGCAGTTGGTGCATACGCTCAAAAAACATGGGCATGTTTTCAATGCGTTGCATCATTCCGGCGCCGTTCATGAGCATCAAAATGGTGTTGAACTTCTCCGAAAGGCGTTGGTCAAACAGGTTTATTGCTCGGGCATCGGTCACGCCGCGCTCTCGCATCACTTCCACCGAAAGCAGCGAGATGTCGATGGCGCACACGTCTTTGCCCATTTGCTGCAAAGCCAAGGCGTGGCATCCGCTGCCGGCACCCACGTCGAGTATTCTCCCCGATGCAAGCCGCAGTGCCTCCTGCTCAATCAGGGGCATGTGCTTAAAGTCGCGGAACAGCACATCAACGGGCATCTCGTCGTCGTCGAACATTGACGAGGTGACGATGAGCGGCTTGGCGCGATGCGTGCGGTGATAGTCGGCTATGGCTTGACCCATTGGGTCTTTCTCGGGTGGGGTAAGATAGGTGGTGTTCATTATGTTATGTAAGTCAGTTTTTTCTTGTTTTTGACGGTTGGGTGAGAGGAAATTGTCAGGGGGCATTTTGTTGTGCGCCAGCCCCGTGTGATGGCGCTATGGGTGGCTCAGAAGTCAAACGAGAGTTGCCCGTTATCCTTCTTGCGTGCTTTGGCATAGAATGTCAAAGCCTCGTTGATATACACCGATTTCACTTTTTGCCCCTCAATGTTGCGCCAGTTGTCCTCGGTGATGTTGATGGTGATTGAGCGGTAGGCACGGCTTATGCGGCGCGCCTGTTTGCTTGCCCCCAATGATTTCACCCACTTCGATACGGTTGAGCATGATATGCCAAGGCTGCGGCTGATGGCGCTGATGGCGTTGCCTTGCTGATACATTAGCAGGGCTTGGTGTTTGATTGATTGTGGTTTGGCTGTCATAGGGGGGAGAATTTTTATAGTAGGTTTATGATGATGGATTAGCGGGGTTGTTATGAGTTGAGGCTTATGCTGCAAAAGTGGCGGCGTTGATGGGGGAGAAGCCTTGCTGCCTGCTCTGGGGCGCCGCGTTAGCGGGGAGAGAGAAACAAAGAGTGGGGAGCTGTGAATGGGTCACGAATTTGCGCTTGCGGCCTTGGTGCGCGGGCGTTTTGTCCTATTGGTGCCGCGCCCCTCGTGCTCCCCGTTGATTTTGTGCGCCAATCAAAAATTATTTCTGTGTCTTTTTCTCGCTTTGCTTTGTGGCTTTTTGACACTTCTTTTGGCATTTTTGATTAGCCTTTTGGCACTTCTCGGTGCACTTCTTATCGCATTTCTTATCGCATTTCCCGGTGCACTTTTTGTCGCACTTCTCGGTACATTTCTTATCGCATTTCTTATCGCATTTGGCAACTGCTTTGTCACATTTATTTTGGCATTGAGTGGTTGCCTTGTTGCACTTCTTGGCGGCAACACATTCAGTTTTCTTTTTGTCGTTTGCGCATGATGTGTTAGCGCAGTTTTGAGCCATACCTGTGAGAGATATGCACAATGCAACGGCACATGCCAGTGCCACGATTAAATTCTTTTTCATAATTTGTTTTTGTTTAGTTATTTTTGTCAAAATGTAAGTGTAATTTTTTCTGTTACGCAAATATACTCACTAAAAATGTAATAATCTATTCTTTATAACATATTTTATGTGTCTTGCTGTGCAAATTGCATGATATTTAACATCCTGCCGAGCAGGCATCAAAAAAAACTTTTGTAATTTTGACTTTGTTTAAGGCAAACAACAAGAAGTAATCAACAAAATAACAATAGAAATAGCATTATGAAGAAATTTTTTGCAATGATGATAATGGCGCTGGCTCTTGCGCTGAGCAGCTGCAGCTCAAAGACTTCGGCGGTTAACGACCTGCGCAACTTGCGCAACGACATTGCCGATTATGGCTACCGATATGACGTTGACGACTGGCGCAACGCCGTGAACCGTTATCAGAAAATCGACGAGAAACTGAATAAATATCGCAACGAATACACCTATGAGGAAAGCCGCAAGATTGGTAAGCTCAAAGGTGAGTGCGTGGGCTATTTTGCTAAGGGCGTGGCGCAAAACCTCGGCGACAAGGCTAATAATCTGCGTGGCATGATTGAGGGTATTGTGAACGGGCTGAACCGCTCGCTCAACCTCGATGATGAGTGACCCTTCCTTCCCCGGGGGGCTCTCACTCGTGAGCGCTTTCGGGCAAAATGGTGCGTGTGTTTCAACGGTGTGTTTTTAAGTGACTACTGATGGCAGAAAAGGTTTTTGACTCGCTATGGCAAGTGATTGAATCTGGGGCAAGCATGCTCAACGACAAGAATCTGGCCGACGTGTGCCGGTTTGTGAGTTTTGCTCCGGGCGAAGCCTATGGCCCTCACAGCCATGTGCGCATAGAAATAAACTATGTGCAGCGCGGCAGTTGCAGCCTTGAGTTGAGTGATGGCGTTGTGGAATCGTTTGACGAAGGCGAGATGATGATAATCACGCACGATGTGCTGCACCGCTTTGTGGCAGGCGCGGGCGGCTGCACCCTCATGCAGCTTGAGTTCCGCTCTGACATCTTTTCCGGCATTGGGCATTTTGCCTCGAACGACGGCAACGGTGAGCTATATCTTTTCAGCAATCATAGGCCTGTGATTAAGATTGTTGACAATGTGCGCATCATGCACGCCGTGAGGCGCATTATCTTTGAACTAAAAGCCAAATCGGCTTATCACAAGCCTTTGGTGATACTTTATTATGTGGAGCTGATGATTCTCATCAGGCGCCATGTTGAAGACCCTTACGGTGGCATCAGCAGCCAAAGCATGCAGCAGGTGGTGCGATATATGCACGAGCATTTTCATGAGGACATCGGCATTGCCGCGTTGGCTGAACGCTTTGGGGTGGGAGAGCGCATGCTGCGCCGCATGTTTGCCGCCTCGCTCCACGTCTCGCCGCTGCAATATCTCAACCGGTTGCGCATTGAACATGCTGCCGAACTGCTTGCCGGCACCAACCTCTCGGTGAAAGAGGTGTGCTTTAGGTGCGGATTCAATTCTCCGCAACATTTCTCTCGTCTATATAAGCGCATCACCGGGCATTTGCCTCGCAAGAACAGGTGAAGAAGTTTCTCTTGCGCAAAATCCAGAATAGCAATTTGTTAGCGATACCGTTGATGTGCGGCACTCAAATTGTTCTGTCCGTTTTGGTGCTGTTTTGGGCGAAAATAGTCCGATTTGTACCCCAAGAATGGCATAATTGCCTTGATGGCAAGGCGTGGTGATGCTTAACTTTGCAATGAGCGTTTTCACATAACAACGCATCAAAAAAACTATGGTTAATGTTTTTAATTAATTAAGTTATTTAAGCCATGCTGAGACCTTTAATTTTAATGTTGCAGCTTGTGATAGCTGCTCAGGTATTGTGTATTGCACAAGAAACCGCACATGACCAAAACACATTTCCCATGCCCTTGAGCGTGCAGCAAGTGAGTAATGCCGCTCTGAGCCTTAACGGCAAATGGCAGTTTCGCATTGATGAGCACAGCTCATGGGCGAAGATTGATGTTCCGGGCGAAGCTGCCATGCAGGGTTTTGGAATCAAACACGACACTCCTTTTTATTATCAGCGCGAGGTGAAGGTGCCGCGCGACTTCGCCGGTAAGACCGTGATACTGCGTTTTGACGGCGTGTATGGCCATGCCATGCTCTTTGTCAACGGCAAACAGGTGCGTGAGCATCATGGCGGATTCACTCGTTGGGAAACCGATGTGACCCGCTATGTGAAACCAGGCAAAAGCAATAAGGTGATGCTTGTGGTTGAGGACCGCATCGACGATATCTCGTATGCTTCGGGCTATGCTCATCACCCCATAGGCGGCATTCTGCGTGGTGTCACTCTGTTTGCCTTGCCCCAATCTCACTTGCGTAACGTGGCTGTTGATGCTTCGCTCACAAGCGACTTCAGCCGGGGCGTTCTTGCCTTCAGCGGCAACTATGTGGGCACCAGTGATGCCGAGTTGCAGTTGGTGCTGAGAGATGCCGCTTCTCGCGAGGTGGCAAGCCACACCGCTGTGGTGAAACCGGGTGATGCACAGTGCGGCATAAATGTGCCTGATGTGAACAAATGGGATGCCGAGCATCCGTATCAATATACTCTTGAAGTGAGACTTTGCCAAGACGGCAAAACCTTGATGCATTTCAACCGTATGGTGGGATTCCGCAACATCACGGTCGATGGCAGCCGCCTGTTGGTTAACGGCAAGCCGGTGAAACTGCGCGGTGCTTGCCGGCACGATATTCATCCAACGCTGGGGCGCTCTATCACTCGGCAACTCGATAGCCTCGACGTGGTGCTGTTTAAGCAAGCAAACATGAATTTTGTGCGCACTTCGCACTATCCGCCAAGCGAGGATTTTGTGGAGTTCTGCGACCGTTACGGCATATATGTTGAGTGCGAGTCGGCGGTGTGCTTTGTCAACACTCACCGCCAACGCAACTATGCGCCTGCGGCAAGCAACAACGACCCCGCTTTTGCCTCAAAATATATGAGCCAGTTGCAGGAGATGGTGAGCACATTCAGAAGCCACCCCTCGGTGCTCATCTGGAGCCTTGGCAACGAAAGCGATTATGGCAGCAACTTCAAGGCAAGCTACGACTATGTTAAGCAAACCGATGCCTCTCGCCCGGTGATATACAGCTATCCCGGCTTGGCGCAGAAGCACGGTGCAAAGATTTTTGATATCCTCAGCATGCACTATCCTGGCGTTGAGGGCAATATGGAACAGTATGGCATGATTACGCGCGGTTTTCAGGGACACAACATTCCGGCGCTCTTCGACGAGTGGGCACATCCGGCTTGTTACACCTACGCCACCTTGCGCGACGACCCTAATATCCGTGAGTTCTGGGGCAAATCGCTCGATATGATGTGGAGCGGTGTGTTTGCCTCTGATGGCGCACTTGGCGGTGCCATCTGGGGGTATATCGACGAGACTTTCTCAATTCCTGCCCTAAAGGCGGGCGCTCCGTTCTGGAAAGAGTTTGCCCGCACAGCCAAGCCTGAAGGGTATCGCGGCGATTGCGTGGGCTATGGCGAATGGGGCATCGTTGACGTGTGGCGCCGCCTGAAGCCCGAATTTTGGGGCACTAAAAAGGCGTATTCTCCGGTGAGAGTGCTCAACACTCACGTTGCTGACTTCACTCCGGGCGCACAAATCACCTTAACGGTGCATAACCGCTTTGACCATACCAACTTAAACGAGATTAAAGCATCTTTCACATTTCACAATGAACGCCATGATGTGAGCATACCGTCGATTGAGCCACATCAAAAGGGCCTGTTGCTGTTGCCGGGTCAGCAATGGGCTCAGGGCGACTCCTTAAGTCTGCAATTCTATGCCCCCGATGGCATGCTCATCGACTCTTATTGCATCACCGTAGGCGATGCTCAGGTCAACATGCCGCAAGGCTTAGCAGCGAGCACACTCACTGTTGATGAAACGGCTGACAATCTGGTGGTTAAGGGCGGCTCGTTTACCGTGCCGTTCAGCAAATCAACCGGCATGATGGTCAATGCCGCGGCTGGCGGCGAGACTGTGATTGCGGGCGGTCCGTATCTCAATGTATATGTCAACCTCAACCACCTCTCGGGTGCCGAGGTGCGCAAGATTGCCGACCACATCGCTGTTGACCATTCGCAATGGAAACTCGGCTCAATCAGTCATAGCCGACGTGGCAACGATGCTGTGGGAGTGCGCGTTTGCGGCACATACGGCGATGTTGACGTTCAGTTTGATTACGTTATCACTTCCCGGGGCGAGATATCTATTGATTACACTGCCAACGGATTGCCCAACGGCTATCTGCGTGAAAGCGGCGTGATGTTCAATATGCCGCAAACAGCCGGTTGGGTGCAATGGCAGCGCCGTGGCTATTGGGATAGCTACCCCGAGCACTCAATGTCGGGCAACGAGGGCGCAATTGGCATCTATGATTCACGCCAAAGCGCTTATGGCAAGAAACCCTCGCAGCCGTGGGCGTATGACACCCGAAACTATTATTATTGGAGCGATGCCGGCGCCAATTGCTCTCGCCCGCTCAACAACGTGGCTAAAGCCATGAAGGAGAATGTGTATTACTATACGCTAAAGAGTGCGGCTGAGGCTGCGCATGGCGTGTCGGTGGTTTCGCGCGGAGCCTCGTTGGCATGCAGGCTCAACACCACGCCACAAAACGGTTTGCTCATGTATGTTAACACCGCTTGGGATTACCCCGAAATAGCTTGGGGCAACTATTGCAAAACCGTTGAGGCACTGCCGGTGCACGGCACCCTCCATCTGCAATTGCAATGATGCCATTGGCATTGCCACAGATGGTTGCACTATGGCGATAAAACAGAGATAAAAAACTTAGTCCCCTCTTGGAAGATATGCTCTCAAGAGGGGACTAATATTTAGGGTATGTTTGTGCCGCCTGGGCGGCAACTCAATTCATCACATTGGCTGAATCACAAACGAGAATGTGTGTTGCTCGCCTGCAGGGATGAGGTATCTCTCCTCAGGACGTGCGCCCCAGCTGTCGTATCCGCCAACACCTGCGTGCTTGGCATCGATGCACACCTCAACGAATGGGCGTGGCGAGATGTCGTTGATGTGGGTCTGACGGCGCATTCTTTGCTTTTGGGCTGCATCGTTGTGCGATGCAATCTCTTCAGGCGAGAAGTTGCTCCACTGACGTGGACGATTCACGTTGTTCTCGCAATCGTAGTCCTCAACCGAGTTGCGCAATGCGTTGAACTCAAATGGGGTAGCGCTCATCACCTTCAGACCACCCGACTTGGCGGCTACTGTGAGCCAACGGGTGTCGGTGTGGTGGCCACATTCTTGCGGACGAACGTAGTCATACTTCATGTCATCGGCAAGGGCTGTGTAGATGCCCGGCAAAGTACCGTTGTTGCGGTCGGCATAGTTTTCTTCTGGACCGCGACCAAAGTAGCTCACGCGGTTGTAGGCAGCCGGCATGCGCATGCGCAAACCAATGCGAGGCACATTGGCCTTGGCAGCCTCTCCTGTGGTTACGGCAGCAAAATCGCCGTCAACGGTCATTGCACCCGATGGGGTGATGGTGTATTTCAGTGTAAGGGTGTTTTGGGTTGGTAATGCATATTGCACCTCAACAACTACATTCTTGCCTTGCATGGTTGCCTCGGCACGAGCCACCTTGAAGTTGGCGCTTGCCTCTTTCCACACGCGCAAGCGATAAGGCATGCCGTTGCCATAGTCGTTGTCGGTTGGACCACGCCAGAAGTTTGGCTGCAAGCCAAATCCGTCGTAGAAATATTCCTTGCCGCCCACCTTATAAGATGTTGCCATACCTTTGTCTTTGTCGAAGCAGAAGGTTACGCGGCTCGATTTCACAACAATCTTGCCGGCTTGGTTGTCGATTGAGAGAGCCGGACCGTTTTCGCTCACCGTTGGTGCTGCCGGAGTTGAGATGGCAAACAACTCGTGTGCTGCCTCGTGGCCTGCTGGCACCAGTGCGGTGGCTTGCAGTGTGGTGGCGCTCAGTTTTATCAGATATTCTTTGCCGGGTTTCATGCCCTTCAGAGGCACGCTAAGTTCGGCGGTTGATTGCGGAGCAATGTTCATCACCTTCTTGCCGCTGCTCACCACTTTGCCGTCCTCAAGCAGTTGCCAATTGATGTTGTAGCCGTCAAGCGAAGTGAAATAGAAGCGGTTCACCACCTTAAACAGTCCCTTGGCTGCGTCGATGGCCTCAAAAGCGATGTCGCTGTAAGCATATTTCACTTCGGCCATTGCAGGATGCGGGTTGCGGTCGGGGTTCACGATACCGTTGCAAAGGAAGTTGGCATCCGACGGACGGTTTTTGCCATAGTCGCCGCCATAGGTGAAATAGTGTACACCGTTCTCGTCAACGGCATCTAAGCCTTGGTCAACCCAGTCCCAGATGAAACCGCCTTGCAGGTTGGTGTAGGCATATATTTCGCGCCATTGGTCCCAAAGGCTGCCGGTTGAGTTGCCCATGGCGTGAGCATACTCTGATGGGCACACTGGGCGGTCGCTGCCCTTTTCGCCCATGCGGTGAAACCATTCGGCTCCTGGGTATTGGGGCACAATCATATCGGTGTTCCACTCCATCTCGGCACGCTCATAGCATACCGGGCGATTCATGAGCTTTTTGTCAAGCTCTTTGAGCATCAGGTAGCAAACGTAGAAGTTATATCCGTTGCCGGCCTCGTTGCCAAGCGACCATATTGTGACGCAAGGGTGGTTCTTGTCGCGGCGGAACATGTCGCTCACGCGAGCCTTGTGTTGTTCAAGCCAATCGGGATTGTTGCCCAAAGTGTGACCCTTGGCAAGGTTGTAATACATACCGTGGCTTTCAATGTTAGCCTCGTCGTAAACATATAATCCATATTCGTCGCAGAGTTCATAGAAACGGCGGTCCTGAGGATAGTGGCACAGACGCACGGCGTTGATGTTGTGTTGTTTCATCAACTCAAAGTCGCGGCGCATAAGTTCCTCGGGCACATAGTGACCGGTGGCTGGATTGTGCTCGTGAATGTTCACGCCCTTCAGCTTAATGGGCTTGCCATTGATGAGCAACGCGTTGATTGGACGTCCGTTGGGCGAGCACTCATCAAGAGTCTTTATCTCAATACGGCGGAAGCCCACATTCTGCGGCACATATTCCACTGCTTTGCCGTCAACCACCACCTTCATCACCAAGCGGTAGAGGTTGGGCGCTTCGCTCGACCATTGCTTCACGTCGTTCAACACTGCCGTGAAAGTGGTGGTGGTCACACCGCCGCCGTCAACCTTCACTGCATGCTGCCCCTCTTTCACCACCGTGCCGGCAGCGTTAAGCAGCTCATAAGCCACAGTGGCATCGTGAGCCTCGGCGTTGCTGTTCTTCACGTCAACAGCCAGGCGGAACACACCATTGGCGTAAGCCTCATCGAGAGTCGATACCACAGTGTAATCGGCAATGCTCACCTTTGGTTGAGAGTAAACATACACATCGCGCTCAATACCGCTGATGCGCCAAAAGTCTTGACATTCAAGATACGACCCTACGCTGTAGCGGTAAATCTTTATGGCAAGCTCGTTGTCGCCAGCCTTAACATATTTGTTGATGAGATACTCCGAATCGACCTTTGAGTCGCTGCTGTAGCCCACCTGTTTGCCGTTGAGATACACATAAACGCCCGACTTGGCACCTGCCAGATGCAGGTAAATGTCGCGGCTGAGCCACTCCTGAGGAATGTTCACCACGCGCCTGTAAACGCCCACGGGATTCTCCTCGGGCATTGCCGGCGGTTGAGGGTTAACAGTGGCAAAATCAAATTTGTGGTTGGTGTAGATGGCGTCGCCAAAGCCTTGCAGCTCCCAGTTGCCGGGCACATTGATATCGTGCCACTCACTGGTGTCAACACCCGCATTTGTGATTCCCTTGGGCAAGTCTTTTTCATAGCCCACATAATAGAATTTCCACACACCATTGAGCAGCTGATAATACTCGCTATCGGCATAGCGGCCCTTCAAAGCTGCCTCACGCGAACCGTAGGTCATGAACGACGAACGCACCGGCTCACGATTTACCGATGTCACTGCAAGGTCATGGTGATAGGGTTTCATTTGTGCCTCAAGCACATTGCCGCACACAGCAAGCGCCATCGCCACACATAGAGTCTTTAGTTTCATATAGTTAGTCTTAAAAAGGTTAGTAAGCTTTTTTATGAAAATGCCGGTTTCTGCATTTTAGCACACAATATTACAAAAATTTTCCCGATTATCCTAATACCAGCCTAAAATTCCCAATTTCACCCGTAAAAATCAGGGAAACCAAATGTTTTGCCTTTCCTCCATGATTGTAATAACCGCCCACTGCGCATGCCCTCTGGGCTGTGTGCAAGACGCGCTCCTTGATTGCGCCTTGAATGTTGGTGCGGCTTTGGCTCGTATTGTTCACACGCCGTTTATTGGCTTCCTTGGTTGCGGCGAGGCAATATTGGGGGCGTGCTTTATTGTTTTTGCGCTCAACTTGCACTATCTTTGCAACAACGTTTTTTATACGACAACGTGAGTGTTTAAACGAACATTTATTCCTGAAATCAGTTTAGGATATGGAATTTAGAACCACAATAAAAACCGAATATACGGGTGGACTGATGTCGCACGACAGTCCGGTGATGCTTCTTGGCTCATGTTTCAGCGACTCAATAGGGCAGCGCATGCGCTCGGCAATGATGCAAGCCACAGTGAATCCGTTTGGTGCCCTATATAACCCTTTGAGCATAGCCACAAGTTTGCAAAAGTTGGTTGACGGATATGCTGTTGACGGTGCCGACATGGTGCAGTCATCGGGGCTGTGGCAGAGCTATCTGTTTCATTCGCGCTGGGGCAAGACCGACAAGATGCGCGCAATGGAGACAATGAACAAGAGCATCAGCGACGCCGCCAACGAGCTGCGCCGCACTCGCGTGCTGATATTGACGCTTGGCTCAGCCATTGTTTATAGGCTCAAATCAACAGGGCGTGTGGTGAGCAACTGCCACAAGCAGCCGCAGCACATCTTCTCGCGCGAAATGCTGCAACCTCAAGGCATGGTCACGGCGCTTGCCGATGCGCTCAACGCCTTGTGGCGCGTGAACCCCGGCGTGCATGTCATCATCACCGTGAGCCCCATCAGGCATATAGCCGACGGATTGGCTGCCAATCAGCTCAGCAAATCAATGCTGCGTGTGGCGGCTTATCAGCTGTGTGAGATGTTTGGCAACAAGGTGAGCTATTTCCCCAGCTATGAGATTATGATTGACGACTTGCGCGACTATCGCTTCTATGCCCCTGACATGGTGCATCCCAGCGATGTGGCTGTGGAATATATTTGGCAAACCTTTCAGGCAACCTATTTCGATGACCGCACGGCGCAAGCCGTGGCACGCTGCGAGCGGGTGTGGAAGCGGCTCATGCACCGTCCCATCACTGCCGCCACCGAGGCGCAACAGCGTTTTGCCATTGACACCCGTGCCATTGTCACCAATCTTGTGAAAGAATATCCTCACATTGCCGAAATCAAAGAGATAAACAACTATTTGCAACAATGAATTACTCTATAAAGCAAATTGCCCAAATCATTGAAGCTCGGCATGCGGAGCTAAGCCACCCTGATGACGAGGTGAGCCATCTGCTCACCGACTCTCGCTCTCTCACCTTTGCCCGCGAGACGCTGTTTTTTGCCATTGCCACCCCCTCGGGCGACGGGCACCGCTATGTGTCGCACCTGCATAGTCTGGGCGTGCGCAATTTTGTTGTCACCAGCCGTCAAGGGCTGCCTGACGATGCCAATTATCTGATTGTTGACAATGCGGTGAGCGCGTTGCAACGCCTATGTGCCTATCACCGCTCGCTCTATCAAATACCGGTGATTGCCATCACCGGCAGCCGCGGCAAAACGTGCCTCAAGGAGTGGCTCTATCAGCTGTTAAGCCCCGACTTCTGCATCGTGCGTTCGCCGCGAAGCTATAACTCGCAGATTGGCGTGCCGCTCTCGCTTTGCGACATTGACGCCAACACCAACCTTGCCATCATTGAGGCTGGCATCTCGCGCCCGGGCGAGATGGCTGCACTTGAAAAAATCATACGCCCCACTGTGGGCATTTTCACTTCGCTCACCAGCGAGCACGGCGAGAACTTCAGCAGCCCCGAGGAGAAAGCTGCCGAGAAAGCCCGGCTGATGCAGCATTGCCAAGCTGTGGCTTATTGTGCCGACGAGGGCGTGATTGCCCGGGCTTGCGAGCAAAGCGAGGCCGAGCGCATCACATGGGCGCGCCACAATGCTCAGGCTTATGTTAATGTGATTGCAACTCGCGCTGAGAAAGGACATACCTTGGTAACCTACGAACACCGCGGCGCAACATACCGCATCGATGTGCCCACCATCAATGTGGCGCATCTCTCTAACGCCTTATGCTGTCTGGCTGTGATGCTGCACTTGGGCATTGCCCCTGACACCGCCGCCGAGCGCATTGCCCGCCTTGTGCCTGTGAAGACACGCATCAACGTGATTGAAGGCATGAACGGCTGCATGGTGATAAGCGACAGCTACACCTGCGACTATAACTCAATGCCCGGCGCACTCGACTTCATGGCGCGGCACAACAATCAGCAACTGAGCATGACCGCAATATTGAGCGATGCCGACGACAGCTCGTTGCACCCCGATATGGCTTACCGGCTCATTGCCGAGCTAATGGAAAAACGGGGCGTGAAGCGCGTGATTGGCGTGGGCAACACCATAGCCCAATATGCCCATTTGTTCAGTTGCCCAACCACTTTCTTCAGCTCCACTCAACAACTGCTTAAAAGTATGTCGGCAGGCGATTTTGAAGATGAATTGATTTTGGTGAAAGGTGCTCAGCAGTTCCACTTCAACCGCATTGTTGACATGCTTGAAGCCAAACTGCATCAAACGGTGATGGAGGTTAGCCTCGACGCCTTGCGCAGCAACTACAATTTCTTCCGTTCACTGCTCTTGCCCGACACTCGTATGGTGTGTATGCTCAAAGCATCGGGCTACGGAGCCGGTAGCCTTGAATTGGCGCGCACCCTGCAAGATTGCGGCGTTGACTACATTGCCGTGGCTGCCCACGACGAGGGCGTGACGCTGCGCAATGCAGGCATCACCACAAAAATAATGGTGCTCAACCCGCGCGTGGTCAACTATAAGGCCATGTTTGCCTATCATCTTGAACCTGAAGTTTATGACATCGACGAGTGCCGCGAAATCATTCGCGAGGCGCAGAAATATGGCATCAGCAACTATCCGGTGCACATAAAGCTCGATACCGGCATGCACCGTCTGGGCTTTGTGAAAGAACAACTGCCCGAACTGATTGAACTGCTTGCCAGCCAAGATGCCATAAGCGCCGCCAGTGTGTTCTCACACCTCTGCGTGGCCGATGAGCCTGAACGCGATGCCTACTCTATGCACCAATTCGCCTATTTTGATGATTGCTGCCGCATGCTGCAAGATGCCACCAAGCATCACATCATCAAGCACATACTCAACACCACCGGAATAGTGCGCTTCCCCGAACATCAATATGACATGGTGCGTTTGGGAATAGGGCTCTACGGCATCTCAACCACCACCGACGGCAGCGAGTCGGCTCTCATGCCGGTATCGTCGCTCCACTCGGTGATTATTGCCATCAAGCAATGGGAGACAGGCACCACCATAGGCTACGGACAACGCGGCGTGCTCAAACGCACCTCGCGCATTGCCACCATCCCGGTGGGATATGCCGATGGCATCGACCGCCATTTTGGCAACGGAGCCATCAGTATGTGGGTCAACGGCACTCTGTGCCCCACTGTGGGCAACATCTGCATGGACGTGTGCATGATTGACGTGACCGACGCTGAGTGCTGCGTGGGCGACAATGTGGAAATCTTTGGCGAGCACATCCCCGTGGAAACGCTTGCCCAAGCACGCGGCACCATCTCCTACGAAATTCTCACATCCATATCTTCGCGCATCAAGCGCGTGTATTATCGCGAATAAACAAGTCACCACAACACCCTTATGCTCAACACCAACCAACCCAACAGCAACCAAGATGAGCGATTCATGCGCATGGCGCTCGTCGAAGCACAAAAGGCGTATGATGCCGACGAGGTGCCCATTGGCGCTGTGATTGTGAGCCGCGGACAAGTGATAGCCCGGGCACACAACCTCACCGAGACCCTCACCGACGTCACTGCGCACGCCGAGATGCAAGCCATCACCGCTGCCACAGCCATGCTTGGCGGCAAATATCTGGTTGACTGCACCATCTATGTCACCGTTGAGCCGTGCCTGATGTGCGCCGGGGCATTGGCATGGAGCCAAATATCGCGCGTGGTGTATGGTGCCACCGACGACAAACGAGGCTATCACACCTTTTGTCCGGCACCATTCCACAAGAAAACCGTGGTGCAAGGCGGAGTGTTGCAAGACGAGTGCGCTGCGCTGATGACATCGTTTTTTAAGCAAAAACGCTGACAAGAACCTGTGCCAAAGCACAAATAATAAATATGTATAATCGTAATAAAGAACAATAATTAGCCTAAAAGAAATGAGAACGTCAACAATCATTAGAGGTTTGGTGCTGATGCTGGCAATAATGTCGGCAAGCAACCTGTGGGCGCAAAACGCGCAAGTGAAAGTGGTGGAAGTGAAAGCGTCGAAGATGACCGCGCCGGTGAAATGCACCATCATTGTGCCCGAAGAATATGCCGACGCCGAATGTCAAGAGGCACAATATCCTGTGCTCTATCTGCTTCACGGCCACGGCGGCGACAACAATATTTGGTTTGAGAAGAAACCCGACCTGCCCGACATGGCATCGCAATATAGCACAATAATCGTGTGCCCCGACGGCCGTAACAGCTGGTACTGGGATTCACCCATCGACCCACAAAGCCAATTTGAAACCTTTGTGGTGAAAGACTTGGTTGACTACATCGACAACAACTATCGCACCATCCCCGAGGCAGGCATGCGAGCCATCACCGGGCTAAGTATGGGCGGTCACGGCGCGCTGTTCTTGGCGCTGCGTCACCCCGACGTGTTTGGCAGCTGCGGCAGCATGAGTGGCGGCGTTGACATACGCCCCTTCCCCGACAGCTGGGGCATGAAAACCAAACTGGGCGAGTATGCCACCAACCAATCAGTTTGGGACAGCCACACGGTTATCACCATGATTCCAGCGCTGCAAACCACGCAAAACATAGTGTTTGAATGTGGCGTAGATGATTTCTTCATTGAGGTGAACCGTGCCCTGCACCAAGCAATGGTGCAAGCCAAAATCAAGCACGACTACACCGAGCGCCCCGGCAACCACTCCTGGGCATATTGGTGCAACGCCCTTGATTATCAAATGCTCTTCTTCAGCAAAATCTTCGATTCCTTTGGCATATAAGCCAAAATACATCTCATAACTTCCAGAACCAACATCTGCATACTACGCCTATTTGATGGGCATGGTATGCAGATGTTTGCCGTTGGGTGGGGGATGTTATAGGCCTATGTGGGTGTTTTTGTTTTCGTAGGAGTCGGTGGCGCGGCTTTTTTCACCGGTATAGGTCCATTGTATCTCGTCGGTGTAAGTCTTGCCGTTGTGGGTGACGGTTGCTTTTAGCTCGTTTAAGCCGTCGGCGAGGGTTACATTGTCAAAGACGTAATGCACGTCGGTGTATCCTTTGCGAACGCCTGTCAACGGTGTGCCGTTGAGTGTCACCTGCGGCTCGCCCACGTTGCTATATACGGTCACCGAGGTGATGCGATGTTCGCGGTCGTTGTTGCGTCGCTGGGTTAGATAGACCACTGGCTCGTTGCTCCAATTGGCTTTATACCAATAGAACGAGTCCTTTTTTGTCTTGCGGTCGAAGGTCATCAATCCTTTCATGTTGCGCGCCGGCACGCCTCCGCGAATTGCCATTGGCGTGGCAAAGTCAAAGGAGTTCCATAGATAAGAGGCAATGATATAGGGGTGCTTGGCAATGGTTGCCCACTGATACTCGTGCATCTTGGTTTGAAAGGTCTCGGGGTAGTAAGGTTTGCCCCAGTTGAGCGACTCGCCCAAATCCTCGGTTTGGTGAGCTATGTTTGCATCGGCGCCATATTCGCTCAGCATCAGTTTCTGCCACGGATATTCTTTTTCAAGTCCTTCAATCCAGGGGTCTATGTCCTTGATTTTACGTTCATACCAACCAAAATAGCGGTTCATGCCTTGAATGTCGGCGTTCTGGTTCACGGCATGTTGCGCGATGCCATAACCGTTCACCGACACGGTCATGCGGTCGGGGTCTTCGGTTTTAGCCAAGTCGTGAAGCGAAGCGGTGAGTTGGGCACAATAGTCGGTGGGGTTATACACCTCGTTGTGCAAGCCCCAAACATATATGCTTGGGTGATTAAAACTCTGTCGGATGAGCTCGCGCAATTGGCTGTGGGCGTTTTCCCACTCCTTGCCGGTGACGCGGTTCACAAAAGGAATCTCGCACCAAATCACCAGTCCCAGCGAGTCGCACCGCGAATAGAGGTAGTCGGACTGCTGATAGTGGGCAAAGCGCACGGTGGTGGCACCCACTTCCATGATGTAAGAGAGGTCAAGGTCGTGGTCGGCGTTTGAGAGGGCGCTGCCCTTGCCCCAATGGTCTTGATGACGCGTTACGCCGTACATGGGGTATTTCTTTCCATTCAGATAAAAGCCTTTTCCGGCAACAGCCTCAAAGTGGCGCAATCCCAGTGGCTGCACCATCTCGTCGATAACCGTTGCGCCCTTTTTAAGACGGGTCACCACCTTATATAAATAGGGGTCGGGCCTACCTTGCCACAGGTGGGGTTTGCGAATCTTGAAATCGGCGGCAAAGGTTTGGGTGCCTTGCGGCGATAGGTCAATCTGTTGCACCTGCGTGGCAACCTGTTTGTCCTCTTGGGTGAAGATGGTATTTTCAAGAGTCACTGTGGCAGGCTTCAGTCCGCCGTTATCAAGTTTCACGCGCACAGTCACATCGGCCGATGCCGCCGACACATTTTTCTGCGTGATATACACGCCTGGTGAAGCGTGGTCGCTAACGGTGATGTTAACATCCTCGGTGACAATCAACCACACCGGGCGATAGATACCCCCGTAAACGCCAAAAAGCGCATGGTTGACAGGAATCACGTCGGGGCGCGACTTGTTGTCGGCTTTCACAATCACCTGATTTTCGCTGTCAAACTTCAGTGCGCCGGTCAGTTCGGCCACAAACGCCGAATATGCGCCCTTGTGGCTTGCCACCAGTTTGCCGTTGAGATACACATCGGCGCATGCCCCTACGCCCTCAAAGCGCAGAAACACGCGTTTGCCCTTATATGAATCCGGAACAGAGAACGACTTCTTGTAATAAGCATCGCCCTCATAAAAGCTGTTATATGCCACCTGCATGTCACGAGCATTCCATGTGTGCGGAATCGTCACATCTTCCCATTTGCCGCCCCATTGGTTGGCTGCAACCACCGGTTCTTGCGAGAACGGCCCTTTTTTGAACTGCCAACCATCGTTGAATGTGCTCACTTGGCGCGCCGATGCCGCAAATGCACCCGGCAACACCATCACAACAGCCAGCAACACACTCGTTAACAATCGTTTAGCACAATAGGCGAGGCTACCACACCCCACCATTGAATTGTAATAGAAAGGCTTATTCATCATAAAAAATATGTTTTCCGAAAATTACTAATATGGTTTTTACAAATTTACGCAATAAGTTTTTTTGAAGCAAGATTGAAAATGTTTTTGTTTCAAAAAACGTTTCTTGTTGCCGCTTTTCCATATTGCAATCAGGCGCATGGTTCCTCTGCTATTCTAAGATTGACGTGGCATTGCAGTGCAATAGATACGAGGAACGAAAAGGCATCATGCCCAATGTTCATGAAGTGGCTACACCAAGCGCACCACCCGGCACAGCACAATGTGAATTTTTCAACGGTTCGCTGGGATTGCTGAACAGCGGTGGTTCATCTTACAATGCCGCCGATATGGAAGCCAATCAGGAAATGTCAGCAGGGGTGTTGCGTAAAAAGAAAAAGCGCAAGAGAGGAATGAGATTGTAATCCATTTCCATCAATCCGCCTTTGATATAACACAATAAGGTGTATCAAAACTACTCAGATTAAGAAAATTATCCTTATAGAAGTTGGTAATCTTTTAATCGAGTATTTTTTGATACACCCCCTTACTTAAACTTATTTGAAGGCCTTGTTGATTTTCTTTATCAGATTATAAAAATCTGCGTGAGTGGTTTGTGTTATTGGGAGTTGTATAAACTCTTCCAATAATTTTCTTTTAAATTCGCTTTTTGCTGACTTTTGTTCTTGACCAACATTTAACGCTAATTTCTGGAGTAATTCAGGTTCCTTACTGGATAATGTTTGATATACACAAGAAGGAACAAGACCTTCTATGCATCTTTTACCAGATTCGTTTTTACCGATGGGAAAGAAATCAATATTCTCCTTAAATCCTATTGAATTTGCAGCGTTCTTGACATCTTGTAGCCTGTCAATATCAACTGTAAGAATGACCTTATCAAACTTCTTACGAATAAAATTCATAAGGATATTATTCTTTACATTATCAGCTCCATCATAAGGGTATATCTCAATATCGGGAGATAGTGCATTTTTTCCATGACTTGAATGTTGAAAAAAATCCAGATATTCTTTATCAATGCTACCTTCAACAAGAAGTATTTTGGAATGATTGCTAAAAATAATATCTTTCATAGGACCAAAATCTGCAGGATTGATGCCTAATGCAACAGCAAATGGCTCATACCACTTTTCAGAATGAGTGTCTATAATATGCGATGCTGTGTCCTTACTCTTAGGTTTCGTTTTGCGATCAATGAGAATGTTCGACTTTGGCGATTTGAAACTTAAAAGATATGGGCTATGTGTAGTGGTAATAATTTGAATTTTAAACTGATTTGCCAAATCCTGTAAGATTCTGCCAAACTCTGCCTGTGCTTGAGGATGCAAAAAACATTCTGGTTCTTCGATAACGACTATAGGTGATATTCTATCTGATTCTGATAGAGATTGCTGCAATCTCTTTGCGTTCAGAATACTAAGAAATATCATGGTTCTATTTCTTGTACCACTTCCCCAATCATCAAGTGAAACATCAGCCCCTTTCTCTTTAAGAGAAATATCAATTGATTCTCTTTCAAAATTAAGGCCTGGGGTCGAGAAACTAACCGCATATTTATCTTCCAAATTACCCAGCAATTTAGTTAACTCAACCTGATGACTTTTAAGGGACTTTTGGACAATCTTTACCAACTCTTCTTTTTTCTTATTAATAGCATCCATATCTGACGAACTAATAAAGTTGGTAATTCTGTCCATGTTGTCTTCAAATGGATTAAAATCATAGTTGGTAGAATTGTGGAATATTAAACACTCTGAATTCCTGAGACGTTTTAACACTTCCTTCTTTTGGAAATCATCAGATATTTCTTTTTTACCAAGATATATTGAATAAGTTGTCTCATTTTTATGTGTTCGAGCATATTCAACCTTTAGATTCTCAACTTCTGATATAGTAAAGTCAGAAGTGTCTTTGAGAATAAACTCTGTAAAGAACTTATATATTGAAGAATCGCAATCTTTGTGAATTTCAAGTTCAATACACACAAAGATATCCTCCTTGCTGTCTTTCTTCCAACTGGTTACTTCATCTTTCCAATCCATACCACTATTGCCAAAGATAGAAGTTCCACGAAGTCTTAATCTATGAAACGGGCTAAGAACTGTTCTTAGAGCTCTTATGATATTGGATTTTCCGGCATTGTTCTTTCCACTAATTGCGGTATAGTATCCAGATAAGTCAATTTGCACGTTTTCTAATGTACGATAATTTCGTGCGATAATACGCGTTATAATCATATTTGATATGGATTTGTTATGCTATTTTATAAAACGAATCTGTAGATTAAGTTTTATGAAGTAGTTGTCATTTTCTTTATAGACATCACCAAATACATGGCGTGTAGTGCTGGGTGTGTCAAACTTGGTGTTATTGAAGAGGTACTCTTCAAGGTCATTACGATCAAAGAAGTGGTAACAAATGACATCACCGTCTTCTTTTACGACAATATAACCTCCATTGGCATTGAAAGAGCCATCCCACGGAGAAGACACTGTCATGCCGAGAGCGAAAGCTAAAAGGAACTGCTTGATTTTGTACGCATACATTGGCTGTCCCTCTGGACTGTTGATGTGTAAGGGATCATCTTGCGCAACTTTTTGGGTTGCAACTGAAATTTCACTTCCTTGACCTGAATAATATTTATCCATACATTCAGCGATGATACGAGCCATGCCCAAATCAAGCATAGTAAGATTATTTCTGAGAGTTTCGCCCGAAACTTTTGAAAATCTCCAAGTCCCACCGACTTCTCTTATATAATCAAACTTCTGTTTGAATTTCGCCAATGAGTTTATGTGTTTCATTTGTGCATCGTTAATGCCATCAATTCTGAAAATGAAATTAGATGCGTCCTTATTTGAGTTTATTAGCGTGGAATCACCGCCAAGTTTAGACTTGATGCTATATCCAAGTTCAGGTTTGGAACCTGTTGCAAGATTGTGGATTACAATACGAATATCTGCTTTATCCGTTGACTTGGCTTTGACCGGACCACAATCAATTTCCTTCATAAAATTCAGCGTGTCTTCGTGTGCTCCTCCACCGATTTTCTTGATTGCGTCCAATAGGTTTGCTGCCTCTACACGGAAACGTTCTTGAGGAATTTCTATATGGATTGTTTCACCAGCAACAAGAATTGATTTCTTGGCTGAATGTACTTCGTAGGCGTTTCGGTCGGGAGCATCATTCCTGAATATCTCCAATATCGGATAATACTTCTCGTCGTAACGATTCAGATGACCGTCACCACAATACAATCTTCCGTCAGCGAGCAGCTTGAAAAACGCATAAATCTCGCTCCATTCACCTTTGTTTGCCATATTATAAGGAGAGTATTTCTTTATCAAATAAAACTTTTAGTAGTTGTGATGCTGTCGCTTGAATTGCGGGAACGGCTACAGAGTTGCCAAATTGTTTATAAGCTGACGCATCTGCAACCGGTATCTGAAATACGGGTGCCCCGTCTCCATTATCATATACAGGATAGCCTTGTAAAGCCCCCCATTCGCGTGGAGTCATACGACGCCATCCATCAGTGTTGTATTCTCCTTTAATTCGAGTAGTAGGAGTAAGGTCAGTCTGACGTTTGTCAATAACAATATTTCTCTCCCTTCCCATGCCTCCGACTACAATTGCGTTAGCAATACCGTCATCCGGTATTATTTCATATCCGAATCCGTTGCCCTTACTTGCATGACGTTCTTTGTGGGCAATAAGAGTATTTACATAGGTTGTCGAAAGATAGTATTTAGAAGGCACGGGATCTTTTTCCCGAATGTCAATAAAGTGCTTGGCTACCTCTTTTTGTTCAGGATATTCAAAATCCTCTTTCTTTATTCCAAGATCCTTTCTAAATCCAACAATATATATGCGTTCTCTATGCTGTGGTACGCCAAAATACATCGCGTTCACGATTTTTGGGTCAGGGACAACGTATCCAACCTCATCCAATGTATTTAAGATAGTCTTCAGAGTTTTGCCTTTGTCATGAATCGCCAACCCCTTAACATTCTCCAAAAAGAATGCTTTTGGCTGTTTTCGACGTAGTATTTCTGCCACATCAAAGAACAATGTTCCTCTGGTTTCCTCAAACCCTAAACGTTTCCCTGCAAGAGAGAATGCTTGACATGGGAACCCCGCACACAAGATGTCGAATCCATCAGGAATATATTTTTTTGTATATTCCGAGGTAATATCACCAAACGGAACTTCTCCATAGTTTGCATAATATGTTTTCTGCGCCTGTGCATCCCATTCAGATGAGAAAACACATTGTCCACCCAAATTCTGCAATGCCATTCTAAATCCGCCAATACCGGCAAATAAATCAATGAACGTGAATTTTGGGGTTTCAGGACCAGGGAATGGAGCTTTGAACACATCCTGAAACAATGAATATTGTAAAGCACGGGGTTCTGATACGATTGACGAATCCAGTTTAGTTTTTGTTATGTCTAATGATGTTGTCCATGCTTCAACCAACTCAGAACTCTTTGCTTGATAAATATCACCGTGACGCTTGCCTTGCAACATTAAAGCATGGGTTACGATAGCTAACTGCACAGAGAAGGGTATAATATTTCCGTCCCCGTAGCAAGTACGTTGGTCATAAATTTGAACAGGTCCGGCTTTTTTGTAGCCAATGTCCATTAGGGTGAAAGTTAATCTATCATTGTTCATTGCCGAAGAAATGTAATCAGGTTATTTAATGTCGTTTCCTTTTCTTTTGCTTTAAGCTGGCATTGCCAAATCTCAATTACGCGCCACCCCATAGATATTAGTTTTTCACGCGTTTGTTTGTCGCGTTCCACATTACGCAATCTTAGTGAACCAAAACTCACGATTGGACTCTGGGATTGTTGCATACTTGCAATTCTCATGCCCATGCCAAAAGCACCCGTTTATGAAAACGACCGTATTATATTTAGGAAGCACAATGTCCAGTTTACCGGGTAAGTCCTTTCTATTTACCCTATAGCGATAGCCGTTCGAAAACAAATTTGCGTACCAGAAATTCCGGTTTCGAATTCTTGCTCTTAACATTTGACATACAATGATGCCGTTGTTCTTTCGTTAAGACATCGCTCATAAACATGACTTCTTCCAAGAAATTGCAAATTTAGCAATTTTTTGTGAGCTAATTAAGCTGATGACAAAATTTCCTCATTAATAATGATGCTTTTAACCTTTACATGAAGAATTATCACATCTTCGTTTGGTCTCTTTCGATTTTTATTGCTACTTTTGCATCAAGACGAGTGACAATGATAGCAACTCGCAGCAGAACGTAGAAATAGACACGGTTGCCAAATCATTACCTCATGTTCACCTTATCCTCTGAACCGCCTACAAATAAAGAGGTTATAAAAATCTTCCAGAATTACAGAATATCTTATTCTGATTTATTACTCTCAAATGTGAGTATACAAACTATTTTCACCTCCAAGGGTAAAGATGATTCTAGTTTTTGCAATATGATTAATGCTGTTGAATTATAATGAAAAGCGATCTTATATATCTCGGCAATATAGAGTTCCTTAAAAAGGGGAAAGTGGGATTTCTTGCCTCACGCAAAATAGCAACTCTTTCAGTGCTCCCTACCCTTGACTGGGCAACAGAGATTAGTCAAAGGGAAGACATAGCTGTGGTGAGTGGATTTCACTCGCAAATGGAGAAGGAGGTGCTGAAGATACTGCTTCGAGACCGATGTGGCA
>JBJECY010000121.1:0-85012 GCA_051871515.1 Muribaculaceae bacterium | reverse complement strand
TGCAAGAGCCTCAGTGTGTGGGACAGACATGCAACTCAGTCCCCACGCTCTTTTTTATGCCCTCGCGCCAAGACTTTGGCGCACCCCTCGCACTACGTCAACGCCACTCCAACCATTTAACTCTAAAAATAAAAACTCAAATAAACCACTATTTGTTCACGCTCCACATCACATCGAAAATGCGCCGGATAAAAAAAAACATAATTCGGCGCATTTTTTATGATATATCTGGTTACTTTTTTCACTCTATTATCATAAAGGGTAAAAAAGAAACAATTATTATGTATATGAACCAAGAACAAATATTGGCAGAAATCAAAAGAAAATGTGGAGCAGTTGAACAGATTCCGTCCATGGGTTGGCATTTTGTTTACAACAAGCTACATTACCTTTGCTTTGCCGAGCAAACCAATCACATGCTAAGAATCTGTGTGCCGCATTTGGTAAACAGTGCCAACTACGACAGCAAATGCATCAGCCACGCAGTGAACGAGACCAATAAGAATGTTAAATTCATAAAAGCCGTTATGCTCAATGGCGGAAGCATTTCGCTCAACTACGACCACCACACCAGCAACAACGACTCTGCGCAAAACATCATTCCACACATAATCAACACTTTAGACTCAGCATCAAACTATTTTATGAATCTATTATTGCTACAGCCCCCAAAATCATAAGCTATGCAATGATAACCCCAAAAAACACCATTAGCAACGTCAAGACGTTGCCGTGCTCTAAGAAATAAATAGTATTACAAAACAACACAAACAATAGGAAAATGAAAACTCTAAAACAAAAATTGCAAGTCATCATCATGATGACCATCTTTACACTAACTTTCAGTACAACAGCGAGTGCCACCTCAGCAAAAAACGGAAGTGCCTCGGTATATGAAGGTTACACTACCACTGTTTCCATTAGCGCTATTTACAAGTCAACACTTATGATGGCATCAAGCGTTTCCTATTATTGGTACTCAGAGAACACATCGTACGTTACCGTTACAAGTTCAAATTATTACCAAGCTACAGTGAAAGGCATTAAAGCCACATCAACACCCTGCCGAGTTTACTTCAAGTGCAGCTACATCATTGATGGATACTTCAGGGAAATGGACTTCTATTACGACATCACCGTAAACGCAACAAACGTGAGCGTTACCAGCATTTCGCTCAGCAATTCAGCAATATCGCTCACACCTGGCGACACCAAGCAACTATCAGCCTCCGTTTATCCCACCAATGCCACCAACAAAAACGTCACATGGTCAAGCAGTAACACTAATGTGGCAACAGTGAGTTCAAGCGGACTTGTCACAGCCAAAGCTGCCGGCACAGCTATTATCACATGCCGTGCTGCCGACGGAAGCGGTGCATCTGCCACATGCAGCATCACGGTGACTGACCCCAACATCAGCGTGACCAGCATCACACTCAGCAACTCAGCGATATCGCTCACTCCTGGCGACACCAAGCAACTCTCAGCCACCGTTTATCCCACCAACGCTTCCAACCGAGTGGTAACATGGTCAAGCAGCAACACCACTGTGGCAACAGTAAGTTCAAACGGACTCGTCACAGCCAAAACTGCTGGCAATGCCATTATATTTTGCCGGTCAACCGACGGAAGCGAAATTACCGCCTTATGCGGTGTCACTGTCACAAGTCCGGAAATAAAACCCACAAGCATCTCGTTGAATAAAAGCTCTGCTATAATCTATGAGGGTGAGAGTGTAACGCTAACGGCAACAATTTTGCCAGAAGATGCCACCAACCAAACAGTCACTTGGATTAGCGACAACTCATCAGTAGCAAAAGTCACCAGTTCAGGCGCAGTAACAGCCATAAGCTCAGGAGAAGCCAATATTGTGGTAACCACTACCAACAACCTTGCTGCCGTGTGCAAAGTCACTGTAAAAGCCCAGTCCTCAGGAGTAACGACAAACTGGCAAGGTTCCTACACAGTTAAATCGAGCCATGTTGTTAACGAACCAACATTTGATTACATTGACAACTTCAATCTCACTATTGAAGACATTGACGGCACTCCATACATCACATCAATGTTTGGCGAAGACCTCACAACCTACAACAACGGAGGTCTGAAATTGCATGATAACGGTGATGCAACAGCCACCATCGACCTCTCATATTATAATATTCTCAAATATACCGACATCCAAAACCCTCTATACACTATCTACATATTTGATGAAGATGCTGATGACTGGACCGACTATTGGACTTTGACAATGAACCCCGACGGGACAATCACATTAGGTGAATTCTACATCGCAGCATTCACATGGAACGAAGAACGTGAAGTATGGACCAATGCACAAGTTGAAGCATTGTATTACAACCTCACTGCAAGCCCAACAAGCACAGACATTAACACCACCCAAGTTCAACAGGACTTGATAATTAGTACAGCCAATGGCAACTTGCAACTGAGCCAAACCACCAACATCATGGTGTATAACATCAACGGCACACTTGTTTTTAACGGCACCACCGACTGCGTAGAAAAACTGCCACAAGGCATCTACATTGTGAAGTATGGCAACAAGAGTGAAAAAATAATCATCTATTAATGGCAAATTTCATATTGTAAGCATTGTGGACATCATAAAAATTGTCATCGATAGTTGATATTTCAATTTGTTTCATTAACTTAGTGCGGCATTTTTCCAACCACCTCTTCCATCACCAATGGAGATGTTTGCAATAGTCATATTGCAAACTTTGTGGACAAAAACTGCAAAAATAAAATGTCACTCTATAACCATATCAAGAAGAGGTAGGGTTGTTGTCCCTACCTCTCGTCATACAATTTTCACACACATTAATTATACGATTATGAAGAAGTTTAAGTCGTTCGGAAATAGTTCGCTAATTGAGGATACTGGTGCTTGTGAATTGTACAAAACACTCTGTGCTAAGGAATATGCTCAATACCCTTACGAGAGATGTGACCTTGATGATGGTATGAGTGTCATCAACCAAGTGATTGGAGGGTATTGGAAGCCTCGCTTCCTTATGGATGAGAGGAATAAGACTGCCGTCGAGTTTATGGATAGGTGGACTATCCTTAAAACCACTCGCACTGACGACATTGATTGGCTGTCATTGAAAGGCTTGCCACAAAATGCAATTGACAAAGCGAAAGGGTTAAATGACAGAGAAATCACAATCTATAGTTATGTTGACAGAGCAGGCAAACCATTGGTTATGTTCCGAAACATAAAGGATAACGACGAGTTGAATGAGATGGAAAAAGAAACACAAAAAAACTAAAAAACAGGAAATAATATGAACAACGTTTCCCAAAATTATCAAGCAAGTGTTGAGAGCATCTTCAAGATGTTGGCTCAACGAGTGGATGACAAGCAGATGCAGCTTGTGCGTAACGCTTACGAGTTGGCTGCAGAAGCACACAAGGAACAAAAGCGCAAGACGGGTGAGCCATATATCATTCATCCTATTGCCGTGGCACGTATTGTGGCAGAGGAATTGGAACTTGGCGCAAATCCCGTGATGGCGGCATTCCTGCATGATGTGGTTGAAGACACCCAATACACCATTGAGGACATCAGAGAACGCTTTGGCGACGATGTGGCCTTTCTTGTGGGCGTTGTCACCAAACAGAAAAAGGAGAAATACGACAAATCGAAGCAAGTGGACAACTACCGTCAGATATTGGCATCGGTGCAATATGACGTGCGCGCCATCTTGGTGAAGCTTGCCGACCGCCTTCACAATATGCGCACACTGGCAAGCATGCGCCCCGACAAGCAGATGAAGATTGCCGGCGAGACCGACTATTTCTATGCTCCTCTTGCCAACCGACTTGGGCTGTATCATGTAAAGACCGAGCTGGAGAACCTGTCGTTTCATTACCGCTGTCCCCGTGAGTATGAGCAGATTGAACGAATGTTGGGCGAAATTAAACATGCCGAGAAGAAGAACCTCGAAGGATTCATCTCAAAGGTAAGCGAGCTGTTGGAAGACAATGGCATCAAGGCAAGAATTGAATTGCGATACCGCATGCCTTACAGCATTTGGCGCAAGATGCACTCAAAAGGTTGCGACTTCCATCACGTTGATGGCAAGCACTACATCCGCATCATCTATGATGCCTGCAATCAACAAGAAGAGAAGAAACTGTGCCTTCTCATCTATTCCGTACTAACCGACCATTTCAAAGAGCGACCGGGCAGCGTATCAAACTATATCAACGCGCCAAAAGAAAACGGTTATCAGAGTTTCCACGTGAAGATGCTCAACGACCAGGGCGGATGGGAAGAAATGCACATCTCGTCGGAGCGAATGGTGCGAGCCTCTCGCTTGGGATGCACGGCTGAGCGTACCGAGGAGAATGTGAAAGTATGGTTAGAGAAATTTAAGGCTGTGCTTAAAGATATTGCTTATCACAGCCATGAAATGGACTATATGGATGGCGTCACAGCCTCGTTCTATAACGATGACATCATGGTGTTTACTCCTCAGGGCAAAGGCGTTATCCTGCCCAAGGACGCTACCGCATTGGACTTTGCCTTTGAGATACACAGCGAAGTGGGGCTACATGCCGAGTATGCCCGCATCAACGGCCGGTTAAGCTCGGTTAAAACCGTGTTGCGTCGCGGCGACTGCGTGCAAATAAGCACCGACAGCAGTGTCTTCCCTGAAAAGAGCTGGCTCAACCATGTGCTCACCTATAAGGCCAAGCGCACCCTGCGCACTCATTTTGCCGGCAAGGAGAAGATGCCCTACTCGCGCTGCTCCTGCTGCCATCCTTTGCCTGGCGACGAGGTGATAGGCTTCAAAGATGCTGCTGGCAAAATCACATTGCACAAGCGCAATTGCCCCGATGCCATTCGCATGGCTTCAGAGCAAGGCGACTCAATAGTTGCCGTAAACTTTGAGGAACAAAATGCTTTCCTGTTCCCTGTTCGCGTTTGCATCCGTGGCGTTGACCGTTACCACTTGTTGAGCGACGTGGTGGCGTGCATCACCGAGCAACAGAATCTCTCAATCTCACGCCTTAACACTGTAACCGTTGACCGTATCGTGGAAACCTCAGTAGATTTTGCCGTCCATTCGGTGAGGGAGTTGGAGAAAGCGATGGAGTCTATTTCGGCCATCAAAAACGTGGATGAAGTTTCGAGAATCGACATTGAATAATCACAAACAACTGCATGTAACGAAACAGCAAAAGGCTTAAACAACAGCGTTTCATGGAAGAACAACATTTACCCTAATTTACACAATACTGAGCGATGAACAAGCTTACAGCACAAAGCAAAAAATTGGCATATCTGTTAAGACATGATAAAGAATACCAATTCAACGAGCATGGATGGAGAGAAGTGAGCGACCTTGTTGCCAACCATGGCTTTACGCCAGAGTTGATTGACGAGATAGTTGCGACAAACAACAAACGACGTTTTGAATACTCCGCCGACAAAACTCTCATTCGTGCTCGTCAAGGTCATTCGGTGAATGTGGATGTGGAACTTAATGAAACCACTCCGCCTCACTTCTTGTTTCACGGCACAGCCGAATCAACCGTGCCACAGATAATGCGCGATGGCATTATCAGTGGCAGTAGGCTTCATGTTCATCTCTCAACTGACCATGATACTGCCATCAACGTGGGCAAACGACACGGCAAACCAATTGTGCTCAGAATCAATGCCAAACAAATGGCTGAAGACGGTGTGAAATTCTTTTTGAGCAACAATGATGTGTGGCTTACCGAATATGTAGCAGTTAAATATATAACTTTAGAGCAACCATAATGGAACAGCAATACTTAACCCGCCTCGCAGAAGCTTACAAGCGAGGCTATGAAATACAATATGCCGGAGAAAAAGATGCCCCCGAAATGAAGATGCACTATTTTAAGGTGAAAGAAGATTTGCCACGCGTGAAAATGGTGTTGAGCTTTCTGCAAGGCATTGTGCCAACTGGGCAATGCAACACGTTGCTCGATGTGGGTAGCGGCCGAGGGGTATTCCTTTTCCCTCTGTTGCGCGATTTCCCCCACATTGAAGTCACCAGCGTCGATATTCTCCCTCACCGCGTTGCACTGCATCAATGCATTCATCTGGGAGGGATAGATAATCTGCATGCTCTTCAGCAAGACATTTGCACATGGGATTATCCCGACAAATCATTTGACGTTGTGACTATGCTTGAAGTTATGGAGCACATACCCGACACTCTGTCAGTGGTGAGAAATGCCATCCGCTTGGCAAAGAATTATGTTATTGTTTCAGTGCCATCAAAGCCCGATGATAACCCCGAGCACATACATCTGTTTTCAACCAATCAACTCAAACAATTGTTTCTGGAAAACGGTTGTAATAAAGTTAAATTCATGTCAGTCACCAACCACCATGTGATGGTGGCCTATATTAAATAATAAAAACAAACTATGGACACCTACGACAAAATAATAAAATATCCGCGCACGCCTCACCTACAAGGGTCGCGTCTGCAACCTGGTGACGAAGATTTGAGCCAACGCCCATTTAGCGACATCGCCGGACGCCATATTGTACTCGAGGAGAAAATTGATGGCGCAAACTCTGCCATTTCATTCAGTCAAGATGGCGAGCTGCGCCTGCAAAGCCGCGGCCATTTTCTCACCGGTGGTTATCGCGAACGGCATTACGACCTGTTCAAGCAATGGAGCATGGTTCACCGCGATGCGCTTTACGAAGTGCTTGGCAGCAAATATATTATGTACGGCGAATGGATGTATGCCAAACATTCAATCTACTACGACCTCTTGCCTCACTATTTCATGGAATTTGACGTGCTCAACCGTGAAACCGGCAAATACCTTGACACCACATCAAGGCACAATTTGCTTAAAGGGCTGCCAATCTGCTCAGTACCGGTGCTGGCAACAGGCATTTTTTCATGCGTTGACGACGTTATTTCACACCTTGGCGATTCAGCTTACATCTCAAGCCAACACATTGAGCATCTAAGGGAAGACGCTGCCAAGCTAAAGCTCGACGTTGACCAAGTGTGCCGTGAAACCGACTCTTCACGCACAATGGAGGGCATCTACATCAAGGTTGAGGAAAATGGCGAGGTGGTTGACCGCATGAAATATGTGCGGGCATCGTTCTTGCAAACCGTGGAGCAACCACAAAGCGCTTGGCTCGACCGCCCTATTGTGCCCAACCGAATCACATCAAGCATCAATCAACTATATCAAAATGTGTGATTTTCAATACATTGAGGCAAATGTGCTCAACACATATAAGGGACTGATGGAGTTGACGCCCCAGCCAAAGCATTGGCACGACGAGGGCGATGTTTACACCCATACTCTAATGGCTGTGGATGCGCTGCATCAATTGCCTGAGTATCAATCACTCAACAGCCTTCAGAAGCACATCCTCACCATAGCCACATTGCTGCATGACATTGGCAAGGTGAAAACCACCCAGTCAGTTATGGGTGAGGTGACATCGCCACACCATGCGCCAACCGGAAGCCGCATGGCGCGAGAGCTGCTTTGGAAACAATACGGCATGTGCGGCAATCGCCAGCTGATGCAAGCGCGTGAGGCCATTTGTCAACTCATACGTTATCACTCATTTCCGCCCCACGCCATAGATATGAAAAACGGCAAACTGCAACTGCATAAAATTGCTTCAAACAGTCTGTTGGCACCCGACTTTTCAATCAGCATGCTCTGCATGCTTTGCAAAGCCGATATGCTTGGGCGCAAATGCAACGACCAAAAGCTGATGCTTGACCAAATTGCTTTGTGTGAAGAACTGGCACAAGAAGAGGGTTGCCTCAATGGGTGTTATCCCTTCCCATCTGATGCCACACGCCGAACATTCCTTAGCGGACAAGAGGTGTGGAAAGAGCAATCACTTTTTGACGACACTTGGGGCGAAGTGATAATGATGTCGGGGCTGCCCGGTACCGGCAAAGATACTTGGATAGCAAAAAATTTGCCACACCTCCCCGTGGTATCACTCGACGACCTACGCCGCAAGCACAAAATCTCTCCCAATGCCGAACAAGGCTATGTGGCAAATATGGCTCGCGAACAGGCTAAGGAATATTTGCGCAAGCATCAACCGTTTGTGTGGAACGCCACAAGCATCACGCCACAACTACGGGAGTCGCTCATCTCCCTTTTTGAAACCTATCACGCCCGAGTGCGAATAGTTTACCTTGAGACCGACTTTGAAACCGAGTTGCAACGCAACGCTCAACGAAGCTCAGCGGTTCCGCTCTATGTGATAGAATCAATGCTAAGCAAACTCACGCCACCCGAGCCTCACGAAGCAAGAACGGTTGATTGGGTTAGCGTGTAGAGCACTATTGCATCAAGCAAAACAAGAGAAGTGTAACTTAGATTTGATGCGCAAACAAAGCAACCGATACGAGAAAAAAATGTTTTCCACATCAGTTGAAGGTTACATTTTCGCTTTTATGCCATAAAGAGGTGAGCCGGCAAAAAAATGCTTTTTTAAGCACTAACGAATTACGAGATAATTAACAGAAAAAAACTTAATCAAGAGCACACTGCCTAATGACAGCAACCATGGCACAGGCTTTTGAAAAAAATTATTTATAGAACTATGGAAAAATTTGAAGTTAACATATTAGGGTGCGGTTCGGCTGTGCCAACCGCACGACACATGACAACAGCACAATTGGTAAACGTACACGAGAAGGTTTTCCTTGTGGATTGTGGCGAGGGTACACAGACGCAGATATGGAAATCGGGCATCAAAGTGACAAACATGAATCATATATTCATCAGTCACGCCCATGGCGACCATTTCTTTGGGCTTGTACCTCTCATTTCAAGCCTGGGTTTGATGCTTGACCGCAAAACCGACTTGCACCTCTGGCTCCCTGCCGACTTGCAAGCCCCACTTGAAAAAGACCTTGAGCAATACTGCTATCTGCCATTTAAACTCATTATGCACCCACTTGACACAACCAAACAAGCCGTCATCTATGAGGATAAAGACATGAAGGTGGAGACTATTCCGCTCAACCATCGCGTGCCATGTTGCGGCTTTTTGTTTAGCGAGAAAGAGAAACCAGCAGTGCTGTTGCCCGAGCGATGCAAAGCCTACAATATACCACCCAAAGAATTTGGCAAAATCAAGGCCGGTGCTAACTGGACATTGGAAGATGGCACCGTGGTGCCAAACAGCGAATTGACAATGCCAAGCGACTTTGTGCCTCGCAAATATGCCTATTGCAGCGACACAGCTTACTACCCCGAGATGATTCCTCAAATCATGGGCGTCAGCCTGCTCTATCATGAGGCAACTTTCACCACCGAGGACCAACAGAGTGCAGAAAATGCTGCTCACTCCACAGCAGCACAAGCCGCTACAATAGCACGAGATGCAAATGTGGGCAAACTCGCCATCGGGCACTACTCAATCCGCTACGATGATGAAGCGCAATTGCTCACCGAGGCCCAAGCCATCTTCGCCAACACCGTTGCCACACAAGAAGGCATGGTGATTGAGGTGTTATAGAAACATGGTGCTGAAATAATCGGCCGGCTACGGTCATCATCAAAAAACGGTAACACACGTTACCTCAACCATTCAGAAAACAAAGAAGAGGATTGAGACCTCTGAGCACATGCTTGCTTAAGTCGTCAATCCTCTTCGTCAAAATCTAAATCAAAGTCATCATCACCGTCGTCAAAATCATCAAATCCAAAATAAGCCGCCTCGGTGAATTTCTGTAATTCGCGTCCATCTTTCTTTGTTGGTCGTCCCAAGCCTTTTTGACGGTCAACAAACCCATTAATTTTCACCATTTCAAGCAGTTCATATTGGTCGGGCGAGGTGATATTGCTGAGATAGTTGGGCACTAATTTAGCCCCTACCCTGTTTTGCACCAGTCCCAACACCTCAAAGGTGTAAGTGATTGGCGGCTTACGCACTGCCACTTTGTCGCCCACCTTGATGAGTCTTGATGGCTTCACGGTCACGCCGTCAACCATCACTCGCCCTTTCTTGCAGGCAGCAGTGGCTATGGTGCGAGTTTTAAAGATTCTTGTGGCCCATAGCCATTTATCAATCCTCTCGTCGTTTGCCATTTTCTCTGCATTATATTGTGTGAGCCGCAGTTCACTTGTTGTTATAATTGTTCATGGCGAAAGCAAGCCCCGATAGGCAAAACGCCTTGATAGCATCAATAGCCACCTTAATGCGTTGGTCCAACGTTTCTCGCTGTTCGGCCGAAAAATGTCCCAGCACATAATCAATTTGCCCGCCTATTGGGAAATCGTTGCCCACACCAAAGCGCAAGCGTGCATAGTTGGTGGTTTGCAGCATCTGGTTGATGTGTTTCAAACCATTATGGCCACCGTCGCTCCCTTTACCCTTTATGCGAATGGTGCCAAAAGGCAAAGCAATGTCATCTACCACAATAAATATGTTTTCAAGCGAAATGTTTTCTTTCTGCTTCCAGTAGCGCACAGCATCGCCGCTAAGGTTCATATAGGTGGAAGGTTTAAGCAACACCAGCTGTTGGTTTTTCACCCTCACCTCAGCCACATCGCCATAGCGCTGAGTGCTAAAAGAAATATTGGATGCCTCGGCAAAGGCATCCAATACACTGAATCCTATATTGTGGCGGGTACCTTGGTATTCTTCGCCAATGTTACCCAATCCTACAATCAGATATTTCATCGCTGATTATCAGTTCTCTCTAATTGAGCGAGTTGCGGCAATGATTAGCCTTGAGCAGCTTGTTGGCCACGAGCGGCGCGAGTCAATTGCACGGCGCAAACAACGGCGTTCTTAGAGTTGATAAGTTCAATGCCATCATAGTGCAGAGCACCAACCTTGAGTGATTGACCAAGTTGAATATGGTCGATGTTCACAACGATGCGTTCAGGAATTGCACTGTAAACAGCCTTCACTTTGAGCTTCTTCATTGACAAAGTGAGCTTACCACCAGCCTTCACACCTTCTGCGTGACCTTCAAGAGTTACAGGAACTTCCATAACAACTGGCTTGGTGTCGTTAACTTCCAAGAAGTCGATGTGAAGAATCTCGTCGGTAACAGGGTGGAATTGAATGTCCTTTAGCACAGCCTTCTTTTGTTCACCGTTCACTGTGAGTTCAACTACAAAGATTTCTGGAGTGTAGATGAGCTTGCGAACGTCTTCTTTCTTCACTGTGATGTCAGTCACGATGATGGCTTTCTTCACCTTGCCGGTTTTGTTCTCAGCAATTTCAACCACCTTTTGACCATCTTTCAAAGTGCCAGCGAAAGGCAGTTCAACTACCTCGCCACCATTGATAACGGCAGGAATTTTCGACTCAGCACGCAGTGCCTTTGTTGCTTTCTTTCCAAGATCAGTTCTTGGTTCAGCGTTTAATTCGTAAATTTTCATTTGTTTTAATTTGTTTGTGTTACTCAAAATTAAGTGTTTTGCTCCTTAATTTCCCATCACACGGGGTGTTTCAAAAAGCGGTGCAAAGTTACAAATTATTTTCCGTATTCCAAATCTTCTTTTCGACAGAAATCCTTGAATTTGCAATATTTACAGTTTTTTTCGTTTGTTGTTTGCACAAAAGGCGTGTTTTCGTCAAACAAACCGTCAATCACATCGCCAAGTTGCTGCACAAACAGTTGGTTAAGATTCTCTGATTTAACAACTGTGCTGGGATATAGCACTTGTTCCTTACCCACCTTTAACCCCGACTTTTTTATGTCGATAAGCTTATAGATTATCGGCTCAATTGGTTCCTGATTATATGAACTGCTCAAAGCATAAGCGTTGCAATAAAGCAACAATTGCAGTATCGCTTCAGGACGGTCTTCCCTATTGCCCTCAAAAAGCACTTGGGGTGAGGATATTTCGGTTTTATCTTGACCTGTCTTATAGTCAACAATGCGAGTCACCAACATGCCGTCTTTCTCAATTTTGTCAAGACGGTCGATGGTGTATGACAGATTAAACTTATTCTCACCAAGTTGCATGGTGCAATACATGACTTTCTCTCCTTGCACATAGTGGATATCGCCATATTGTTCAATGAGTTCACGGTCATACTCCAGAATGCGTTCAATGAGTTCAAGCGCCACCTCAAACTTCAGCAGACTCTCACCTTGCAACGGGTCATAGCAATCATCGCCCTTTCGCAAAAACTCCTTGTTGATGTTGGCTATTATGGTGTTTTGCACCATTTTATTATCCTTCCTTAGCAGATTATCGATATAATCGGTCGTGATAACAGTGTCGTTGGGGTATATCCGTTGCATTGAATTGTGCACAATGGTGCCAAAAGTGCTTGCTTGCATAAACTGCGACACGTCATCAATCTCGGGCAATCCCTCAACATAACGCAAATAAAAGTGCATTGGGCACGTTATGTAGCAATTTATGCTGTGTGCCGAAAGCAACTTCAGTTCACCCGATTTCACACGAGCGTTCACTTCATCTTCACTATCAGGCAACTCTGCTTTGTAAAGATTGAGGATGTCCATTATATGCTTGTCTTTCTTTACCATAATGTCGGGTTTAGAGGGTGCTTCAATGCCCAGAGACAACATGTGGTACTTCACCTCATAGTCTTTGCCAAACAGCTTCGACAACTGGTGTATGAACCGTGATTCCTCGCCCGATTTGCCTGCTTGGCTGCGAGAATCATAGAGCATATATACATTCTCGGCACGGCTAATCATGCGATAAAAGTAATAGGCATACATTGATTCCTGGTGCTCAATGGTTGACATATCATAAGCACGGCGAAACTGCTGCGGGATAAACGACTTGGTGAAATGCTTGCGCGGAAAAACACGCTCGTTCATCGACAGGATAATGAGATTCTTAAAGTCGAGGCATCGTGTCTCAAGCACACCCATCACCTGCAATCCGCCAAGAGGCTCGCCCTCAAGCGACATCTTGGTGTTGCCCACCAAACGGTCAAGCAAATAACAGAACGTGTTGATATCAACCTTATATTCCTCGTCACCCGAATGGCTGCGCTGCTCAAAGAATCCACGCAGCTCCTCAAGAGCATCGGCATAGACGTTCAAAAACGCCATTTCAATTGATGAGGCTTGGTTCACAGGCTGCTCGTTGTAGTTGCTCAATGCCGTGAGCAAATCACTGTCAATGTTTTGCTGACGTTCAAGCACCGTTTGAGTGAATTGCAAAATAGTATGCAAATAGTCGCTCATTTCACGCGCCGAGAATCCGCTCACCACCGTAAACAAGCTTGCCAATGCAGGAGCATGCTGCTCAATCATTTGATATGGCACATTATACATGTTCAGGCGATTGATTTGGTTGATGAGAGCCAGCGCCTGGTTTTGATTCATAAACTTCACTATGGGGTGCAACAGCACATCTTTAACGTCGGCATGGAAATATTGCCACACACCTTTCACTGTCTTGGCTTGAAAATGCATTTTGGTGATGGCGCTGATGAGAGTGGCTATACTTGAATTGCGCAACGAGAGCCCCATGGTGACATTAATCTTGCCTATCACCTTAGGGTCGATAGCCTTAATCACGGGCATAAAAAGACGTTCATTGGGCAATACCACTGCTGTGTCAATGGCGTTGTTGCCGTCAGTCATTCCCTTGTCAACCAGCCATTTTAGTATATGTGCCACACACTGTGCCTGTCCATAAGTTGACGGCACACCAACAGCATTAAGCACCTTTGGCTTGCCATCACTCTCAATCTTGGCATTATCAAACGGCGCTTTAAACTCATTTACGTATTTCGACAGGAATTTAGTTGCCTTATTGGCACGAGTGGCAAACGCCGGAGACTCATAATCCCAATGGAAATCGGCAATGCCCTTATCACGCATAGCCTTAAACAGCATATACTCTGATTTCGACAACACGTTGAAGCCAATAAACACATATCGTTTGCAGTTAAAGCTGGCGGCATCTCGTCCTTTCACCACCTCCACCACATCGCGATACATCTTGCCATTGTAGGTGAGATGCGCCTCGCTTAGCAGGCGGTTATACTCAACATATAGCGGATATAAGCTACCCCAAATGCTCGCAAACTTCTTCTTCACCACCGTTTCTCCATTCACATTCTCAATGTGCTGCCAAAATTCCTCCTCACCGGCAGCTGTGTAACGCAAATTGAAGTAATGGCTCAGTATCTCCTTAACCTCATCTGTGAGATAATTGGCTTTGATTGATTTGAGGTCAGAGATGTTCACAAACACATCTTTGGCATCCACCATATAACGGTCAATGTCGCCAAAGTCACTCAGCAACACGTCGCCCCAACGCGAAAAGCGTTCAAAGGTCACAGTGCTGTTTGCATCTAAGCTCTTATATGCTTCGTAGAGCATAAACAGCGATTCCACTCGGTTGACCTCAACAGCGCCAGTAAGCTCACTCACAAACGTGTTGATAGTGGTGATTTCAGGCATCAACAAGCTGCCTGTGGCACATTCTTTGAGTTCCTTGGCAAAAAACACTCCTGCTCGCCTATTGGGAAATATGAAACTATAATGGCAAAGGTCGTTGTGTTTAACATATTCTTTTGCCAAATGACGCAAAAACATCTCAGCCATAATGTGATGAATAATTTTTTATTTTTGGTTTATATTATCTTGTTGTGTGCTATTCTTTTCCTGAAGCAACCGGCACACTGCCCAAGCGCATCTTGCATACCTTTTTTCGGCTCACATGGCGTGCTCGGCAGCAGCTTAGGTAGCCCTCATCACCGCTTTTTCTTTATCAAAATGGTCATTTTTATGGCAAGGTCAAATAGCACAATCTTACCATTGGCATTGCCATGAACATCAATGCGGGCTTTGTTAAACTCCTCAATGATGCCTTCAACATTAAGCTCATTGATAAAAGGCGAAAAACGTGTGCTAAACTGCTCCTCCTCGCGAGTGAGATAATTCAACTCGCGGTGGCGCAAATTATAAATGTAGTTTTCGCGCACCATGCGGCTGGCATATTCCATAAACCGGCAAATCTTTTCACGGCGGAAATCATTCACCTCAACCGACCAGTCACGCAGACCCTTGAGGTCAACACTATAAGCCATGCGCATGAGCTGAGTGAACTTTTCGTGAAACAATTGATTCTCGTTGCCCTGCTGTAAGCTTTGCTCGGCAAGCACAATGTTGCCGTCGGCAGGTGCGGCATACGCCAATGCATCTTGCTCGTCAAGGCCATATTTGTCAACCAAATAGTTAGCCACAAGCTGAGTAGATGGTTTCTTGAGCAAAACGCGCTGCGTGCGTGAGTAGATGGTGGGCAGCACATCTTGGTAACGGTTGCTCACCAACACAAACAGAGAGTCGGCATAAGGCTCTTCAAGCATTTTCAGAAGCGAGTTGGCACAGGTGCCGTTCATTTTCTCAGGAAGCCACATGATGTGTATCTTGTAGCGTGCCGAATAAGACGAAAGGCTCATCTTGCGCACAATCTCATCGCTCTCGTCACCATATATTATTGGCTGACCATTCTCGTTCTTTATCAGTGCCAGCCATCGCTCATAGTTCTCAACCGTGCTTTCTAAGAGAAAAGTCTGCCATTCCTTACTGTAATCGCTGCACAAGGTCACGCCACCCGATTTTTTCTTCAGAATGGGATAAGAGAAAAATGTATCTACATGGTTATGCGACTGATGCTGCAAGCATGACGGGCACACTCCGCACGAATCGCCGTTAACGCGGTTCTCGCAATGAACATATTGTGCAAAAGCAAGAGCCAAAGCCAACTTGGGCACACATGGCTCGCCCATAAGCAGCAACGCATGCGGTATGCGCTCAGCATCGGCCATCGCCCGCAACCGAGCTATGGCGGCCTCATTGCCAATTACATCCTTAAATCTCATAGTTTTTTTCCTCTTCTCTCCTGTTTATTTCAGTTGGTTTCCTTTTGCAGGTAATATAATCTCAAAAAAAGCTGTGCAAGCGCCCTTAGGCAGAACCGTCATGCGGCAACATCGCAATGAAATGCCATTTGAGCATTGCGCCGTAGCGCACACCTTCTCCGCGCCTTGCACCTTTGTTGCAAAGTTACGCCTTTTATCTCTTAAAAACAAACAAGCAGAGCAAAGATGTTTTCGCGGCACTCATGCCGTGAAAACTGCCACATCTCAATATACGGCAGCTGCCACACGGCTCACGCTCTCGGTGGCATTGTGCGAATAGAAATGCACCGTTGGCACACCATGAGCTATCAGGTCACGAGTTTGCATAATACACCACTCCACACCCACTTGCTTGGCTTCCACATCGTCCTTGCACTTGGCAAGCTCCATAGCAAGGTCGCTCGGCAAGTCAACGTGGAATGTCTTGGGCAACAGGCTAAGCTGGTTGCGGTTGACAATAGGCTTCAAGCCGGGCACAATGGGTACGTTGATGCCAATTTCGCGGCAACGCTTCATGAAGTCGTAGAGCTTTTGATTGTCGAAACACATTTGAGTGACAATATAATCGGCTCCCATGTCAACTTTTTGTTTCAAGAACATCAAGTCAATATCAATGTTTGGCGCTTCCTCGTGTTTCTCGGGATACCCTGCTACGCCATAAGAGAACGGCCTTTCGGTGGGGGCATCCATTTTGGTGCCGTCAATAAAATATCCATTATTGAAATTGTTCACCTGCTCGGCAAGTTCGTGGGCATGGCTGTAACCTCCGGCTGTGGGAATAAAACGATTGTCGTGCTTGGCCTTATCGCCTCGCAGCACCAATATGTTGTTGATGCCCAAAAAGTTCAAGTCAATGAGAGCATATTCAGTCTCGTTTTTTGAGAATCCGCTGCAAATCATGTGCGGCACAGCCGGAATATTATAGCGTTGCTGAATGGCAGCAGCCACAGCCACCGTGCCGGGGCGGTTGCGCTCCGAGATGCGCTGATAAAGCCCGTCGGCTGTGCTCTTATACACCATTTCGCTGCGATGCGTGGTGATGTTGATGTACAGAGGCCCATATTCCTTCAGCCTGTCGATATTAGCAAAAATCTGCTCTATGCCCCTGCCCTTGATTGGCGGCAACACTTCAAACGAAAAGCCGGGCTTTTGCAAGCCTTTTATTATCTCTGATATCTTCATTGCTTATTAAACTCTTTTGCTGATTGTTTTCTAAAAAATTTTTGCCGCAAAGTTAGTGAAAAATTTGCACAAATTGAACGTACCCCATCCCCTTTTGATGTGATTTTGCCACCAAAACACCCACACTAAGCACCATCTTAACAATCAACCTGACAAATTCAACTCCAGTGCCGTTGACACATGCCAAATTATATAAAAAAGCATTGCAAAACCATTAAAAATATTTTATCTTTGCACATAACATACCAAACAAATCTTTAGAATAATCTAATCACATAATATTATAGAAACAATGAAAGGCAAAATTTTGGTAACCGGTGGAACCGGATACATTGGTTCGCACACAGTAGTAGAATTGCACGCAGCCGGCTATGAAGTGGTTGTGATTGACAATCTCTCAAACAGCAACATTGAGGTGCTCGACGGCATCGAGAAGGTTTCAGGCAAACGCCCAGTGTTTGTTGAAGGCGATTGCACCGACATCAACACCCTTCGCAAGCTTTTTGAAGATAACCCAGGCATCAAGGCAATCATCAACTTTGCTGCAAGCAAGGCCGTTGGTGAATCGGTTCAAAAGCCATTACTTTATTACCGCAACAACCTCAACACACTCACCAATCTGCTTGAACTCATGCCCGAGTTTGGCGTTAAAGGTTTTGTGTTCTCATCGTCGTGCACCGTTTATGGCGAGCCCGACGTGAACCCCGTGACTGAAGAGTCGCCAATCAAAAAAGCCACTTCACCTTATGGCAACACCAAGCAAATCTCTGAGGAAATAATCACCGACTTCATCATCTCTGGCGCACCCATCAAGAGCATCATCTTGCGCTACTTCAACCCGGTGGGCGCTCACCCAAGTGCCGAAATCGGCGAGTTGCCTAACGGCGTACCTCAAAACCTCATTCCTTACCTCACCCAAACAGCCATTGGTATTCGCAAAGAACTGAGCGTGTTTGGCAACGACTACAACACCCCCGATGGTTACTGTATTCGTGACTTCATCAACGTGGTTGACCTTGCTAAGGCTCACGTTTGCGCCGTTGACCGCATGCTTGAGAAAGACGGCGAAAACCTTGAAATCTACAACCTGGGCACCGGTCGCGGCCTTTCAGTGATGGAGCTTATCACAGCCTTTGAAAGCGCCACTGGCGTGAAAGTGCCTTACAAGGTAGTGGGCCGTCGCGTGGGCGATATTGAAAAGGTTTGGGGCGACCCATCGAGAGCCAACAACATTCTTGGATGGAAGGCTCAAGCCACCATTGAAGACACCATGCGCAGCGCTTGGAACTGGCAGCTGAAACTGCGTGAACGCGGCATCATGTAAAATCACACTGATTCGCATTCATCACAGCATAAATATTAAATGCGGGGGCACATTACAGAATTTAGTAATGTGCCCCCGCAATTCTTTTTATCTCATTGCCTCTCGCTCTCAGGCGAGCCATGCATCAAAACGGATAACCTATTGCCAAGTGAAATGCAATGCTCTTTTTGAAACTTGGCATATTGAAATAGCCGCTCTCACCGGTTTCGTATGGTGCATGCAAGGCATATCCCAAGTCGGCACGTATCACCAACATCTCCATGTCAAAACGCAGGCCCACACCGGTGCCAAGCGCCAGCTCACGCATGAAATTCTTCATTTTCAGCTTACCGCCCACGCGGTTTTCATCTTCTTGTAACAACCACACGTTGCCTGCATCAATAAAGGCTGCCCCCTTCAGAAAGCTGAACAACGGGAAACGATATTCAAGGTTAGCCTCAAACTTAAACGTACCTGTTTGGTCGTAATAGGCATTAGGATTGTCGGCACTGGGCAAATAGCTGCCGGGGCCAATTGAGCGCACCGCAAATGCTCGCAACGAATTGGCTCCGCCAATATAAAACTGGTCAGCATACGGCACAACCGATGAGTTGCCATAGGCATGTGCCGCACCAACAAGCACTCGGCTCACAAGCGAATGACCGTTAAACAAGCCATGCTTGTAAACCACCGATGCCTGACCTTTCACAAACTGTGAGAACGGCGTGCCAAACAGGCATTTCTCGCCTTTCGACTTGCCCAAAGCCCACAATCCAGCCAACAAATTGCCTGCCTCAATGAGCTGCAAATTGAAGGTGAGATTGTCGCGCCCAAATGCGCGGTCGTAGGTGTAATTATATTGCAACTGAGCGGTGAACTGATTGCGGAAACTCTCATACACCGCAGGATTGTTATTCATCGACTCGTTGAAAGCGTCGGTGGTATTGAGCAATTTTGTGTATGTGAGCTTAAATGGCGTCAGTTCATTGAGCGAATGCCTGCCGGCGTGCCACTGCCAAGTGAATCCTGTGCCAAATTGCACCATCTTGAAGAAGCTTGGGCGATTGAGCAAATCGGCTGAAAGAGAAAACTTGGTCCAATTCTGGTAACGACGGCTACGGTCAATAAACTTGGGCGCAAGCAATTGCGGTATCGACAGCGTTGACGATAAGCCAAGCTCATAACTGTTATAGTCATAACCCTCAACCGCCTTGCCGCCGGTGGCCCATTCATAGCTGCCATGAAGCTCGGTATTAATCACCTCGGCTCCGCCAAACAGGTTCTTATGTGCCAAGCCTAACGACAATCCAGGCCCAATATAACTGTTTGATTTTGACGTGGCTTGTGCCTCAATCTTGGCTTCAATCTGCCTATCCATAGTGCAGTTCACGTTCACGTCGAGCTGATTCTGCCCGGGTTGAAGCGAATCCATTGGCGTCACCTCAATATTTATGGCATTGAATATGCCCATATTGCTCAAATTGCTTTGTGTGCGGTCCATATCACGCACCGATAGCACCCTACCCTTACGGAACGATATTTTGCCGGCAATGGCACTGTTGCGCAATCGCATTGGCGTCATCTTCACCAGCGTTCCTTTGCGAGGCAACTCGGTGGTGTCGGGGGTGCCACCACCCTGATAGCGCTGCACCACTGTTGTGACATTGCCGGTGGTGTAGCGATTAAGTGCCGCCACAGGAACGCCCGGCGCCAACGATAGCCGTAGTGCAATCTTGCCCTTGCGCAAGGTGCTGTCAGCAAGATATTCAATATATTCGGGTCGGAAATAATAATATCCGCGGTTTCGCAAAGTGTTGGTTATGTTCACGCGCACGGCATTCAGCGAGTCGAGGCTATATCGGCTTCCGGGTCGCAAATATTTGTCAACTCGCGCCAGCGAATCAATCTTCTGACAAATCTCAACGTCATTATTAAGATATCCCACACTGCTAATCACATAAGGCTCATTCACCGTAACGTCATATTGTATGCGAGCCTTCTTTTTGTTGCGCTTTGAATAGATGAGCTGATAAGAGGCGTTGCTGTCAAAGTAGCCATTGTCATGCAGCACCGTGTTTATCATCTCCACACGATGCTCAGGACGCACCGTTGACACCAACACAGGCTCATCAACCAATTTCTTATACAGCCAACCCTTCAAACCCTTGGCACTATCGTTCCAATGGTTATACACCCATAGCCCAACAGGAAACGGATGTCTGATATAAGGCGAATAAAGGCTGTTGTTTGGCGCCACGTTGATGGCCGATGCCACAGCCTCGGCAACGCCTTCCTCAAGCATTATACTATCAGAAGCAGGCATGATGTTGAGTTTCTTCACTCCGGTGTAGAGCACCTCATCATCTTCAAGGCGGCTCGTAGTGGAGCAAGATATTGCACTTGCCACTATGGCAATGCTCACAAGCACCTGCAATAATATGTTGTTGTCAAACTTCCGCATCTATTCTGTGTTTTGTCGTTTTGTTTTGTTCGGTGAATTTGAAGTTTATCTCACTGTGTTACGTTGCCGTCGCTCACGTTCTGCGTCTGATTGCCGGCAACGTTGACGGTGTCGGGCGCAACAGCGTTGAGCGAGTCGGCAAGAGCACGCCGCAAAGCTGCTTTTCGGCTGCGTCTGAACTTGAAAATGTGCTTGAGCGATGCCAACTTACGCTTAATCACAAAGCCCACACCCGTTTGAGTGATTTCGCCCTCAAGTATGCTCTCATATCCCGTGTGGCGGAACATGCGCGCATACATGCTGCCCGAGCTATTGAGCAAATATTCAATTGAGATATCGCTAATCAGGTTATCCGAGAAATTATCCTCAGCGCTGGCATCGGTGCTGTAATTGCCGCCTACAACAATCTTAAAGCGGTCGTTGAAAAGCGACTTCGACAGATTATAGCTGTAACTGGTCACCGTCTTATTCTGAGAACTTTCACTATCATACTGGTTGATGCCAAACGACAAATCAACGCCCTTAATGGCACTTGCCGCCCAACTGTTGATTTGCGAGTTGAGGAACGAATATAGCGCATTGTTCGACATCGAAGCGGTGTTGCTGCCGCCATAGCTGCCATAGAGCATCAAGTTCATGGCTTGTGCAGAACGCTGCTGCTGGGTCATTGACTGCAACTCGTTTTGCACGGTTAGGTCGTCGTTGGTGGCAAGGTCAAACGACACATCCATCTGCGAGAGTGTTCCGCCAACATTACAAGTAATCAAGAAGTCAACCAAGCGCGAGGCACCGCCATCGGTGCTCACCGTGGCCTTATACTTCTCCACGGCACTAAAATTGAGTGTCGGATTGAGCATATTGCCGGTAAAGGCAATGTTACTGCCCTCGTTGATGACAAAGTCAACTTCTTTAATGAGCGGTGGCGAATATTTCACATATCCGTTGTCAACTGTGAGTCGGCCTGTCACTCGAGGGTCGCCCGAGAAGCCTTGTGAATAGTTGAGCGAACCGGTGGCTTGCACCTGCACACGGTTCTTGCCGTCGGGCGAAAGATAGGCGTTGATGGTGTTTCCTTGCTGCAAGGTCACTGTGGCATTGATGTTCACGCCAACGGTCTGCGCCTGCAATAGCGAGTCGCCATATTCGCTCACCGAATCCTCAAAGTGCACAAAATGCACCATATCGGGGTTGGTGGCAGGCACTATCTCGCTCACATCGTCCTGAAGAACGTAAGTGAGATTACTGCCTGAGAGCAACGAGAGGTCGGCATCAACATACAGCGCATTCAATCGGCCTTTTGCCGATGCTTTGACATCGGCATATCCGCGCCCAAACAGCTGCGACTTCTTCACCTGCTTGCTGTCAACAAACTGCACGCTACTGCCTTTAATGTTCAAATCAACATAGGCATTCGACATGTTGCGTATATCAACCAATCCGTCAATCACCAGCGGCTTGTCGTTGCAACTGCGCAATGCATATTTGTTGAAGTGCACAATACTTGAATCAACCGTCACCTCAGTGTCGGGGAACAATATCTTAGAACCAAACACAGGCACATAGATGGCACCCTCTTGCGCCCAAACCGAGCCACAAAGTATTGGATTATCAAATGTGCCGAGCATGGTCATCTTGCCATTGAGGTAGCCTTGCAACTGAGCTATACCATTAGGTATGAATGCCGTCATTGTTGAGATTGGGAATTTATCAATATCAAGTTGCAGCGACATTGGGCTTGTTGCGGTTGAGTCGTTGAGCACACCGGCGGCAAACGCCACGCGAGCGCCATTCACGTTCATATATGATTCCAGATTGGTGTTGCCGGTTACCGGGTCAAGGGTCATGAGCGCGTCAAGGTTGAAATCGCCCACTCGCTCTCCTTCGTAGCAGAAATTCTTTAAGCCGGCATTCCCCTTGCCCCAGAACTGGTTGCCTCTGTAAGATATGGTCATATCGGTTGAGAGTTCACCGCTCACATCGGGCGCAAACGGGAACATCGACATCCATTCCTCAATCTTCACGCCCTTCACTTGCAGGTTCACATCTTCCTGATGCTTATCACTTTCTTCGCCTTCATGCTCCACATGCTCGGTGAAAAGGTTTATTAGCCCCGAAGAGCCGCCGTCAAGGCGCAAATTGGCGTCGAGGTGCTGATTCTTATAGTCGTAGAGCACATAGTTATCCTCGTTCACGTTCCACTCCTTATAGCCAATATATGGCTTGGGGGTGAACACAGTGGCGCGCACCACCGAGTCGTTGACATCGGCATGAGTGCCAAAGTGATAGCCAGTGCGTCCTTTTATATCCTTGGCATTATAGATGGTGGTGAGGCGGCTGCCCAAGACACCGCCAAACAAAGTGACATCGGCAAAGTTATCCATGGTGCCGGGGCGGTTGCCCATGTGGAATTTATATCCCAAATAGCGTTGCGTCTGCACCAGTTTAGCCGAGATGGTGTCAATCTTAGTGCCCATGGCATCTATGCCCTGAAGCACACCGTTGCCATAGATGGTGCTATCGTTATATAGTTCAAACGACATGTGTTTGAGCTTCAAGTCGTTATAAGCCAGATACTGCTGCACAAGCCCGCGCTTGCCCATTTCCATCTCAACGGCAAACGGTGGCAACGATGCTTGCAGCGTGTCAATGTTGAGCGAGATTTTATTAACTTGTTCAAGGGCTATATTTTGGCATTGTGTCAATTGTTCAATAAACTTGTTCACGCCCACTTGCGAGTCAAAACTCAGGTTCATATCCTCATTGTTGAGCGACCCGCTCATGGTTGAGTCGGTGCTTTCAAAGCGCATCGCCACCGTTGGCGTGCTAAAGAACAAGGTATCGTAGGTCCACGACACATCGTTGATTTCAGCCGAAACGTCACACACCATAGTGCTCACGTCAACATCACCAAAGGCAGCAATGCGGCCTTTGCCGTGCGAGGTCACATCCATCAAGCGCATAGCCTGCAAATCAACATCGCGCAAATCGCCATCAAGCGCCACCACATAATGATTTTGGGCAAGCTCGCCATTGCATTGCAAAGCAAAGTCAAAATTAGGATTCTTCGAGTCAAACTTGGCCTCAAATGCGCCATTGCTCAATGCCAAGCTGCCATCAACGTCGCCATAGCGGTTTCCGTTGTATTCCAACGAGTTGAGCTTCAAAGCAGCATTCAATTCGGTCGATTTTTTCATCACGTCAAAGCCGCGTCCATCGGCGTGCATATAGGCTGTGATGTTGCCAAGTGTGCTAAGCGGCAACAGCGCATGCAGCGGCAGTCGGTTGAGTGTCAAATCCACGTCGTAGGCCTCGCTCTTGGTGTTGAAAGCCGCTTTGCCAACTGCCTCTCCGGTGTCGAGCGTCATTGCCAACTCACCGCTCATGGCATTGCCTTTCAAACGGGCTTTGCCGTCAACCGCCATTGCCGGGAAATTCACTTGCTTGCTCATTTCGGCATCAAACATGGTTGGCTTCACAAAGTTTATGTTGTCAAACTTGCCGTTGATGGCAAGCTCTCCACCCAGTTTATTCACATCCATGGCATTGTTCACCACGCCATTCACATTTACGTTTGCATAACGAGGCAATTGTGCGCTCAGCTGCCTAATGCGCAACGTCTGCGCCGTGCCGTCGATGCGGGCTTTTAGTTGCAGCGGCCTGCTGCGAGGCACCGAATTGATGATTGGTTTCAGCAGCGGCATCATACGCTCCACGTCGCCCATGTCAATCTCAGCATCGGCATTTAGCAGCACCGCCCCATAGGCAGGAGTTTCAACAAATCCCATATCCATTGAAGCCTCGCCCTTGATGCTCGATGCTACCGTGTTAATCTTCAACTGCTCAACTGCCATTGCGGTGCTATCCATGCTGAACGTGCAACTGGCGTCGGTGATGGCAATGCCGCAACGCTCTTTGGCGGTGAGTTTCTTCAGCGGAACCGTCACTGCCACACCTTTATTATATAGGCTATCGATGCTCACATTCACATCGCTCACCTCAATGTAGTTGACATCAAGCCCCGGCGATGGTTTGGCACCTTGCATGGCATACACGGCATGCGAGTTGGTGAGGCGCACGGCATCGGCTCTCACAGTCCATAGCTCTCCTGATTCCTCTTGCACGGCAGCACTATCGGCCGCTGCCGCACTCGTTTCATATTCGGCTACCACCTCTGGTGTGGGATAGAGATATTTCACGTCAACGCCATTGATGCCCATATAAGCAGCATGCACCTGCGACGTGCCAATATCAACCATACCGTCTTTCAGCTCGGCATGGGCCACCATCACGTCCATATCGCTGATAAGCGGCATCATGGTCATGTGATATCGCACACTGTCGATAGTAATGCTTTGGGCATCAATGAGCCATGCCACCTTGGAAGTGTCTTGTGGAGTGGACTTAACCTTCTCAGGGAAATAATGCAGCACTATGTCGCCGCCATGCAACGCTGCCTGCTGCAAGCTCACATGGTTTTTGCGCAGCTGCACCGTGGCGGCATCAAGGCTAACGCGGTCAATCTTGGCATTGAGCACCATTGAGCTGTCCTCACTCTGCATGTTATACACCGCATGGCTCAGCAACGCATCGCCCACCTTCACATCAAGGCGCAGCAATGGCAGCAGCTTCACGTCGAGGGCAAGGTTGCCGGCATATATCATGGTGTCGCGCTGCTCAGTGAGCACCGTCACGCCATCAACACTCAAATCAAGAGGAAATTTCAGCAATATGCGGTCAACAGCTATATCCCAGCCCGTGGCATCACTCGCCTTGCTGCATGCCACGTCTTTCACATATCGCTGCACAACAGGTATATAAAGCGTCATAGGCAGTATCAACAGCAACAGAACCACACCTAATATCACTTTTAACCCGGTCTTTATTATCTTATTTATACGACTCCGCCCCACGGCTTCATTATCTTGGTTTTGTTGTTATACAATTGGTTGTTTTGTTATCTCATATTAAGGTAACAATAAAGGTAGGTAAAAATCTGCTATCCTGCCCAAAATTAACAAAAAAAATCACACCACACCCACAATTTTGTTCATTTTAGCGTCATTTCAATCCATTCATCACAAAAATTCAAAAGCACGCAAAAAAAACGTCTGCAAAACACATGGTTTTTGCAGACGCTCCATTGAAATAAAATTTCTTTTCTTTACTACAATGCGACTCGCTTCGATTACTTGCGGATACCAAGTTCCTTCTTAGCGATGATGGCACGGTAGCGGTTGATGTCAACGCGAATCAGATAATCCAACAGACGACGACGCTTACCTACCAACTTCTTCAACGCACGTTGAGTAGTATAATCTTTGTGATTTGACTTCAAATGCTCAGTCAAATGGGCTATACGAACTGAGAATAATGCAATCTGTGCCTCAGGAGACCCAGTATCAGTATTGCTCGCACCGTATGTCCCAAAGATTTCTTTCTTTTTTTCAGAATCTAAATACATTCTTTTGTGTTTTATAATTACGTTAATAAAATATCGGGTGCAAAGGTACAAATATTTTTCATTTTGCACAACCTGGCTGCTATTTTTTTATTCTTTTATCTGCATATTTTCGCCAAAATACTTAACTTTGCACCCAAATAGGTAAAATTTTATGCAAAACATCAGAAATGTTGCCATCATTGCCCACGTCGATCATGGCAAAACCACATTGGTAGACAAAATGCTGCTCGCCGGAAATCTCTTCCGCGACAATCAAAATACCGGCGATTTAATCCTCGACAACAACGACCTGGAAAGAGAACGTGGCATCACAATCCTCTCTAAAAACGTATCTATCAACTACAACGGTTATAAAATCAACATCATTGACACCCCGGGGCACAGCGACTTTGGCGGCGAAGTGGAGCGCGTGCTCAACATGGCCGACGGTTGCCTGCTGCTGGTTGACGCTTTTGAAGGTCCAATGCCACAAACACGCTTTGTGCTGCAAAAAGCCCTTGAGATAGGGCTCAAGCCCATTGTCGTGATTAACAAGGTGGACAAGCCTAACTGCCGCCCCGACGAAGTGCAAGAAATGGTGTTCGACCTCATGTTTAACCTCAATGCTACCGAGGACCAGCTCGACTTCCCCACCGTTTACGGCTCGGCTAAGCAAGGCTGGATGAGCGACGATTGGAACAAACCAACCAACAACATCAATGCCGTGCTCGATGCTATCATAGAACACATCCCCGCTCCTGAAGTGATTGAGGGCGACGCACAGATGCTCATCACTTCGCTCGACTATTCAAGCTATGTGGGACGTATTGCCATTGGCCGCGTGCACCGTGGCGAAATCACCGAGGGCATGGACGTGGCTGTTTGCAAAAAAGATGGCTCGGTGCAAAAACAACGCATCAAGGAGCTGCACACCTTTGAAGGCATGAGCCGCAAACGCGTGCCAAGCGTGAAAAGCGGTGATATTTGCGCACTTGTGGGTATTGAGAACTTTGAAATTGGCGACACCGTCACCAACATCGGCAACCCCGAACCACTGCCGCGCATTGCCATCGACGAGCCTACGATGTCAATGACATTCACCATCAACGACTCTCCTTTCTTTGGCAAAGACGGCAAATACGTAACTTCTCGCCACATCAACGACCGACTGGTGAAGGAGCTCGACAAGAACCTCGCCCTGCGCGTTGAGAAAACCGAGCGTGAAGATGCATGGATTGTTTACGGCCGTGGCGTACTGCATTTGGCTGTACTCATTGAAACCATGCGCCGCGAAGGTTATGAGCTGCAAGTGGGACAACCGCAAGTGATTGTGAAAGAAATCAACGGCGAGAAATGCGAACCTGTTGAAGCACTCACCATCAACGTGCCCGAGGAATATTCAAGCAAAATGATTGATATGGTGACACGCCGCCGTGGCGACCTGCTCTCAATGAGCACTCAAAACGACCGTATTCACCTTGAATTTCAAATACCCTCACGAGGCATTATTGGTCTTCGCACCAACGTGCTCACCGCAAGCGCAGGCGAAGCCATCATGGCTCACCGATTCCTGGAATACCAACCATGGAAAGGCGATATTGAACGACGCATCAACGGCTCACTCATTGCCCTTGAAAGCGGAACTGCTTATGCCTACGCCATCGACAAACTGCAAGACCGCGGACGATTCTTCATCTTCCCGCAAGAAGAAGTTTATGCCGGTCAAGTGGTTGGCGAAAACGCCAAAGACAACGATATTGTGGTGAACGTGACCAAGTCGAAGAAACTCACCAACATGCGCGCATCGGGAGCCGACGAGAAAGCCAAGATTGTTCCGCCAGTGGTATTCAGCCTTGAAGAAGCGCTTGAATATATCAAGGAAGACGAATACGTTGAAGTAACGCCTAATCACCTGCGCCTGCGCAAGATTATTCTCGACGAACTTGAGCGTAAACGCGCCAACAAGCAATAAGCACTCAGCGCGCTGCCGCTTTAGGCTAAATAAAGCCTATAAGCCCGGCGCAATGCACTCTCCCACATTTTACACAATCTCGAACTTTGTTTCATAATTTTTTATTTTTTGCGAGGATTAAGGCCCAACGGCCAAAATCCTCGTTTTTTTGTGCGCCGCACAATCTCGCTACGCACAATCATCTTTTCTCATCTGGTTTGGTAAACTCAGGTGAAGTCACCGCACACAATGTGAAAACAACCAATATAATTGCAAGTATCAACATGATTCTTTCTCTTTCTTTTTTTAATCCAAATCAGCCATTAGCGTTATGATGATAACAATTTTTTATTTTTGTGCTGATGACAAAAACCAAAATACGTTTGCGCTCAACTGCCTGATGGCTGATTTGGGTTTAATTAATTGTAAAAATAATTCTTTTTCTCGCTCAGAAGCGAAGCTCTTTTTAAGAGAATCTCTTCCTCATGGTGCAAAATTATTGCGTTGATGAGCAAATTTCCTGCTCACCAACGCAAATAAATCATAAAAGAGCAAAAGCGCCACCAGCGCTAAGCCTGAGTTTATCAAAAATACTGGTTAATGTTCCCTTGCTCATCAATTTTTGTAAAATCAACATAATTTGAGAGTTGAATAATCAAATCATTAAAAAACATATGAGCCAACGGATACTTATCTTTTATTCTGTCAAGTTTCTTAGTAGCTACCCACATAAAGCGGCACTCAAAATCAGAATCAATCTTATCTTTGATAATGTTTTCATAATTCCACAAATCCTCGCTATAATCACAAATATCACTATCCCATATATGATAAATACGCTCATTCAAATATCGGTCATAATTATTTTCTGACAACCATAATTCAAATGCATGGACTTGATAGCGACGCACAAACTCTTTATATTTCGCCAAAATGTCTTGATACATAGTCTGGGATATAGCCTTAGCTTGTGGCAAGTAAGATTCATATTTCTGATTCCACTGCTCTTTAATTTCAGCAGATGCAGCAGAATCACATAGTTCATTTCCTGCATTATACAATTCACGATACGTTAATTTTGCATATTTGGCTCTTTCAATCTCATTCATACTCTCAGCACATGACCTGATTACAGGATATAAATTTTGAAATTTCCAATTTCCCGATTCGTGAGTTCGTTCATACTCAAACACTTCTGTGAGTTCGTCAAAAGGGATTTCTTCCAATATCGATTTGTTTGGAACGAAATCATTCTGCGTGCATGAAGCAAATAGCAGAACAGAAATAATTGTTACAATAGTTTGTTTCATAATGATTTGTTGTTTAATTAGTTAATAATCTATAGTAATGCATCACACCCGTAATGTGTGGTGATGTCAATTTATGTCTTGCTCTCTGGGGTTTGTGAATCAATACACCTGCTGATGATGTGATTGCATACAGCAACATGGCGCCACATGAATGGCGAACTTTCCCTCAAATGAAATCTTTGATTCTACCATAGTAAATAATTTTTTGCCATGTTTTCACTGGCATGAAATGCTGTTTCCTTAATTTATTATCACCGATGCCCGCACGCATTTATGCATTATATATAAATAATGTGCACTGCCAAATAAACGTGCATAAGGCATCATGCCGCAAATTTATGCCAGCTATGGGCAAAATTTGAGCACACATTTCTTTAATTATATTAAAACAAGCAATTATTTTTTATTAGCGTGGCAACAACACTCCATCAATGGTCAAATCCATTGCGCGAGGTCACACCTTTGGTGATGTAATAATGTTTCACCTCAAGCATCTCAGTCACCAAATCAGCATAGTCAATAAGTTGCTGGGGAGCATATCTCCCGGTTATTATAACCTCGGTCTTAGGGCAACGCTGCTGCAATGCCTGCAACACCTCATCAATGGTCAAGAGCTTATAATGCAACGCTATGCATAGTTCGTCGAGCACCACTAAGTCATAGTTGCCGCCATGCATCAGTTCAGCAGCCTTATGCAACGCAGCCAATGCCACCTCACGGTCGTGAGCACAAGGCGCGCGGAACAAGAAACAGCCATCGCCAAGCTGCTCAATCTCAACATTATCAAAATGTTCGGTAAGACGGGCTTCGTTGTAGGCTTCATCTTTCACAAACTGCCCCACATACACTCTCATACCGGCACACAATGCCCTCACCACAACGCCAAAAGCCGCCGTGGTTTTTCCCTGACCGTTGCCGGTGTAAACTCTCACATATCGTTGTTCGTCCATCAATTTCTAATTTATTGTCTCAATAATAACCAACTTCAAATATACAACAAAAACAGGCATTATCACCCCACTTAACACAAAAAACGCAGAGTTAATTTTTATTTTCAAAAAATAATCACTACCTTTGCATCACGTTTTGCGCATGTGGCGTAATTGGTAGCCGCGTTAGACTTAGGATCTAATGCCGTAAGGCGTGGGGGTTCGAGTCCCTTCATGCGCACAACATCAACTAAAACTATTTCTATTCAACGTCGTGAAGTAAAAACATTACTTCACGACGTTTTTTACCCTCACAGCCAATCTCGACCATAAGCTACTCCAATAAATTTAACTCACTGATTCACAACGCAAAACAATGCAACAATAAATAGCAAACGCCGCCTGACGTTGCAAACACATCAGGCGGCGTTATAGTAAATTTATGCGAAATCACTTCTGATAAAGGAATCGTTTTATGCTATGCTTAGGCGTTTTTTCAAACTCCTCATCGCGCAAACGCACATCAGCCACGCGAGCATACGAAGGCAATCCGCTATTGGCTTTCATCACATTTGCCTTAATCTCACTGGCAAGCGCTTCCTTATCGAGCCCCTTTGCCTTGGCGGCATCATAATCGGGATAAATCAAAGCAATGAGTTTGCCTTTTTCCTCAATCACAATGTTTTCAAGCACATATTCAATATTGGCAATCACCGGCTCAATTTCCTCAGGATAGATGTTCTGCCCCGATGGACCAAGAATCATATTCTTGCTGCGTCCACGAATAAAGATAAATCCGTCGGCATCAACATTACACAAGTCGCCGGTGTTCATCCAACCGTCTTTCATCACAGCGTTGGTGGCTTCCTCGTTGTTGAAGTAACCCAGCATCACATTCTCGCCTTTCACCCACAGCTCACCAGCCACATTCTCAGGGTCGGCTGAGTCGATGCGCATCTCCATACGGTCAACAAGTCTGCCTGAGCATCCGCTCTTGGTCTCGTTCCACGGAGCATAAGCAAGCAGCGGTGCACATTCGGTCATTCCATAACCCACGGTGATGGGGAAATGTATCAACGATAGGAAACGGTCAACCTCTTTATCGAGAGCTGCTCCGCCCACAATAAGCTGCATCAGATTGCCGCCAAACACGTCGATGATACTGCGGCGAATCTTCTTAAGCAACAATGTGCGCACAATGGGCAACTTCAGCAAAAGTCTAATCCTTGGTGTGGCAAGCAACGGGAACACCTTGCCCTTGATGATTTTCTCAACAATGAGCGGCACGGTAACCACCAATTTAGGACGAACCTCACGAAACGCCTCAAGAATGATTTTTGGTGAGAGGCTACGGCTCAAGAAATGCACATGGCAACCTTTCACTATGGGGTGGATAAGGTCAATCATCAACCCATACATGTGTGCCAGAGGCAGCATGCACACCACGCCGTCGCCGGGTTTCAGGAAGGTGAGGTGCTCAATTGAGAACTTCATGTTTGAAGCCAGCGCTCGCTGCGGAATCATCACGCCCTTTGAGTTGCCGGTTGACCCCGATGTATAGTTTATCACCGCCAAATCTTCGGCCTGAGCATCACAATAGCAGATGTCGTTGGGTGTCAAGCCTTTGGGATATTGCTTAATATACAGGCTCTCAACATTGTCGTGGGCGTGCTGCACTTTCTCGTCGCGGCACAGCGCCAAGCTATAGTCGCTCATGCGCACCACCGCCACCAGCTTGGGCAGCTTTTGCTCCTGCAAAGTGCGCCATATATGGTCATCAACAAACAGCACTTTTGCCTCGCTGTGGTTGATGAGGTGATGCAGAGCATCGGGCTTAAATTCATGCAACAAAGGCACTGCCACAGCGCCACAGGTGATTGTGGCAAAAAAGGCCGTAGCCCATTGGCTGCTGTTCTTGGCGCAGAGGGCTATCTTATCACCCTCGCCTATGCCCACTGCCTTAAACACAATCTGCAACTTGGCAATTTTCACTGCCATCTGTTCAAAGGTGAGTGTTGCACCTTGCAAATCAGTCAAAGCCTCGCCTTGCCAATTCTTTTTCACCGACTCCTCGATATACTTGTTGATTGATTTGTCCATGACTAATATTTATTTATGATTAATACTTTTTATTCAACATTTGTGTTACTTCTCTCAATTATGTCTATTCTTGGCTCACCTGGTTGGCAATCATGTCGTTTAGCACCAGAAAAGCCTTTTCAAGAATGGCATCTTTGCCAAGGGCAATCTCTTCAGCTGTCATGTCAACTCTGTAATCAGGTTCCACGCCAAACTCAGTGATGCGGCCTTGCGAATCAGTGATTGCGCTTGCCGAATATCGCACCGACCATCCGTTGGGCAATTCGCCGGTGAAAGGCAAACCGCAACCGCCGCCGGTGACGTCGCCCACCACCTTAACTTGCGGCAGCGATTGCATCACCGACACAAAATTGTTGGTGGCGCTAAATGAGCCTCTATTGGCAAGCACCACCACCGGTTTGAAGAACTTCACACGCCCCGACGATGCAGCATCAAAATAGTAGTCATAAGGCTGCGAGAAGTCGTCGTGCCCGGGTCCGGTTTTATGCGAAATGGCACCGGCATGTATGCGTTGGTTTATGAATCGTGCCACAATAGGCTCCACGTTGGTGAGCAAGCCGCCGCCATTGCTGCGCACGTCAACAATCATGCCGTCACACGAAGCGAGTGTTGACATTATCATGTCGAGGTTGCCCTCGCCCACGCTCACCGAGAAGTCGCCGTAGTACATATATCCGAAGTTGTTTTTGAGCACGGCATACTTAATGCCGCAAGCCTTTTTATACTCAAAATTCAGGTAATACTGGTCAATCACACGTTCATCGTAGTTAACCGGATACTGTTCCCAAATCCAATAGCGCGACACATCCCAGGGCGAAATCAGGTTGGTGTGGCCGTCTTTCAGCTCTTTGAGCATGGAAGCGCACACATCAAACAGCTCAGTGGCAGTCATTCCCGGCTGCAACTGTGCGCGATAACGCTCACCCACTTCGTCCCAGTCGATGTCCTTATACTTGAAAAAACAATAATGCTCATCAATGGTTCGCCACAACGAGTCGAAATTGCCATAAGGGTCGTTGGCATACTCTTCTTCCTGGTGGCAACTTGCAACCATGAGCACCAAGCTCATTAATATCAATATGTTACACAGTCTTGATTTCATATCATTCATCAGTATATTGCCGATATGACTTTCGATTTACCATTCATCGCCTTGCCTTTGCTCAGTGTGAGCCACTCGCCTCCCAAGCCAAGCACAGCCTCGTGGGTGAAGATATGGGTGTTGAGATTATTGACCCACGAAGTGGAGATGTTGGTGCGGTAACCCACGCGCAGCACCGTGCGCCCAAGGTGCATATCGGCGGTGAAAAGCCCCATCATATCAAATCGGTTTCCCCACCATCCAAAGTGAGCAAGCCCCGAATGGTTGCCAATATAAATCTCATAATACGTCTCGCCATACTGCGGCGAGAAAAACACGCCAGCCACTGGCAGCACAGCTTGGCAACGCAGCGTCACCGGCACGCTCAACACCCGCACAGGATAAGAAGCCATGCCCGTGATGCCAACCGACCAATGTATCTTTGCCGACACCAAGTTATTGCTGTTCGATGGCTTATAGATGGCTCCGCCGCGCAATTGCGTGGTTCCACCCAACGCCAATTGCAGCCCACGCACTCCAACATCAGAAAATCGGCGCATCATGCCCCATCTGAAATCAACCATCAGCGAGTGTGTTGTATGATTGCCGGCGGGATTGTTCACGTTGTCATAGTCAACACCGGCATCAAGCTGCATTATCCAGCGTTCAGGGTCAAAGCGCATTGCCTGCAAGCGTTCATATTCCATGCGCACATGCCACCCTCTGTTGGTGATTGAGCTTAAATAAGTGTCAAGGATGCTCGAGGAGCCGGCACCAATCATAAAGCTCGATGCCACAGGGCGCTCAACAGTCATCGCCTCATTTTCAACGGCCGTGTTTTGAGCATTGGCAGCCATCATCGCCGCCAAGCACATCAGCAAAGCTGTTATTCCACTTCTTAAGCTCATAAGCATCATCAATCAACTTTTCCGGATAGGTGTCAGAGTCCTCTTATTGTTTCACGTCGTCGTCATCCTCGTCATCGTCAAATATTCTCATCTGACCGGTGAGAGCATCGCGCACGGCACCTTGGTCAATCACAGCATCGTGTTCAACCGTTTCCACATCAACATCGTCAATGTCGGGTTGCGGTGCTGACTGCAACGAATCGTCGTCGGCATCATCATCGGCACGCGATTCAATCTGCGTGATTGTGTCAATCACAAAATTGCTCACGCGCTTTCCTTTGGCCTTGAAGCTCTTCACGCCAATATACTCGGCGGCATCAATCACCACAGGCTCGCGCTGTGCATCATCACCGCCAAAACGCACCTCAAATCGCGGATACTTATCATCGGTGAGCGCAATCAAAGTTGACTTAGGATTCTCGCCAATCAGGCGCTGACGCTTGGCGCTCGACTCCAGATTGAAGCGCTTAATGTAGGCATATCCTTGGTCGGCATCGTTGAGCACCGCAGTCCACACCACTCCGGTGCGATATTTCTCAATGCGCAAGATGCCTTCCTCATAGTGATTCTCGGCATCGAATGTGGTGGTGTAGAAATTGCCGTCGTTCATAATCACCAAGATGCGGTCGTCGCTAAAGAACTCGCCCAGCGAGAATCCGCGCCCGTCGTAGTTGATGCGAAGCACATCGGGGTCAAACCACACTTCGCGGCCGCCCAAGGTCGAGACGCCATGTTCTTTGAGCGAGATGCGATGCACCTCGTTTTTTGTCACAATGTTACCCTTGGCTTGTTTGCCCTTCACGGCAAGGTCGGCAAGGTTCACGTCAAACTGCAACACCTTCAGCTTTTGTTTTGGCTTCAACGTGATGCGCAATGTCTCGGCCTCGCCATTAGGATTGGCTGTGAACCAAACAATCTTGCTGCCGGGTTTACCTTGCGTGATGTCATACTCACGGTCGCGAGTGATGCCGGTCACGGCAAAGCGTTTCATATAGGTTATACCGCCACGGCCATCTTGATAAAGCACGTTGTAGATGGTGCGCTCATCGTTGCGCTTAAACACATTAAGGTACAGCACATTCTTGCCAACATAAATCTTATCGGCAACCTTCATCACCTTCATGCGACCATCTTTATAGAAGATGATGATATCGTCAATGTCCGAGCAGTTGCACACAAACTCGTCTTTCTTCAGATTTGTGCCTATGAAGCCTTCCTCGCGGTTGATATACAGTTTCTCGTTGGCTTCAACCACCTTCGATGCCACGATGGTATCGAAATTGCGTATTTGGGTGTTGCGCGGGAACTTCTCGCCGTATTTCAACTTCAGATGCTCAAACCACTCAATGGTGTGTTCCACCAGATGAGCCAACTTATAGTCGATATCCTCAATGCGTTCATTCAGGCTGGCTATATAGTTATCAGCCTTCTCGGTGTTGAACTTCAAGATGCGCGCCATCTTTATCTCCATCAGTCGCAAAATATCGTCGGTGGTCACTTCGCGATAGAACTTTGGCTTAAATGGCTCCAATCGGCTGTCGATATGTGCCACAGCGGCATCCATATTCGGCGCATTTTCAAATCCTTTGTCCTTGTAGATTCGTTCTTCAATGAAAATCTTTTCAAGCGATGCAAAGTGCAGCGATTCAAGGGTCTCGTTGCGCTGTATTTCAAGTTCCCTGCGGAAAATCTCTTTTGTGCGGTCAACGCTGTCGCGCAGCACATCGCTGATGGTAAGGAATTGCGGTTTATGGTCCTTAATAACACAGCAGTTGGGCGACAGGCTCACTTCGCAGTCGGTAAACGCATATAGGGCATCTATGGTCTTGTCGCTCGACACGCCCGGCTGCAACGTCACCACTATCTCGGCTTGCTCGGCTGTGTAATCAACCACGCTGCGTATCTTAATCTTATTCTTTTCGGCAGCTTTGAGAATCGACTCTTTGAGCGCCGTACCGGTTTTACCATAAGGTAAATCGGTGATTACAAGCGTCTTATTGTCGCGTTTCTCAATTTTTGAGCGAATTTTCACCACACCGCCGCGCTCGCCATCGTTGTAATGGCTTACATCTACATATCCGCCTGTAGTCTGAAAATCGGGATAGAGCTGAAAATCCTCATTTTTGAGATACGACACAGCAGCATCACACACCTCATTGAAGTTATGCGGCAAAATCTTGCACGACAATCCCACGGCGATACCCTCCGAACCATAGATTAGCAGCAAAGGGAACTTTGCCGGCAACGTGATTGGTTCGTCTTTTCGTCCGTCATAGCTCTTAGTCCACTCCGTAACCTTTGGGCTGAACACCGTTTCAAGAGCGAAATGCGACAATCTCGCCTCAATGTAACGCGGTGCGGCAGCTTGGTCGCCCGTCAACACATTACCCCAGTTTCCTTGGGTGTCAATCAACAGACCTTTCTGCCCAAGGGTCACCAATGCACCATATATCGAAGCATCGCCATGTGGGTGATATTGCATGGTGCTACCTACCAGGTTTGCAACCTTGTTAAATCGCCCATCATCAAGCTCTTTCATGGCATGCAAAATGCGGCGTTGCACGGGCTTAAGACCGTCCTCAATGTGAGGCACGGCTCGCTCGAGTATCACATACGAGGCATAATCAATAAACCAATTCTGATACATCCCCGAGAGATGCAATTTCTTATCTTTCGGGACTTTATATGCCGAGTGTCCGGCTATTTCGTTACCTTCGTCACCGCCGGCACCGTCGCCTTGCATTTCGTAGTCTTCGATATCGTCTTCTTTCATCGCGTGTAGTTATAGGAGGTTTATGCACATTATGCCGTCACAGCAGGGCCAACTTGCTTGGCGGCACACTATGCGCTCTGTGTTGCTATTGAGCCATAAAATTACAAAAAACTTCGCACCTACACAAACTTCTTTACAACTTCACACGCTTTTTAACTTAGCCGCCACGCCACATGTGAGCCGCTACACGCCACTTTTCCTATTGCCACAAGCGCCATTTCAGCAGAAGGCAACAACAAATGATAACCCACCAACGGCAACGATGCTAAAACAGCCACACATAGCAATTCTTCACCACAATCTTTCACTTTCAACAAAAAATTGCCTATTTTTGCATCACGATAGGCAGCATTGCGGCTCAATAGCTCAAGCATACAAGAAACTGCGCGCTCAATCTGCTCCTATCAAAGCCTAAAGAAAACCCCAACGTAATGATTAATGTAGCACCCATGAAACTGAAAGCATCATTCATCTCAATCTTTGTAGCAGCAAGCGCAATGTGTTTCAACTCAACGGCTCAAAACCCGTTGCCGGTCACCGCTTCAACCGCTGCCAGTGAGCAGTTTGCCAACGTCGCCCAAAGCCAATGGCAAGGCTTCAATCGCAGCGATTTCACCTTTCTTGACCGTGAAGCCATTGTTGTGGAACCGCATCAGGCTGCCGAGGGTCGCCCCTGGATTTGGCGACCGGCATTCTTCGGGGCATTTCCGGCTGTTGACATCGACCTGCTCAATCGCGGCTTTCATGTGGTTTACTACGACCTCACCCACCTCTATGGCAGCCCGCGGTCGCTGCAACTGGGCACCCAATTCTATGAAGCCATGTGCCGCAACTATCAGCTGTCGCCCAAGGTGACGCTCGAAGGTTTCAGCCGCGGTGGCTTGTTTGTGTTTCGTTGGGCGGCGGCTAATCCGCAAAAGGTGGCATGCATCTATGCCGATGCTCCGGTATGCAATGTGTTCAGCTGGCCCGGCAAAAGCCGCCCCGATTTGTTCAACGACTTTCTGCACGAATGGGGCATTACCGAAGATGATGCCAAGACATTCTGCCACAACCCATTCGATGAATTACAACCACTGGCGCAAGCCAACATTCCCATCATCTCGGTGTGCGGCGGCAGCGACACCGTGGTGCCCTACGACGAAAACATGAAGGTGCTTGCCGAGCGTTATCGCCAATTGGGCGGATTGGTGGAGATAATAGTAAAACCTGAGTGCGAACATCATCCTCATAGCCTCACCGACCCTGCTCCGGTATCAGATTTCATTGTGCGCAACCAACCGGCTTATCAAGAAAAACAGCGCATCACTCGCCGCAAAAACCTACTGCACTCTTACCGCAAATTCTCGCAGGAGAAAAAAGGCTGCGTGGCATTTTTAGGCGGGTCAATCACCGAGATGAACGGTTGGCGCAACATGATTCAGGACGATTTAAAACAACGCTTCCCCGATACACAATTCACCTTTATTGATGCCGGCATATCGTCAACGGGCACCACACCTCATTCTTTCCGCCTCACGAACGACGTGCTGCAAAAGGGCACCCCCGACTTGATGTTTGTTGAAGCCGCCGTAAACGACCACGGCAACGGATTTAACTACATTGCCCAAACTCGCGGCATGGAAGGCATTGTGCGCCACGCACTCTCCGCTGCCCCCAATATGGACATTGTGATGCTGCATTTCATCTACGACCCTTTTATTGACATGCTCAATCGCGGCGAACAGCCCGACGTGATTCTCAATCACGAACGCGTGGCAAACCACTATAACATTCCCTCAATCAACCTTGCCGAAGAGATAGCGTTGCGCATGCGCCTTGGTGAACTCACTTGGCAAACGTTTGGTGGCACTCACCCGGCTCCAGCCGGTCACAAATACTATGCCGCAGCTATCAACCGCCTTTTTGATATGGAATGGAGCGGCGAATCGTTGAAACAGCCCGAGGCATCAACTCAGTTGCCGCCCGATAAACTCGACGATTTCAGCTACTGCAACGGCACATTTGTTGACATCAACCAAGCAACAAATCTGCATGGTTGGTCCATCGACCCCAACTGGCATCCCAACGACGAGCTTGAAAAACGCAAAGGCTTTGTTGACGTGCCCATGCTCGTGACCCACAAAGCAGGGGCTTGGCTCACCTTCAATTTCACAGGCACTGCCGTGGGTATCTTCTGCACCTGCGGACCGCAAGCCGCCGTGCTTGAATACAGCATCGACGGAGCTCCAACCAAGACACTCAACACTCTCACTCAATGGAGTCAATGGCTCTACATTCCCTGGGTCTATATCTTCGACGACCAGCTGCCTCAAGGCAACCACACGCTGCGCCTTAAAGTAGCTAAAGGCAACCACACTCAATGTCAAATTCGTAACTTTGTTGTAAACGAATAGACACACTCGACCACCTATGGTTCTTAACATTAATATGAGCAAAAACTCCACTTTCACTAAAATTTCTTTTAACACTATTTTTTTCTATCAGAATAATTATTACCTTTGTAATGAAGCAACGCACTTCTGCAACAGCAGTTGCAATAACATAGAATCAACTAAACAACTAAATCACTATTATGAAACACCTTCAGGAACTCTCTAACGATGCTCATGAGCTACTCAGTTCTTCGGAACTATATGAAATTAAGGCAGGAAAGCAGAATCTTAAAATAGATAATGAGTGCTCTCGCATATGCACACAATGTCTTATCTGTCCTCCTCAATGCACTGTATGCACCACAAATGTCAAGAACATTTTTCGGCGAAAATAATATTCAAATACTCGCAAATAGTGGTCAAGCTGTGCTCAATTGTACATTCTGTATTGTTTTTATAACAAATCTGACTTAGATTTGTAAACAACTTTTACAATTCAAAAATCAAACAAATTTCAAAATCATGAAAACAAGACAAGATTATTCAATCAAAGCAAAAGAGTTACTGAGCAATTCCGAACTTTATGAGATTAAAGCCGGCGACAAAACACCACCTATTGGTGTAGAATGTACTGCTTGCGCAATTGATTGCGCATTATGCACCAATTGCACAGCTTGCACCACTTGTAAAGTATGTACTTCAGTCGTGATGGATGTTATAATTATTCCATAATTTTTAGTATTAAGATACGAAATGAACGATATCAAATATATTTCTTTCAACCCACTTTATACGCTCAAGCCCGATGACGGAAGAGCATTGATTTTGGCAAGATGGGTTGGAAGAAATCTATTAGACGGTATAGATGACTCATTTACCAATGCAGTTCATCCAATTTATGCTATGATACTAAGCTTTGTAGATGGTGGCGAGAAAAATCAGTGCATAAAAAATGCCGCCAACTATCTTGGCGTAGAGCAAAAACTGGTAGCCGATTTCATCGAACGGCTTATCGATAACCCTAATCAAGTATATCTAAAGAGCAAAGACGGAATATCATCTTTTCCGCCTCGCACCATTGTGTCGAGTAGCACTCCGCAGCACGAAAAACGATACGATGCCGAGATATTCGATTACGATAATGCCGATGTTACTATGAAGCGTCACTTCACGCCTTCTACTCTCACTCTGATGGTTAATAATGTGTGCCTCACCGACTGCGTATATTGCTATCAAGACAAATCGCGTGTAGCCAACTGCTCCATTCCGCTTGAACGAATCTTGCAAATCATTCACGAAGCAAAAAAACTGCATGTTAACACATTCGACGTCATCGGCGGTGAATTTTTTCTATATAAGCATTGGAAAGAAGTGCTCTCCGAACTCTCAAAACTCGGCTATAGCCCTTACCTCTCCACCAAAATGCCTCTCTCTACCGATATCGTAGGCACCCTTGCCGAACTAAGAATCAAAGATATACAGATTTCACTCGACACGCTTATCGAGGAGCATCTTATCCAATCACTCGGTGTGAAGAAGGGCTATGCTCAGCAAATGATTGATACGCTACGATTGCTCAATGAAAACCATATTCCCGTGATGGTTCATTCGGTAGTAACTCGCCACAACGGTGCCGTCGATGACATGAAATCAATCTACGATGTGCTTTGCACTCTGCCTAACGTCATCGATTGGCACATAGTGAAAGGCGACCCTACGCTCTACCCTCGCCGCCCTTATTCCGAAATCGAAGTCAGCGACCACAACCTCTCCACCATATCGGCTTATCTCAATTCGCTAAAACCGGAAGCTGATTTCAACATCCGCACTCCTATGCCCGATGTTTCTACCGAAACGGTTACCGAGAATAGCGATAACAATCAAGGCAAAACTGCCGAAGAAGCATTTTTCAGCAATCGCACTTTCTGCAGCGGACTTTTCTCTGCTCTTTACATACTGCCCGACGGCAAAGTTACAATGTGCGAACAGCTCTACTGGAATCCGCAATTCATCATAGGCGATGTATGCAAGAATTCTATTGCCGAAATATGGAATTCCGAGAAAGCCAAGTCGCTGTTCTTTATCCAGCAGGACCAAATACCTGCCGACTCTCTCTGCCACTCTTGCGCCCGATTCGACAATTGCCGCAATTTGCGCCAAGTGTGCTACCGCGAAATAGTAAAAAAATACGGCAACAGTCGCTGGTATTACCCCGACGTAAATTGTCCTTTTGCTCAATGATATATCGCTTCAATCATTAGTGGCTTATCCAAAAATCCACTTTTCAAAGTTCTAATCTCAGTTATGAAAATATTTGCAACCATAATCATATTTATTGCCGGCATCTTTGGCACACTATCAGCACAGACTTTGCACGGCACAGTGGTAACCACAAACGGCGAAGCAGTGCCTTTCGCCAACGTAGCAATCCTCAATCCTGCCGACTCTACTATCATTGCAGGCACTCTGACTCACGACAACGGCTCTTTCAACATCGCGGCTAACAGCCAAAACTTGATTAAGGTGTGGAGCACCGGTTTTACTCCCTATATGGGCAAGGTGGCAAACGCCAATATGCGCATAGTGCTCTCGCCCGACACCATTATGCTTAGCGAGGTGCAAGTGAAAGCCGCCAAACCATTATCTCGAATCGAGGGCGACGCCATTGTTACCAACATTCGAGGCACCATTCTTCAAAACATAGGCACTGCTAAAGATGTACTTGGCTACCTCCCGGGCATTATCAGCATTCAGGGCGGCATCGAAGTGCTCGGCAAGGGCGCTCCCACGTTCTATATCAACGGCAGAAAGATGCGCAGCTACACCGAGCTCGATATGCTGAAATCGAATAAAATTAAGAAGATAGAACTGGTAACCAATCCCGGAGCTCGCTACGACTCATCGGTTAATGCCGTGATTCGCATCAGCGCCGACCGCGACCCCGGCGAAGGTTTTGCCATCGACAATACCGCACGAATAGGTTATCGCGACTTTGTGTATGGCGGCAACGACCATAGCCTTAACTATCGCACCGGGAACCTCGACATTTTCAGCAACCTGAAATATGGTTACAACAAATCGAAAGGTCACAGCACTAATGTGCAAAACTCTTGGCTACAATCAAGCTTCCGCCAAGAAATAGACCTCGAATCGGAGGGCAAATCGCAGATTTATGACGCTCAATTAGGTGCAGACTACACCATTTCAAACACCAGCTCTACCGGTGTGTACTACAAACTCACAAGCCAACCTTCCGACAAAAACACCATCTACACCGGAAACATCTACATCGACAATATCCTCAACGAGTCGAGCATCATCGACCAGAGCACAAACTCTCATCTCACTTCACACACCGTTGACGGATACTACACTGCCAAATATGGCAAATGGACCTTCGACGCAGCTTTCGACTTGCTGTGGAAATACTCCGACGACGACATCTTGAGCGACGAACTCATCAATGACTCCGAAAAGCTTCGCCTCAACACCGAATCGAACGTCGATTCGCGTATGTTTGCTGCCGAAGCTCATGCTTCGCACCCTTGGCTTAAAGGTAACTTCAGCTTAGGTGCCGAATATATCGACAGCCGACGAAACGACGATTTTTTCAATCCTGAACACTTGCTCGACGACAATCAGCTCGTGCTTGACGAACGCAACGCCGGCATCTATGCCCAGACTGCTCAGCGCCTCGGCAAAGTTACACTGCAATTAGGCTTGCGCTACGAGCACATTGAAAGCCGGTACCACGAGTTTGGCACCTACATTCCCGAGCAGTCGAAAACCTACAATAAGGTGCTGCCTTCAGCCACACTCGTGCTTCCTATAGGCAAAAATATGCTCCAACTCAGCTATTCTCGCAAATACAAACGCCCTCTCTACTCTCAACTTAGCAGCAGCATCTACTATGTAAACCGTTATTTATATCAAAGCGGCAACCCGCTGCTTAAGTCGGAGTACAGCCATAACATCAGCGCCAACTACCGCTTCGGACAATTTATGATTATGGCTAACTACGGCCTGACCGACGGCAAGATAATATCAGAAATCTCGCAATACGGCGACAACTCCAATATCACCCTGCTGCGCAAGGAAAACTCATCGCACGATTTGCACGAACTGCAAGCCTTCGTAACCTATATGCCTCAATTCGGCAACTATTTCACCGTGCTTACCGCGGGTATTATGGCGCAGTTCTATAAAATCGACTACTGCGGCACGGTTCGCAACATGAACAACCCTATCGGCATGGTTCAGTGGAAAAACATCGTGGCATTGCCTCGCAACCTGAAGCTCGAAGCTTCGCTCACTTGGCGCACCTGCGGTGAAGCCGAAAACATCGATATGGGCCACACTTGGTCAATCAACGCGGGCATTACCAAAGTGTTCAACCGTCATTGGCAAGCAAAACTCTCGGTTAACGACATATTCAATACCGCACGCAAGAGCTATAACACCATCTACAGCGACTGCCGCGACATCTATCTCGAAAAATATGTCAATACCCGCGGCATAGAATGTTCGGTGAGATATATGTTCAACACCACCAAGAGTAAATATAAAGGAAAAGGCGCCGGCAACAACGAAAAGCCTCGTTTCTAACACCTCTACCACACGATTATGGCTTACGGCTTCAAATGCATCTATCAGCGCGACTCTATGCAGTGCGGCATCGCTTGTCTGGCTATGATTTGTCGTCACTTCGGCAAAAATTGCTCGGTGGACAGCATTTCGCAGATTTGCCATGCTTCTGCCGAGGGCCTCTCGATGCTCGCCATCAGTCAAGCCGCCGAAAAGCTCGGCTTGCAAGCCGCCGGCGCTCGACTCTCCATCGAACGCCTCAATGATTGTCCTCTGCCATGCATATTGCATTGGCAGCAACGACACTTTGTGGTGCTTTTCAAAATCAAGAACGGTCGCTACTATATAGCCGACCCGGCTAAAGGCATCAGCAAGATATCGCAACGCCAATTCGAAGAAGGCTGGATAAGTTGCCGCAACGATGATAATGAACCCGCCGGTGTGGCTATGTTTTTCAATCCCACGCCTCGGTTTTTCGCAACTTCATCGCGTCTTGGCGATAATGACGATAGTCGCTCATTGCGATTCTATCTGAGCTACATATCCAAATATCGCAATCACTTCACTGCCACCATTTTGGCGCTAATAGCGGGCAGCCTGCTGCAATTAGCTCTGCCCATATTGACGCAGAAAATTGTGGATGTGGGCATCAAAAACCAAGATTTGGGATTTATAGGGCTGATTCTCTTGGCTCAACTCATGATTACCGTTAGCCGCACAGCCATCGATTTCGTCAGGCGATGGATTTTGCTCAAAATAGGCATGAACATCAATATCGCATTGCTATGCGACTTCTTCGACAAACTGCTGCGACTGCCTATGGCGATTTTCGACACTAAAGCCACAGGCGACCTCATTCAGCGCATGAGTGACCACTCGCGTGTAAATTCATTCATCACTCAAGACACGCTCAATACCACATTTGCAGCATTCTCGTTTGTGGCATTTTCGGTGGTTCTTGCTTTCTACAACATCGGCGTTTTCGCCATATTTTTAGTCGGAAGCGCCATCTATGCCCTATGGCTCGCAATATTCTTGCGCCGGCGCAAAGTGCTCGACTACGAACTTTTCGACAAAAAAGCCAACGATAGCAATAAGACTTTTGAATTTCTTTCGGCTATGCAGGAAATAAAGTTACAAAACTGCGAAAACCGACGCCTCGACGAATGGAAAAAGATTCAAACCGACCTCTTTGCCATTCAAACCAAGATTCTGCGTCTGAATCAAACGCAAGAAGCCGGATGCATTTTCATCAACGAGATGAAGAATATAGTCATCACGGTGGCAGCAGCAAGCGCGGTTATCGAAGGCAGCATGACATTAGGCATGATGCTTGCTGTGCAGTATATAATAGGTCAACTAAGTGCCCCGGTGGAGCGATTGATGTCGCTGCTCTATTCGATGCAAGATGTGAACATCAGCCTCGAACGCATCAACGAAGTGCGCCGCATCGACGACGAAAACGCTTCATCTGACCTTGCCGAGAGCATTATCAATCCTGACAAGGGAATCACATTCTCGGGCGTGTCGTTCCGCTACGACCCTCATGCCATAAGCGAAACTATCAGTAATATCGACCTTCATATTCCGCACGGAAAAGTCACCGCCATTGTAGGCGCAAGCGGCAGCGGCAAAACCACGCTTTTGAAGCTCCTGCTGGGCTATTATCCCGTGGAACAAGGCAAAATCAACATCGGCGACACTGACTTGGCTGTGCTCAACAAAAAATGGTGGCGCAATGAGTGCGGCGTGGTGATGCAGGACGGCGTGATTTTCTCGGAATCAATAGCCCGAAACATTGCCGTTGACGACAACGATATCGATATCGAACGAATGACCTATGCGGCAAAGCTTGCATGTATTCACGACTACATTTCATCGCTGCCGCTGAAATACAACACCCGCATAGGCCGCGACGGCACAGGACTTAGCGTCGGGCAGAAGCAGCGCATCCTCATAGCCCGCGCCGTATATCGCAATCCGCAATACATTTTCCTCGACGAAGCAACCAATTCGCTCGATGCCAATAGCGAACGAGCCATAGTGGAAAACCTCGACAACTTCTATCAAGATAAAACCGTGGTAGTGATAGCCCACCGCTTGAGCACGGTGCGAAATGCGCATCAAATAGTGGTTATCGACGGCGGCAAAGTTGTGGAGCGTGGCAATCATCAGTCACTCACCGCCCAGCATGGCGCTTACTACAACCTCGTAAAAAATCAACTCGAACTCGGAAATTAAATCTGTCGAGTTCGTGCTGTTAAAAGACAGAATATCAATAAACCCGTGTCACTTCAATTCAAATGAGGCACGCGAGCGAATGGCATCGGAAGCCGAACCGATAAGCACCTCAAACTTGCCTGGCTCCGCCACCCAAGCATGTTGCTCCGGGTCGTAGAAACTCAGTTCCTCCTCTCCAAGTTCAAAGCTCACCATACGGCTCTCGCCGGGTTTCAGATTGACCTTAGCAAAGCGTTTCAGTTCCTTCACGGGGCGTGGCAATGAGCATTTCACGTCGCGCACATAGAGCTGCACCACTTCGGCACCCTCACGCGAGCCAGTATTGGTGATTGGCAGCGACACTGTGATGCGTTCACCCTTATTTATCGTCTTGCTGCTAAGCTTGATTTTGCCGTAATCGAATGTGGTGTAGCTCAATCCATGACCGAATGCAAACAATGGCTTCACGCCCTTATATTCAGTCCATCTATATCCCACGAATATGCCCTCGCTATATGTCACGCTATCAGCATTACCGGGGAACACATTCAAAGCATGAGCACCGTTTTGGTCAAGGCCCACAGGGAAAGTAAACGGCAACTTACCCGAGGGATTGACGTCACCCACGAGAACGGCAGCTATTGCGTTGCCACTCTCCATGCCGCCATACCATGCCTGAACAATGGCAGGAACTTTTTTCACCCACGGCATTGCGTAGGCATTGCCTGCCACCATCACTGCCACCACATTGGCATTGACACCCACCAATGCTTCAATCAGTTCATCTTGTGCATACGACAGATTATAGCTTTCGCGGTCATAGCCCTCAGTGTCTTGTCCGGGTTGTTTATTCAGTCCGCCCACGTAAATCACAACATCGGCACTGCGCGCAGCAGCCACAGCCTCATTGCGCAAGCTGTCGGCATTGGCGCCCTTCTTCGATGAATAACCGAGCTGATAACTGCACTCGGCAACACTTCCAAACCGGGCCTTAATGCCCTGCAATGGCGTAATCTCATATTTTGCTTTCACTTCCGACGAACCACCATCGCCTGCCATCTTCATCACAGCATTCTCGCCAACAATCAAGATTTTCTTCTTGCCGCCGAGGTCGATAGGCAAAATGCCGCCATCGTTCTTTAGCAGCACAATGCCCTCTTCTGCCACCTTGCGTGATGTGGCAATGTGCGCCTCTGAAGCCTGTGAGCCCCAAGGCTGAGCCCCCGACATGTTGGTGCGGAACATCATGCGCAATATGCGCCTAACCTTGTCATTAAGCTCATCTTCGCCCACCTTGCCTTCTTTTATCAACTTCAAATATGGATTGGCGAGATAATAATTCTGAAACGCCTCAATTGAGCCAAGGCGTGTGCCAAACTCCATATCCAATCCGTTGAAGATGGCTTCTTTAGTGTCGTGAGTTCCGCCAAAGTCTGAGATTACCACACCATCGAATTGCCATTGCTTTTTGAGAACATCGTTCAGCAAATAGTCGTTATGGCAGCAGTGCTGACCGTTATATTTATTATACGCGCCCATGATGGTCCAAACATGGCCCTCTTGCACGGCAGCCTTGAATGTGGACAGATATATTTCGTGCAACGTGCGCTCGTCAACAATGGTATTGATGCCATAACGGTTTGCCTCTTGATTGTTCACCGCAAAGTGCTTTACGCAGGCTGCCACGTGATTCGACTGAACGCCTTGAATATAGCCCACTGCTATGCGCGATGCCAAGTAAGGGTCCTCGCCCATATACTCAAAGTTGCGGCCATTCATTGGCGAACGGAAGATGTTCACGCCTGGGCCAAGGATAATATTCTTGTTGCGGTAAATGGCTTCCTCGCTATATGCCTTGCCGTATTGCACTCCCATCTCGGGGTTCCATGTGGCAGCCAGACACACCAGCGATGGGAACGCCGTGCACGAATCGGTGTTCATACCGGCATGCTGCCATCCGCTCCAATACATCTCGGGGCGCAATCCCACAGGGCCATCGGTGGGGAAGTTTCCGGGAATACCAAGGCGCGGCACTCCGCCTGCGGTGTAACCACCGTTGGCGTGAAGCAAACCAATCTTCTCCTCAACAGTCATACGCTTCAACGCATCTTCCACTCTCAATTCCACAGGTTGGGTCACATCCTGATAAACAGGCGTGCTTTGGGCAAACACTGCTCCGCACGACAGCACACACCATCCTGCCATTGCCACCATTCTGCAAATAAGTGATTTTTTCATCATTAATTGTTATGAGTTATTTTTTTAATGTTTAGCATAGAAAAGCGGCGCCACCGCCGCATCATCTCACATCTGCAAAGATAGCATTTTTCTGCTCCTCTTGCAGCAAAAGAGATAATAAAACCTTCAAGATTTTTGCAACATAATTATAAAAAGAACGAGAACTACACCAAAATCAGCCATTGAACAACATCAGCAATCGCAATGCACAAAATTGCATAAATATTATTTTTAAAAATTTTCGCCAAAATATTTTGTGGATTTAAATAATATTTATACATTTGCAGCAAATAAAAATTAAGAACTGCGAATAATGAAGCAAAACATGAACATCTGGTGGTGGCGTAACTCGAGGTATAAAACATCGCGAGACGCATAGCCACACACCTAAAACATAATACATAAAACCGGAGGCTTGTCGCGACGCGATGAGCTTCCGGTTTTTTAATTCGGTTTGTAAACAATAAAAAAACAATAACTATAATGGAAAACTATTTAGTTGACAATAACGGATTTTATGGCGAATATGGCGGAGCATACGTGCCCGAGATTCTCTATGCCACGGTGGAACAGCTTAAAAACGAATATCTGAAAGTTATCACTTCCGACGATTTTCAGCAAGAATACATGATGCTGCTACGCGACTATGTGGGACGGCCCTCACCCCTCTACTATGCCAAAAGAATGAGCGAGAAATATGGTTGCAGGCTCTACCTCAAAAGAGAGGACCTCAACCACACGGGTGCACACAAAATCAACAACACCATAGGGCAAATACTCTTGGCAAAGAAAATGGGCAAGAAACGGATTATCGCCGAAACAGGAGCCGGACAGCACGGCGTTGCCACGGCAACAGTATGCGCACTCATGGACATGCCTTGCGTGGTGTATCAGGGAGCGCTCGACGTGAAACGGCAACATGCCAACGTGGAACGAATGAAAATGCTGGGTGCCGAGGTGAGACCGGTAACCTCGGGCAATTGCACTCTGAAAGATGCCACCAACGAGGCAATACGAGACTGGTGCTGCCACCCTGCCGACACGTTTTATATCATTGGGTCAACTGTGGGTCCTCACCCTTATCCCGACATGGTGGCACGATTGCAAAGCATCATCTCAAAAGAGATAAAAGAGCAATTACAAGAGAAGATTGGGCGCAACTACCCCGACTATCTTGTGGCTTGCGTGGGAGGAGGCTCAAACGCAGCCGGAACAGTGTATCACTACGTTGACAATGAGCAGGTGAAGATTGTGCTTGCCGAGGCAGGCGGACTGGGTGCTGACAGCGGACACACGGCAGCCACCATTCATGCTGGCAGCGTGGGCATACTACATGGGGCAAGAACACTGGTGATGCAAACGCCCGACGGACAAATCATTGAGGCAGAAAGTATCTCTGCCGGGCTCGATTATCCGGGCATTGGACCAATGCACGCCAACTTAGCCAATAAACATAGGGCAACCGTGCTTAGCATCAACGACGACGAGGCAGTGAAGGCGGCTTATGAGCTCACCCGCATGGAAGGCATCATTCCGGCGCTGGAGAGTGCTCACGCTCTGGCTGCACTGTCAAAACTCACGCTGAAAAAAGACGATGTGGTGGTGCTCACGGTGAGCGGACGAGGCGACAAAGACGTGGAAACCTATCTGAATAACAAAAAAATGGCAGGAGAATATGGAAACTTTTAATTATCAAACAAAAGCAAGAACACTTTTAGCCGACCTTTATACACCTGTGGGCGTGTATATGCGGCTGCGCGACGCTTATGCTCAGAGTGTGCTGCTTGAATGTGCCGATTATCATCAAGCCAACAACAGCCGCTCGTTTGTGGGCATCAATCCCATTGCTTCATTGGCAATCAGCCACGGCGAAGTCATCAGCACGTTTCCCAACGGCGAAGTCACTCACCACGAGGTGAGCAATAGCTTTAGTGCCGACATTGCCATTAACAGCTTCCTCAACCGCTTTCATGTGGAGGGCGACGGTGCCGAATGTTGCGGCCTTTACGGATATTCGTCATTCAACGCGGTGCGATATTTTGAAAACATCAACGTGAAAGACACCACAATGGAACGAAACGATGCCCCCGACATAATGTATATCCTCTATCGCGACCTCATTGTGTTTGACCATTACAACAACAAGATGACAATCATCACTCTTGGAGAAGCATCTGACCTTGACCACATCTATCGCCAGATGAACAAGGCAAACATACACCCCTACGACTTCCATCCTGTGGGCGACACCTCCTCACCATTGACCGACGAGGAGCATAAAGCCAACATTCGCAAAGGCATCAAGCACTGTCTGCGAGGCGATGTGTTTCAGATTGTCATTTCTCGCCGATTCGTTCAGCGATATGAAGGCGACGACTTCAAACTCTACCGCGCCTTGCGTTCAATCAATCCGTCTCCCTATCTGTTCTATTTCGACTTCGGCGGTTTTCGCATCTTCGGCTCATCGCCCGAGACTCATTGCCGCATTGAGAACGGCAAGGCTTATATCGACCCGATAGCCGGAACAACCAAACGTACAGGCGACGAAGAAGCCGACAGACGGGGTGCTGAATTTCTGCGCAATGACCCTAAAGAGAATGCCGAACACGTGATGTTGGTTGATTTGGCGCGCAACGACCTGAGCCGCAACTGTCATGGAGTTAAGGTTGACTTCTACAAAGACCTGCAATATTATTCGCATGTGATTCATCTGGTATCGCGCGTGAGCGGAACGCTCAACAACGATGCCAATCCCATAAAAGCATTTATCGACACCTTTCCTGCCGGCACACTCTCTGGCGCACCAAAGGTAAGAGCCATGCAGCTAATCAGCGAGATTGAGCCTCACAACAGAGGTGCCTATGGTGGATGCATCGGGTTCATTGGTTTCAGCGGCGCACTCAACCAAGCCATCACCATCCGTTCGTTTGTGTCGCGAAACGGCGAACTTTGGTTTCAGGCAGGCGGAGGCATAGTGGCAAAGAGTAATGAAGAATACGAGCTGCAAGAAGTGAACAACAAATTAGGTGCTTTGCGCCGCGCTATCATCATGGCAGAAAATATGTAAACCCCAAAAAACTCGACAATCAATATGAAAGTAATTATAATTGACAATTATGACTCATTCACCTATAATTTGAGCCATCTGATTAAAGAAACCGGGGCCGAGGTGACCGTGTTGCGCAACGACCGCCTCACGCTCAATCAATTGGAGGAGTTCGACAAGATAGTGCTCAGTCCGGGTCCAGGCATACCATCTGAAGCAGGATTGTTGCTCGATGTCATTCGTACCTATCAAGGCAAAAAGCCCATTTTGGGAGTGTGCTTGGGCCATCAAGCCATTGGCGAAGTGTTTGGCGCAACGCTCACCAACCTCACCAACGTGTTTCACGGTGTGGCTACCGAGGGCACTCAGTTTAACAACGATTACATCTTCAACTCCCTCCCCCAGAACATAGTCATGGGGCGTTACCACTCATGGGTGGTGAGCAACGAGAACTTGCCGGAGTGTCTTGAAATCACTGCCGTGAGCAACGAAGGGCAAATCATGGCTCTACGCCACAAAACCCTCGACATACACGGTATCCAGTTTCACCCCGAAAGCGTGCTCACCCCACAAGGCAAGAAGATAGTGGAAAATTTCATCTACCACTAAAAAACCCTTAGAGAATCAAAAAAACCAATTATAAACGAATTTCTTAAAAAAGAACATATATGGCACAACAAATGAAAGAATTTCTCGACCGCATATTGGCTCATGAGGAACTTACAAGAGAAGAAACCAAACAGATATTAATAGGTATCACCAACGAAGAATACCCCGTTGAACAAGTGAGCGCATTGCTCACCGGGCTTCAGATGAGAGGAGTTACCGTTGACGAATTGCTGGGTTTTCGCGACGGCATTTTAGAGACAGGCGTGCCCGTACCATTGGATTGTGATAGGTATATCGACGTGGTAGGAACAGGCGGCGACCGCAAAAACACGTTCAACATCTCCACCACATCATGCTTTGTGATTGCAGGTGCCGGATACAAAGTGGCTAAGCACGGCAACTATGCTGCCACAAGCACAAGCGGAGCATCAAACGTGATAGCACATCACGGAGTGAAATTTACTGATGACATCAACAAGCTCAACCGCTGCATCAACGAGTGCGGCATAGTGTATCTTCATGCCCAACTCTTTGCCAAAGCAATGAAGTTTGTAGGGCCCATCAGGAAACACCTGGAGTTTCCCACCTGCTTCAACCTCTTGGGTCCAATAGTGAATCCTGCTCGCCCTCAATGCCAATTGCTTGGCGTGGCAAACCTCAACCAAATGCGGCTCTATCACCATCTGTATCAACGCATTGGCATTGACTACGGCATAGTGAACAGCCTTGATGGATACGATGAGATTTCTCTCACCGGAGAGTTTAAGGTGACAACAAACAACTATGAAAAAGTGTTCAAGCCATCAGACTTTGGATTTGACACAGCTAAGCCCGAGGAGCTGATGGCAGGAGCAACCGAGGAAGAGGCTGCCACCATCTTTGATAATGTGCTCAACAACCGTGCTTTGCCAGCACAAAAGAACATTGTGCTTGCCAATGCGGCATTTGCCATTCAGGTGCTTGAGCAAGGCAAGAAAGGAATTGAGGAGTGCATTGAAATTGCCCGCGAATCAATTGACAGCGGTAAGGCAATCAGCACATTCAAAAAATTTGTTGAACTCAATCAATAAAAACAGCTATGGCAGTTGACATTCTTGAAGATATCATAGCATATAAAGCCATTGAAGTGGAGCGAAACAAGGCGATGCTTAGCACACGCGAGCTATATAAAAAGGTTGAGATGATGGCAGCGACACCTACGGCATCGTTCAGCCAAGCCCTGCAACAATCGTCAACAGGCATCATCGCCGAGTTTAAGAGAAAATCGCCGTCAAAGGGATGGATAAATGAGCAATCCAATGTGCAATCAGTCGCCCTATCCTATCAGCAGCATGGCGCAGCAGCCATCAGCATCCTCACCGACGAGCACTTTTTTGGCGGAAGCGATGCTTTCATTAGAATGGCGCGAGAGAGCGGAGTGACCCTGCCCATACTCTACAAAAACTTCGTCATAGACGAATATCAGCTATTGCAGGCCAAGCTATGCGGCGCATCGGCGGTGTTGCTGATTGCTGCGGCACTCACCATGGAGCGTTACCGCCAGTTGCTGCATGAGGCACATAACCTTGGGCTTGAGGTGCTGTTAGAAATGCACAGCGAGCAAGAGACCGCTTATGCCAGCCACATGCCCGACCTCTGCGGCATCAACAACCGCAACCTCGGCAGCTTTGTGACCGACGTGAACAATTCATTCCGGTTGGCATCGTCACTGCCAAAAGAAGCAGTGAAAGTGAGTGAAAGCGGCATCACATCGGCTGAAGTCATATTACGGCTTAGAGAGGTGGGATACCGAGGTTTTCTCATTGGCGAACAGCTAATGAAAAACCCTGAGCCGGGGCAAGCATTGGCACAACTCACAACAGCTATCACGGCAAACAATAAAGCATAAAAATATAGCATAACCTCACACAACATTGACTATGATAGTGAAAGTTTGCGGCCTTCGCGACGAAACAAACATTAAGCAAGTGATTGATGCCGGTGCCAACTGGATAGGCATGATTTTCTGGCAACACTCGCCTCGCTACGTTTCAACAAAGCCATCGTTTGCAGGCATCACGCGAGTGGGTGTGTTTGTTGATGAAACGCAACAAAACATCTTAGCCAAAGTAGCCGATTATAACCTCGACCTCATTCAGCTTCACGGGCAAGAGCAGCCCTCGTTCATCAACAATCTGCGCAACTCATTGGTGAACTCCTTGCAAAAAAATGTAGGTATCATCAAGGCAATCAGCATAGGTGCCCCCAACGATTTCAAGCTATGCAAAGAATATGACGAGGCAGTTGACTTTTTTCTCTTTGATACAAAATGCGCTGAGAAAGGCGGAAGCGGTAAAAAGTTCCAGTGGCAATGGATAAACGAGTATAACGGCAGCAAGCCATTCCTCGTCAGCGGCGGAATTGGGGCAGAAGACGTTTCGGCTCTATCCGGCATCAACCACCCTCTCTTTTACGGCGTTGACATCAACTCAAAATTTGAAAACTCACCGGGAATAAAAGACGCCGAAGCAGTGAGAAAATTCATAAAAAACATCAACGAAACAATGAATCCATCAATATGAACAAGATAAACCAATTATTCAGCCAACGTGGCGAGAAAAAACTGCTCTCGCTCTATTTCTGTGCCGGTTGCCCAACGCTTGAAAGCACTGGCGAAGTGATTAAAACAATGCAACAACGAGGCATTGACATGATTGAAGTGGGCATCCCCTTCAGCGACCCTATGGCCGACGGACCAGTGATACAAGATGCCGCCACCCGAGCACTCCGCAACGGCATGACGCTGCGCCTGCTTTTCAGCCAGTTAAAAGCCATAAAAGACGAGGTGAACATACCGCTGCTGCTGATGGGCTACCTCAACCCCATCTTACACTTCGGCATTGAATCATTCTGTCAACAATGCGTGGAATCGGGCGTATCGGGCGCAATAATCCCCGACCTGCCATTCAACGATTACATGAAAACGGTGAAGCCCATAGCCGATAAATATGACTTGCGCATCATCATGCTCATCACCCCTGAAACAAGCGAGGAGCGCATACGCTTCATCGACGAGCACACCAACGGATTCATTTACATGGTGTCATCGGCAGCCATCACTGGCGCACAAAAGAGCTTCAACGAGGCTAAGCAAGAATATTTTCGCCGCATCAATTCAATGCAATTGCGCAATCCGCGCATGATTGGTTTTGGCATTTCAAACAAGCAAACCCTCACTTCTGCACAAGAGAATGCCGCAGGTGCCATCATAGGCTCAAAGTTTGTGACCCTGCTCAACGAGAGCGGCAATGCCAACGAGGCGCTCAACAAACTTTTCAAAGCATTGCAAGAGTAGAGCCGTAGGCAAAACTATTTCGCCAAAGCTTTTTTGTTCCAAATCATCTTTTGTCAAAAAAAACGGCACCCTCCGGAGCGGGCTTGCTAAACCGAGCAAAAATGGGCACATCAAGGCTAAAACAAACGTCAACAGCGCCACAACATCGGCATTTTGAAGCACTTGCGGCAACATCTACATAGAATGTTTGTTAAAATTCTTGCCACTATCACACATTTTCATTTACTTTGCACCCGTAAAAAAACAGCGGCTCAGCTAATTGAGCCTTCTCACGAAATTTTATTTTCAACAAAAAAGAGATTATGGCACAAGTTAAACAAGAAGAAACTCTTAAAAAGATTGTTTCACATGCAAAGGAATATGGTTTTGTGTTCCCTTCAAGCGAAATATACGACGGATTGGGTGCCGTGTATGACTACGGTCAAAACGGCGTTGAACTCAAGAACAACATAAAGCGCTACTGGTGGGAGTCAATGACTCTGCTCCACGAGAACATTGTGGGTATTGACTCTGCAATATTCATGCACCCAACAATTTGGAAAGCATCGGGCCACGTTGACGCATTCAACGACCCATTGATTGACAACCGCGACTCAAAAAAGCGCTATCGTGCCGACGTGCTCATCGAAGACGAGATAGCAAAATTCGACGATAAGATTGAGAAAGAAGTGGCAAAAGCCGCCAAGCGTTTTGGCGAATCGTTTGATGCCGACCTCTTCCGCTCAACCAATCCTCGCGTGCTTGAACATGCCGCTAAGCGCGACGAGCTGCACGCTCGCTTCAAAGCAGCTATGGAGGCCAACGACCTTGCCGACCTCAAGCAAATAATTCTTGACTACGGCATTGTTTGCCCCATCTCAGGCACAAAAAACTGGACCGACGTGCGCCAATTCAACCTCATGTTCAAGACCGAGATGGGCAGCACCGCCGACGGCTCAATGGCTGTGTATCTGCGCCCCGAAACAGCACAAGGCATCTTTGTGAACTTTTTGAACGTGCAAAAAACCGGCCGCATGCGCATCCCATTTGGTATTGCACAAATTGGTAAAGCATTCCGCAACGAGATTGTGGCTCGCCAATTCATCTTCCGCATGCGCGAATTTGAGCAAATGGAAATGCAATTCTTTGTTCGCCCGGGCGAAGAACTTAAATGGTTCGACACTTGGAAACAAACACGCCTCAAATGGCACAAGGCTTTGGGCATGGGCGATGACAAATACCGCTTCCACGACCACGACAAGCTGGCTCACTATGCCAATGCAGCCACCGACATTGAATTCCGCATGCCGTTTGGCTTCAAGGAAGTTGAGGGCATACACTCTCGCACCAACTTCGACCTCTCGCAACACGAGAAATACTCAGGCAAAAAGATTCAATACTTCGACCCCGAACTCAACCAATCATACACTCCTTATGTGATTGAGACATCAATTGGCGTTGACCGCATGTTCCTCTCAATACTTTGTTCTTCTTATGAAGAAGAAGCTCTTGAGAACGGCGAGACCCGCGTGGTGCTGCACTTGCCAAAGGCTTTGGCTCCGGTGAAAGCCTGCGTGATGCCTCTTGTGCGCAAAGACGGTCTGCCCGAGAAGGCTCGTGAAATCATCAACATGCTCAAATATGACTACACCTGCCAATACGACGAGAAAGACTCAATTGGCAAGCGTTATCGCCGCCAAGATGCCGTGGGCACTCCGTTCTGCATCACCGTTGACCATCAAACACTTGAAGATGGCACAGTGACCATTCGTCACCGCGACACCATGCAGCAAGAGCGCGTGGCAATTGATGAGTTGCCAGCCATCATAGAGAGCGAAGTAAGCTTCAAGCAACTGCTTAAAAAACTGCTGTGATAACTCACCTGCAAGCGCATAACTTAAACCCACACTTTTGAACACCACTTCAAACTGAAATATGAGAAAATTCGCTTATTTGTATATGGTCATGCTGTTAAGCATTGGTTTGACATCATGCTTCGACGAGACCACATGGGAAGAATATGAAGACTGGCGCAACGAGCAAAACGACTGGCTCAACCAGGAACTCAAAAAAACCGACGAAAACGGCAAGCCTTTCTATGAGGCAGTACCCGCCAGCTTCGACAGGAACTCAATTGTGTATATGCACTTCTACAACGACCGCGACAAATATGCCGACAACCTGGTGCCTCTCTACACCTCAACTGTCGATGTGAAATATCATGGCCGTTTCTATAACGATGAGCCATTCGATTCATCTTACACCAGCACCAGCCCTGCCGACAGCGTAGCTCGCTTTGGCGTCAACAGCGTAATCTCTGGCTGGAGCATCGCGCTCATGAACATGCACGTTGGCGACTCGGTGAAAGTCATAATCCCTTACAATGTGGCTTATGGCGAAGGCGGTTATGGAAGCAAGATTCCGCCCTACACGCTTTTGGTGTTCCAACTCAAGCTCACCGACATCTACAAATACGAAGCAAAATAAACAACGCTTTTGTTTTCACAGTGTAATCAAAAACATAATGTGATTGCACAAGCAATAACACTCTGATAATGCTCACCCCTTTATGGCTCTGCCCGGGTGAGCATTATTCTTTTTTTGCACAAGGAAAACTATCATTTGCAATTATTGCACATTCCGCCTAAAGTTGCTATCTTTGTTTAGAGCGAAAACGCCACCGCGCCATAAGGCTCACGGCAACATCTGTTCTGAAAAAACTCATAAACTCAATAATGCCATTTTGCATACGCTTTAACAACAAAAACCTACAATGAAAACTAAACTCATTTTATCAGCATTGCTGCTACTGCACACACTCAGTCTGGGCGCAACCAAGACCCTGTGGCAAATAGGTGCCCCCGACGGCAGCTGCAACGAACTTGCCCTTGCCCCCAATAAATACGCCGACTTTCTTGGACACGACTTTGGCTGGGAGGACAAAAGTTTCATCATTGGTATCAATCAGGCATCAACCCATTTCCCATATATTTTACCCGGACCATACGACACTTGGGGCGGCACCAGCGGCACTGCCGGACTGCGCACCCATGTGCTCAACGTGATGTTCTCGCTGAGCCAACCGGGCACTGGCAATTATTCGCTCATTGTTGACCTGCTCGACGTGAACAATCAACACCCAACGCTGCTTAAAGTGAGCGTCAACGGAAAAGACTGGAAATATGCTTTGCCAAAAGGCAGCGGCATGGCTGCCACCGGCGACGTGAGCCAAGCCAAGCCATACAGCATAAACATTCCGCTTGACGCCACCAGTATGCGCAAGGTGGGCAACACCATCAGCATTGCCGTGCTTGAAGGCTCGTGGGTGGTATTTGACGATGTGCGCCTCGTTGCCCCCGACGATGCCCAACTGGCTCCTGCTTGCAAAAGCGCTTTTCTACGCAATGTCACTCCTGCCAACTACACCACACCGAATCCGCAGGCTCAGCCGCTGCTGGTTGACGTGGAACACCTGAGCGGAGAGCCTCTCTTGGAAGTGAAGCTCGACGGCAAATCAATACTAAAACAGAAACTTGAATGTGGCAGATATGTGTTTGAAGCACCCATGCCCACCGTTAACCGCCCCACCCAAAGCACCTACACCGTGAGCATCGACGGTAAAGTGCAGGCTCAAGGATTTATCACTCGTTCAAAACAGCCCGTCGCCACACCGGCATCCTACATTGATACGCGCATAGGCACCGCCCACTCGCGATGGATGATTGCACCGGGTCCGTGGATGCCTTTCAGCATGGTGAAGCTTAGCCCCGACAATCAGAACGCAGGTTGGCAAGCCGGCTATCAGCCTTCGTTTGAAAGCATAGGCACATTTAGCCACGTTCACGAGTGGACTATGGGCGGACTTGGAATAATGCCTGTCAACGGCACTCTGCGAACCCGCATCGGCGACCAATCATCGCTTGCCAACAGCCAAGGCTATCGCTCAGCCATCGACAAGCAATCAGAGGTTGCTGAAGCCGGATACTACAAAGTGCAACTCACTGACTACGACATCACCGCCGAGCTCACCGCCACCACCCGATGCGCATTGCAACGCTACACATTCCCAAGCGACAAAGATGCCCGAGTGATGATTGACCTCATGATTCCGTGCGAATACTCCTACCAAATCATCAAAGGCTCGCTGCGACAAACCGGGCCTCGACGCATTGAGGGATATTGCAAGCAGATTTCAAAAGAAGTGTGGTCAACCGATGCCGACCAAAAATACACCCTGCACTTTGTGATTGAATTTAACAAAGACATAAAGCGATTTGGCGGATGGTGCAACAACGAGTTGTGGCAAGCCAACGCAAAAACCGCAACCAATCCGCAAGACTTTGGCTGTTATGCCGAGTTTAGCACCACCGACGGCAACCAAGTGATGGTTCGCTCGGCAATTTCTTACGTCGATATTGACGGTGCGTCGCGCAACCTTGCGCAAGAGATTGCCAATCCTTTTGGATGGGACTTTGATGCCGTTGTCAACTACAACCGCAGCACATGGGACAACTTGCTCTCACGCGCCACCATCACCAGCAACGACCGTCGCGAGAAAACGCGTTTCTACACCAATATGTATCGCGCTTTCTGTCGCAACACCTTCAGCGACGTTGATGCCCGTTGGAGAGATGCCTCGGGGCAAATACGCCGCTTGGAGAGCACCAACGATGCCGCTCTTGGTTGCGATGCCTTCTGGAACACTTTCTGGAATCTGAATCAGCTATGGAACCTCATCGCTCCCGAATGGTCGGAGAGATGGGTGCGCTCGCAACTCGCCATGTACGATGCACACCAATGGCTCGCCAAAGGGCCTGCCGGCATGCAATACATACCCGTGATGGTTGCCGAGCACGAGATTCCGCTGCTGGTGAGTGCCTATCAGATGGGCATACGCAACTACGATGCCAACCGTATGCTGCAAGCATGCGTGAAGATGCAAACCACCCCGGCAACCCATGTGGCAGGAGGCTTTGCCGGAAACCGCGACCTTGTCACCTACCTAAAGCACCATTATGTGCCTGCCGACGAAGGCCGTTTCTCAAACTCGCTTGAATATTCATTCGACGATTGGACTGTGTCGCAGCTTGCCAAGTCGCTCAACAATACTGAGGTCTATAACACCTTTGCCAATCGCGGCACATGGTGGAAAAACGCCATCAACCCTCAAAACGGATATGCCCACTTGCGCAACAGCAACGGCGAGTGGCAAGCCGACTTCGACCCATTCAAATCAGGCGCCAACCATCACTATGTTGAGGGCAATGCATGGCAGCTCACATTCTTTGTTCCGCAAGATGTGCCGGCTCTCATCAACGCCATTGGCAAAGACCGCTTCATCGACCGCCTCACATGGGGCTTTGAGGCAAGCGAACCGTGGCGATATAACGCTCCCGGCGACCAATATTGGGATTACCCCGTGGTGCAAGGCAACCAACAGTCAATGCACTTTGCGTTCCTCTTCAACTGGGCAGGTCAACCGTGGCAAACTCAACGCTGGAGCCGCTCAATCATTGACCGCTACTACGGCTTTGAGGTGGCTAACGCCTATCTTGGCGACGAGGACCAAGGGCAAATGAGCGCATGGTTTGTGATGGCTGCCATTGGGCTTTTCCAAACCGACGGCGGTTGCAACGCTAACCCTTGCTACGAAATCACCAGCCCACTTTTCAAACAAATAGAAATTGACCTTGGCAACCAATACGGCCGAGGCAAGAAGTTTGTTATCAAGGCCAACAACGTGTCGCGCAAGAACATCTACATTCAGTCAGCCACGCTCAACGGCGAGCCGCTCAACTCGTTTAAGTTCCCTGCGAGCCAACTGCTGAACGGAGGCACACTCTTGCTTGAAATGGGCAGCACGCCCAACAAGCAATGGGGAGTGGACTAAACAAATGCACCCACGTCAATATTCATCACCAAGCAAATAACTCACAAAAACAATAGCTACAAAAAATCAAAAAAATCATTCTGTATGAAAACCCTAAGTTTTACTTTTGTGTTGGCTACACTGCTGCTCACAGCATGCACTGCTGCCGAAGACCGTCTCACAGAATCGGGTCTTGACCCTAAAGACTTCATTTCTTCAACCCAACAAGGCGACAGCACCGCCCTCTATGTGCTCACCAACGATGCCGGAATGGAAGTGTGCATCACCAACTTCGGTGCGCGCATAGTGTCAGTGATGGCACCCGACACCGCTGGCGTGATGCACGATGTGGTGCTGGGGTTTGACAACATCAACGACTATCGCAACGTGAAATCGGACTTCGGCGCATCAATCGGGCGCTATGCCAACCGCATCAACCAAGGCCGCATAATCATTGACGGCAAACAGATACAGCTGCCTCAAAACAATTACGGGCATTGCCTGCATGGCGGACCTAACGGATGGCAATACAAGACCTATACCGTGCAAGAAAGCACTGCCAACTCTCTGACAATGACACTGTTCTCGCCCGACGGCGATGCCAATTTCCCCGGCAACGTCACCACGAAGGTGGTTTATACGCTCACCAATGACAACGCCATTGACATTCAATACAGCGCCACCACCGATGCCAAGACCATCATCAACATGACCAATCACACCTATTTCAACCTGAGCGGCGATGCAAGCACATTGGCAACCAACCATCTGCTCTATATCAATGCCTCGCACTTCACTCCCTGCGACAGCACGTTCATGACCACAGGTGAGATTCTGCCGGTTGAAGGCACTCCTATGGACTTCACTAAAGCTAAGCCCATTGCACAAGACATCGAAGCCGACTTCACGCAGCTGAAAAACGGCCATGGATATGACCACAACTGGGTGCTCGACACAAAAGGAAACATCGAAGAACTCGCTGCCAAGCTCGTTTGTCCGTCAACTGGCATAGCCGTTGAGGTCTATACCAACGAGCCGGGAATACAAGTGTACACCGGCAACTTCCTCAATGGCGAAGTAACCGGCAAACATGGCATTGTTTATCCTCGCCGCGCATCGGTTTGCCTTGAAACACAGCATTACCCCGACAGCCCCAACAAGCCACAATGGCCATCGGTGCTGTTACAGCCCGGCGAACGCTATTTCAGCCACGTTATCTACAAATTCACTACCGAATCTTCGCAAGATTGATTGCATAACAAACACCGTGGGCGTTGCAAAACACGCCCGGCGGTGGCGTCGAACCAACAAAAGAGCATAAACAGCTGACCCTGAACAGGCTGCAAAGCATAAAAGGCGCATTATGTTGCTATGGAGTAATCAAATCATCAACAAAGAACCACTCCACATACTAAACACATCAAAGTGTTTTCTTTATCATTGCAACGCACAATTTTAATATGCGGGGGGCAGACCGAGCAATCGGAGCCTCCCGCACTTTTTTTAAATAATTCAAAAACACTGGTTGTTAACTCCACCTTATATATACAAAAAAATGAGTGACTCACCTCTTGCCGGCTATCCATGTGAATGTGCCAACAGGGTGAGTCACCCATCAAATTGATATTTATTACTGCAATGATTTAAATCATCCCAGTTTCTCGTCAATCATCTTAATCTTTTGCTCAAGAGTGGCAATGTCTTCCTTGATTTTAGCAATGCGGCGCTCCATCTCTTTGAGCATTGAATTGCCGGTTTTGCTTTGAGCAGTGAAGAAGCCCAAGTTGTTCTCATAAGTCTTGAGCTGAGCCACACTTTGCTCATAAGTGCGAACCAAGCGTTCACGCTCACGATAAACCTTATCACTGTCGCCCATACCGCTGATGGCCTTCTCAAAGTTTGCCATATTAGCACGGCTTGCCTTCATATCGAGTTTCTCATAAGCAGCATCGATAGCGGCTTTATACTCGGCATAAACCTTGTCTTTCTCTTTGAACGGCACATGACCAATCTCTTGCCACTTCTTCATGAGTTGACGAATCTCGGCGATAGCAGCCTCTTCATCGGGATTTTCAAGTTGCTCGTTGATGGCAGCAATCACAGCCTTCTTCAATTTGAGATTAGCACGTTCCTCTTGGTGTATGTTAACTTTGAGTTTGTTTTTCTGTTCAAAGAAATAGTCGCATGCGCCAACAAAGCGTTTCCACACGGCATCACTTTGCTTTTTCACCACCGGACCAATGGTTTTCCATTCCTTCTGCAATTCAACCAGTGCATCGGCTGTATGCTTCCAGTCGGTAGAGTCTTTCAGAGCCTCAGCCTTCTCGCAAAGCGCAATTTTCTTTTCAAGGTTCGATGCCATCTCCTGCTTCATCTGCTTGAAGAAAGCAGCTTTCTGCATGAAGAACTCATCGCACTTAGCGCGGAAGCGAGCAAACAAAGCGTTGTTGACCTTGCGTGAAGCAAAGCCAAGCTTCTTCCATTCTTCTTGAAGCCCGATAATCACCTTAGTGGCATCGTCCCAGCTTGCATAAGTGGTGAGCTGTTCGGTGCTGATGGCCTCAATTCTCTCGCAAAGAGCAGTCTTGGCATCTTCGTTTTCTTTCTCGCGTTTCTTGCGTTGTTCAAAGAAAGCCTGATGGCGTTTGTTCACCACTGCCGAAGCCTCTTTGAAGCGGTTCCACAAGCTCTCGCGCAAATCTTTAGCCACGGGGCCAATCTCGCGCCACTTATCATGAAGGGCTTGCAGCGAGCGGAATGCATCGAGCACACTCTCAACGGCCTCAAGCTTCTCGGCCTCTTCACACAAAGCCTGCTTCAGTTCAAGATTCTTCTTGAAGTCGTAGTCACGCAGCTCTTTGTTCACTTTGAGCATATCGTAGAATGCCTCAACAGCCGATTGATAAGCTTTCCACACCTCAGTGCTGTTGATGGCGGGCACATCACCTATTTCTTGGAATTGACGACGAAGCTCTTGCACCCTGCTGTATTGCTTATTCACGTTGTCAGCATCGGCGCTAATTTGACGAATCTCGTCGATGATGGCTTGCTTCTTGAGCAGGTTGGCGGCACGGCGCTCCTCAATGGCAGCGTTATAGGCGGCACGGCGCTCCTTAATCTGGTTGAGCAAATCTTTCACCTTTTGCTCAGCCTCATCAGGACGCGACGCAAACGCCGACTCCTCGTTGCCCTTGGCCAAAAATTCTTCTTTCTCTTTTTCAACCTCAGTTTTGCGGATGGCATAGAAAGCTTGCTTGATGTGACCCTCTTCGCGCTTGATTTCGTCCATAGGCTTATCAAGCAACTGTTCAAGGGCTTCCACAAGTTCATCTTTACTCATGGCACTGTAGTCAACGCTTGGCGCAAGCGACTCAGCATCATCTGAGGCTATTTCAGTGGTATCGGTTTCCGGCTCTGCACTCACCACAACTTCTTCGGCAGGCTCAGTCTTCAAGGTTGCATCCTTACCCAACTCTTCATTGGAAACAGATGCTTCGTTACGCAATTCCATATCATTATAAATTTAAAAATTATCACTTTACATTGTGCAAAGCACATCACTTTACGGCTCAAATATACACATTTTTTCTAACATAATGCGCTTTTTCAAAAAAAATATTAAATATCAAGCAAAAATAGCCTTCTCACACATTATTTATTAGCAATTGCAACCATCTTGATTATAATATTTAACAATAACACATTTCGTGGGTACATTTCAGCCGCTACAAATCGTTAAATCGCTATTTCGTGGGGCAAAATACGCCATTGTGTCCACTTTTTTATAGCCATTAATCGGGAAAAATTAACTTTGTATCGGTGTTATCGCCCATTTCATTCAAAAATGAGTAAAATCGACGAGCATCTTTTCAAAAAACAGAAAAAACTAATTACAACACAACTAATAAAAAATCTCAACAATGAATTTCAATTCTCCCCATCGATTATCGTTAGCGGCGGCGGTTATTGCCATCATGCCTTTGCTCCACGCTCAGGAGCAAGAAGTTGGCACCGAACAGCTGCCTCTGAAATGGTCGTATGAACAATGCGTTGACTATGCACGCAGCCACAACATCAAGCTGCAACAGTCAGTGCTCACGCAGCGTTCAAGCACCTACGACATTCAAGCGGCTAAGGGCGGTTGGTTGCCATCACTCAGCTTCTCTACGTCGCAAAACTATTCTAACTATCCTCACACCGGCAACTCGGGAAACTCATCGAACACCTATTCAGGCACTTATGGACTTAATGCAGCATGGACCATGCTTGACGGCGGTCAACGCACCAACAGCATTAAGCGCGCCCAGACCCTGAATCAGGCCTACGAATACACCGTACAAGAGCAAGACGACAACCTCAGGCTGCAAATTCTGCAATACTACCTGCAAATAATGTATGCCAAAGAGGCAATTGAGATTGCCAATAAAAACCTGGAAGTGAGCAAGCAAGAGATGGAACGCGCCAAGCAGCTCATGGAGTCGGGCCGATTGTCAAGGGTTGACTATGTGCAACTTGAGTCGCAATATCACAACGACCTCTACAACGTGACCTCGGCACAAACCAACCTTGCTTCGCAAAAGAGCGCACTCAAGCAGCTGTTGCAACTGGGCATTGCCTACGACATTGAACTGCAAGACGTTACCTTCACTGAGGAGCAAGTGCTACAAGCCATCCCCAACAAGGAGCAAGTGTATGCACAAGCCATCTCGTGGATGCCTGCACTCAAAGGTTCGCAACTGCAACAACAAATCAGCGAATACGACATCAACATTGCCAAAAGCTCAATCAAGCCCAAAGTGAGCGTCAATGCCTCGGCAGGCACCAACCACGCCACCGGCATGGGCAAAAGCTTTGGCGACCAGTTACTTGATGGGCTTCATGAAAACATTGGTCTGACACTTTCAGTGCCCATCTTCGACCAAAACAGCACCAAGAGCCAAGTGGCAAAGGCCAAGATAGCCAAGCTCAATGCCGAACTCGACACTCAACAGATGCTGCAAGACATCTCGCAGAATGTTGAGACCTGCTACCTTGAAGCCATCAACGCCCAAGCAAAATACATCAGCGGCAAGAAGACGCTTGCAAGCGCTGAGCTTACTGACCAGCTCACCAACGAGCAATTCCGCATTGGTAAAGTCAACACCCTCGACCTCTTGTCGTCGCACGCCACACTTGCCAACGCTCGCCAAGAGCTGCTGCAACTCAAGTATCTTGCCATTCTCAACCTCAAGATGCTGCAATACTATCAAAACAACCAGATTATTCTCCCTTAACACTCAATCAAAATCAACAATCAACTCAAAACTATGAGAAAGCAAAACCGCAACATAACAATAGCAATGGCAGCATGCCTGGCACTGCTATCAGCCTCTTGCTCAAAAAAACAAACCGTGCAACTGCAAACCACCCAGATTGAAGCTGCCGATATATGCGAGTCAGTAACCGCCACAGGCACTCTCGAGAGTGTGTCGCAAGTTGATGTGGGTACACAAGTTACCGGCATCGTGGCTAAACTTTTTGCCGACTACAACTCAGAAGTGAAAGAAGGTCAGCTGCTTGCCGAAATTGACAAGACCACCCTTGAAAGCGAACTCAAAAGCGCCGACGCCAACCTGCAAAGCGCAAAACTTGAATATGAATACGCTAAAAAGAACTACGACCGCGACAAGCAACTGCACGACAAGATGCTCATCAGCGACTACGAGTTCGACACCACACGCAAGACCTTCTTGGTGGCTCAACAGACCTACGAGAAATGTAAAGCCGACCGCGTGCGTTCAGCCCGCAACATGAGCTACGCCGAGATTTACTCGCCCATCAACGGCATCGTGATTTCGCGCGAAGTGGAAGTGGGACAAACAGTGGTATCGAGCATGAACGTGGCAAACATCTTCACCATTGCCGACCTCGACAATATGCGCGTTGTTGCCAACGTTGACGAGGCCGATATAGGCGCAGTGAAGGAAGGACAAAACGCAACCTTCACCGTCGATGCATTCCCTAACGACGTGTTTAGCGGCGTTGTGACACAGGTGCGCATCAACCCAACCACCACTTCAAACGTGGTGACTTATGAGGTGCTCATCTCGGCATCAAACCCCGACCATAAACTCATCCCCGGCCTCACCGCCAACATCACCATCAACACCAAAGAAGCTCGCAACGTGCTCACTTTGCCGCTCAAAGCGCTGCGCTTCACCCCACAAGAATTTGAGGGCGACAACAACCTGCCCACATTCGACATGGCAACAGTGCCACAACGCAACAACAATCAGCCCTCGCCGCTCAACCCCGACGAGAAACCAAAAGACCCGGCTGTGCCCACCGAAGACATGCACCGCCTGGTGTGGGTGCTGCAAGGCAACCAACTTGTGCCCACCGAGATTGAGCTGGGCGTTGACGACGGCGTTAACGTGCAAGTGCTCAACGGTCTTAAGAAAGGCGACGTGGTGGCAGTGAGCTACATTGAGCCAAGCGAAAACGAGCCAAAAAGCGGCGAACAGGCACAAAGCCCATTCGCACCAAAGCGCCCGGGAAGCGACAAGAAAAGCAAATAAATAAATCACCTCACACTCCATCAATTTTTCTTTAACTATCATGCCAAAAGAAATAATACGCCTTGATGGCATAAAACGATACTTTAACGTGGGCGGCGAAACAGTGAGAGCCTTGCGCGGAGTGAGCTTCACCATCAACGAGGGCGAGTTTGTCACCATCATGGGTACCTCAGGCTCGGGCAAATCAACCCTGCTCAACCTGCTGGGTTGCCTCGACACGCCCACCAAAGGCGAATACTACCTCGACGGCGTGGCAGTGCGCACCATGGGCAGCAACCAGCGCGCACAGTTGCGCAACCGCAAGATAGGATTCGTGTTTCAGAACTATAACCTGCTTGCCAAAACCACGGCTCTCGAGAACGTGGAGCTGCCGCTGCTCTACAACAGCAACGTCAACGCCAAAGAGCGCGAGCAACGCGCCCGTGAGGCACTTGAGCACGTGGGACTGGGCAACCGGCTCTATCACAAGTCAAACCAGATGTCAGGCGGACAGCAACAGCGCGTTGCCATTGCCCGGGCTTTGGTCAACGACCCAGTGATAATACTTGCCGACGAAGCAACAGGTAACCTCGACACCCGCACAAGCTTCAGTATTCTTGTGCTCTTCCAAGAGCTGCACCGCAAAGGGCGCACAATCATCTTTGTGACCCACAACCCTGAGCTATCACAATTCAGCAGCCGCAACATTGTGCTGCGCGACGGCAAAGTCATCTCTGACACGCTCAATGACAACATCCGCTCGGCACAAGAAGTCTTTGACTCTCTGCCCAAGCCCGACGACATTGACGCGTAAACGCCTCACTCTCATTATTCATCATCACAACCGAAAACAGATATGAACATATATAACCTGTTTAAAATAGCATTCAAAGCGCTCAACAACAACAAGCTGAGAGGTTTCCTCACCATGTTGGGCATTATTATAGGTGTGGGGTCAGTAATCACCATGCTTGCCATTGGCTCAGGCTCAAAGCAATCAATACGCGAGCAAATCTCTGAGATGGGCTCAAACATGATTATGATTCACCCCGGCACCGAGAGCCGCGGCGGTGTGCGCCAAAGCGCCGACGACATGCAAACCCTTAAACCCGCCGACTATGAGTCGCTGGTGCAACAAAGCACCATGCTCGCCGGCATCTCGCCCAACGTGAGCAGCAGCGGACAGTTTATCTACGGGTCAAACAACTACCCCTCATCGGTGAGCGGCGTCTCGCCCGACTATCTTGACATTCGCAAGCTAAAAATCAACCAAGGCTCAATGTTCACCGAGCGCGACATTAAAAGCGCTGCCAAAGTGTGCATCTTGGGTCAAACGGTGATTGACAACCTTTTCCCCGACGGTAGCGACCCGGTGGGCAAAGTGGTGCGTTTCAACAGCATACCAATGACCGTGATTGGCACCTTGCAGCCTAAAGGCTACAACAGCATGGGTATGGACCAAGATAACTGCGTGCTTGCCCCCTACACCACCGTGATGAAGCGCATGCTCGCCATCGACTACATTCAAGGGCTCTTTGCCTCAGCCATAACCGAGGAGAAAACCACCGAGGCGATTGAAGAAATCACCAACGTGCTGCGTACCAACCATAAGCTAAAGGAAAGCGACGACGACGACTTCACCGTGCGCTCGCAACAAGAGCTTAGCAGCATGATGAACTCAACAAGCGACATGATGACCATACTGCTGGCTTGCGTGGCTAGCATATCGCTGCTGGTGGGCGGTATTGGCATCATGAACATCATGTACGTTTCAGTCACCGAGCGAACTCGTGAAATTGGCTTGCGCATGAGTATTGGCGCTCGCCAACGCGACATCATGATGCAATTCCTCATTGAGTCAATCATCATCAGCGTCACCGGCGGCCTCATTGGTGTGATGTTAGGCTGCCTTGTGTCAATGCTGGTGAAAGTGTTCATCAACTGGCCTATTGTGATTGAGGCCTATTCTGTGATACTCTCTTTTGCGGTGTGTACATTCACAGGAGTGTTCTTTGGATGGTACCCTGCAAAAAAAGCATCAAATCTTGACCCCATTGAGGCAATACGTTACGAATAATTTATTATCTTTGGCTCCAAAATCACGTTTTTAACGTTATTACATGGCATAAACAAGTTTCAAACTGGTTATAAGAGAAAGTAATATGCAACGTCTCTCTAACACATATCGCGCCAAGTTGCTCAACTACGCCGTCAACTTCATCATTGTGATGATGGTGTTTTTGCTGCCCGATATGCTTATGGACATCAGCATTGATTTCAAGACCCCGGGGTTGCACTACGCTCGCTCCGTAGTCTATATTATAGTATTCTATATCAATTACTTTATTCTTATTCCCAATGCCCTGTTTAAGCACCGCAAAGTGTGGCTAATGATTGTTTACAACATGCTCACCATAGCCATTGCCGGAGCCGTGCTAATTGCCATTCACCTCATTGACATGTCACACGACTTACATCTGCACCCCACCATTCTACCACCACCGCGGCCACGAGAAGACTCATGGCAAATGATTTTGGTGGGGTTTGCAAGTCGCGACCTTTTGATACTCATCCTTGCCATTGGCTTGAGCATAGCCTACCGCATGCTCGAGAAATGGGCACGACGAGAAAAAGAGCTCAATGCCATTGAGGCCGAGCGCAAAGACCAAGAGCTAACCCACCTCAAAAACCAGCTAAACCCGCACTTCCTATTCAACACGCTCAATAACATTTATGCGCTAATAGCCATCAATCAAAGCAAAGCACAGCGCGCCGTTTACGAGCTGAGCCAACTGCTGAGGTATATGCTCTACGAGAACAAAACAAGCACCATACCTCTTGAAAACGAAATGCGTTTTATCAACAACTACATTGCACTGATGCGGTTGCGCCTCACCAGCAACACTCAGCTGCATGTGAAAATCAACGAGGACGATGGCGTGGGATACTACATAGCCCCGTTTATGTTCATCTCAATCGTGGAGAACGCCTTTAAATATGGCGTAAGCCCCGATAAGCTGTCTTTCATTAGCATCTCAATCACCGTGCAAAACCGCACTGTGCGATGCTGCACCATCAACAGCATCACCAAAACCGGCAATGTACCAAGCCCCGAAGACAATAACCAAAGCAACGGCATTGGGCTTGCCAACCTAAAGCGACAAGTTGAGATTCTTTATCCCAACCGGCACCGCTTGGAAACAATCACTGAGTCAAACAAATTTACTGCTATACTTGAAATTAACATTTAAACAAAACATTGTGAGTAACATGAAAAGATTAAAATGCTGTGTAATCGATGACGAACCTCTCGCCCAAGAACTCATTAAGAGTTACATTGAGCAAACCAATTTTCTGGAATTCGTCGCATCCTTCTCGTCGTGCTCTATGGCTATCAAAACCATCATAGAGACCGATATCGACTTAGTGTTTCTCGACATTCAAATGTCGGAACTTAATGGCATTGAGTTTGCACGAGTCATCCCCAAGCACTGCAAGATAGTGTTCATCACTGCCTATGCACAATATGCAGTTGATGCCTTCCGCGCCAATGCAGTTGACTATCTGCTCAAACCAATCAACTACATTGACTTTCTTGCCTCGGCCAACAAGGTGCTGCAAATCAAACAGCTTGAGCACCGCGCCGTGAACACCGTCCCACACGAGGAAGAGTGCGTGATTGTGAAAAGCGAATACAAGCTCATTCAAATCCCGCTCAACAAAATCCTCTACATTGAGAGCATCAAGGACTATGTGAAAATCTACCTCGACGACGACACCACCGTGATGTCGCTCATGAGCATCAAGAACATCGAGGAGAAGCTCTCAAAAGCACAGTTCATGAGAGTTCATCGCTCATTTATTGTGCACACCAACAAGATTCGCCTCATTGAGCGCAATCGCATTGTGTTTGGCAAACAGTATATTCCTGTTTCTGACACCTACAAACCCATGTTTATCGATTACATCAACAAGCATACATTCATCCCTGTGAAGGATGCGTGAAAATATTTTGCCGGAAAAATGGTATATTTATAATAAAATCACTAAATTTGCAATAACACTCTAACTGAAGTTGATTCAATAAAAGGGGGCTATCGTCGCGAGATGAGAGCCCTTTGTATTTTTATCGCCATCGCAACAAGCTCAACATCAGCCACAAGCATCATCTGCAGCGCCTCGCTGCAAACAGAGGTTTTAAGCTGAGCAATCGATGCCGTCACATCAACATGACACAACAAAAAACATCGCTCCTGGTGACGCAAAGCCCATTAACCGAAGCGAGGGAACAATCCCCACCTCAAAAGGCTTTCATCAACCGGAGCGATGTCGCAACAACAATTGCCGCCTCACAATAAGCCCATGCTAAACCGCCTCATTTAAAGGCGCATAGGCAACTTGGCGCAACAATATTGTTTTATAAACCCAGTTTAAAGCTATTAATAGTAATAATCCGAGCTGCTGCACTTTTCTTTGAGCAACAGACCCTCGGCAACTTCATTGGCAACATCGTCGCCCTTAGTGGCACGAATGATGGCCAAAGCAAAAGCACTTGCTGCTGCAGGACCGTTGCCTGTGATGATGTTATCATCAACAGCCACCGGAGTGCTTTCAATGGTGCAGCCATTCATCATGATTTCAAAACCGGGATAGCACACGCCATGTCTGCCATTGAGCAAGCCAATCGATGCCAACACCACAGCTGGTGAAGCACAGATGGCAGCTATCTTGCCGCCGCGAGCATTATGGTCGAGCAGCAACTGGCACAGCTTGGTGTGAGCAGCCAAATTAGTTGCTCCAGGCATACCACCCGGCAATATCAGCCACTCTGTTGAGCTATGTGCACATTCTCCCTCTGAAAAAGTGATATCAGCCTGAACACTGATGCCATGAGCTCCGGTAACCATCAAGGTTTCTTTTATTGACACGGTTTTAACCTCAATCCCCGCCCTGCGCAGAAGATCAACACTCGTTAGGGCCTCCACTTCCTCAAAGCCATCGGCCAAAAATACATAAGAAGTCTTCATGATTAGAAATAGTATTATGTTTATGGTTCCTTTTATTGATTTCTCACATCCAAATATACTCACTTTTTCAATTAAACACACTTTTTTGAGTGAAAAAAAACCGTAAAAAAACCATTTTGACAACTTTTTAAGGACAAACTGCAACAAAATATCACTTTTTTTCGTAATTTTGGCGTCGGTATTTTTGCCGGTGTCACTTTTGCCACACATAAATGCCCCACAAATAATGCGTTGCACAGCGCTAAAATATTCCAAACGCTGCAATTGCAATGCATCATTATAATCTCTATTTTATTACTATATAATGACGACGACTAACTCAAATAACAAAAGAAGAACAAGTTACTACGCCATACTTATAGCCACAGCGATTGCGGTGTGTATTTTTGCGTTTTATAAACCCAAAGAAAACTACATTCGCATCAGCTCAGTGATATGGAACACCGAGTACCATATCACCTATCAGGGCACACGCGACATGACCGACTCAATCAACACGGTGCTCAACGCCATTGACAACAGCCTCTCAATGTTCAACAGCAACTCGCTTGTGGCACGCATCAATGCCGGCGACAGCACGGCAAACGCCAACGGCTATATGATTGACCTCATCAACCGCTCAAAAAAAATCAATCGCTTATCAAACGGATACTACGACATCACAGTGGCTCCGCTGGTCAACCTTTGGGGTTTTGGCACCAAAGGCGTTGCTAATAAGCTGCCCTCAAAACAGCAAATTGACAGCGTGCTTAGCTTTGTTGGCATCAACAAGGTAACAGTAAGCGCCAACGGGCATGTGACCAAGCAAAACAGTAACATAGTGCTCGACTTCAGCAGCATTGCCAAAGGCTTTGCCTGCGACGAACTGGGCAAGATGTTTTTGCGCAACGATATTGACAACTTCATCGTGGAAATAGGCGGCGAGATATGCGCCCACGGGGTAAACCCAGGAGGCAACGACTGGAGCGTATCGGTTGACCAACCCATTGAGAGCAACGACAGCATCATCCACAAATCGGCTGTGGTGCTCAGGCTCGCCAACAAAGGTCTTGCCACCTCAGGCAACTATCGCAACTATCGCGAGGTTGAAGGCACTAAGGTGTGGCACATCATCAACCCTCTTACCGGATACCCCGAGCATAACGACCTGCTCAGTGCCACCATCATTGCCAGCAATGCCGCCGATGCCGATGGGCTTGCCACAGCTTGCATGGCTTTGGGCAAAAAAGAGTCCATCAAAATGATTGAAAGCAACAACGACATTGATGCGCTGCTCATCTACGTGGACAGCGAAGGCAAAATGCGCACCTGGCAAAGCTCAGGATTCGCAAAATCAGTAATTAAGTAAAACCGGAACGGGAAACTTTTTTATCAGGCAGTGACAAAGCGAAACGTCACCGCCAAGGCTTTATTTTTCTTCCTCAATCAGAGCAATCATCTGGTCGCACACGCGGCTCACCGTTTTCAGCTCATTCTTAAACGTCTTTTGATTAGATGCTCCAATAAGATACAGCGGCAAGCCCACCGGCACCAGCACAGCCAGAGCCAGACCTATGCGCTTGTTGGCATTTGCGCCATAAATCCACGAGTTGCGCAATATGGGGAAGTCCATAGCCTTGTTTATCACCAACTGGCTACGCGAGTTGCTGAGATAATCAACCACGCCTTCAAGCTGAGTTATTATATCGTCAATGGCATGGCGGTCGTAGCCTTTACACAGATAGGTGAGATACATCTGACGGTGGCGGTAACGGGCCACAAAGCTATCAACGGCAGCTTTGAGCGCATGCAACTTTTCAACAGCCACGGCGCCGTTGACCTCATCAATGATAAGCTCTTTCTTCACAATCTTGCGAGCCTCTTGTATGCCCAACAAACGGCGCACCAAATTGCGGTAAGCATCGGGGTTGAATACCGCCGAATCGTTCATAGCCTTGTAAGTGAGGAACACGCCAAGCGGGAATAGAGCTATTGAACTGAGCCAAATGCCCAACCACACATCAAAACGGCCATCGCGAGCCTGCTTAAACCCAAAGTTATCAATGATGTAATACACAATAAACAGCAGCACCGATATCACAATAGGAGTACCCAAGCCGCCCTTGCGGATGATGGCACCCAACGGCGCACCAATAAAGAAGAAGATTAGGCACGCCAACGAGAGCGTGTATTTCCTTATCAGCTCAATCTCATGGCGGCGTATGGTCATCACATCATCGGCAACCTCCACGCCCTGAAACAGAAAGTCCTGTTGAGCACGTGAAGCCTTGCTCATGGCCATCTTCACCATCTCCGACTGTTTATCAACAGGCATTGCATTGCGGAAACTGTCGATGTTAAAAGCACGTTTAAGCTTGGGCAGTTCAACCTTGTCAATCACCTTTGTGGTGTCGTGAAAGGTGTAGTGAACACTTGGTATGCCCACCACCGAGCTAAGCCTATAACTCTGCATGATGCCACCACTTATTGAGTCGAGGCGAGAGTTCACCGAGTCGATGGTGTGGCGCAATTCCTTGATGTTTTTGCCTATATACTGCGAACGCATGGTTTGCTCATCGAGCTTATTGAAATTGGCGTCAAACGGAATGAGAATCTGCTTATCGTGGAACGACTCGCGCCTATAAAGCTTACCTTCGTCAGATGAGCCCACGTTTGAGCGTGTGTCGCGCATATCTTGAAACGATTCTCCGCTATATAGATTCAGGAACAGATGCGTTTTCCCCTCGTCAAAACTGAGCTTTCCCGAGTCAGCCAAAATCACATTGGCATAGCCGTAGCCTTTCGACACGTCATAAATCATCATATCATAAAGCGTGCCGGTATTGCGGTTTTTGTGCTTCACAAACACATTATAGCCCGGGATTTGGTCATAGAACGAGCCTTCAGGAATTTCAAGGTCGGGCGACTTTTGCCGCACCGAGAACACAATGGTCCACATCTTCACCTGCGCTCGCGGCAACACCTCGTTCTGAAAGAAAAATGCCACCACAGCCACAAACCCAATAAACACAATGAGCGGCTGCATCACCTTTAGCAGCGACACCCCCGACGCCTTGATGGCGGTTAGCTCGCTGTGCTCGCCCAAATTGCCAAACGTCATGAGCGAAGCAAGCAATATGGCAAGCGGCAACGCCATGGGCACAAACGAGAGCGCAGCATAGAAAAACATCTCTGAAATCACGTCAACGCTCAAGCCCTTTCCCACCAATTCATCGATGCGATGCCACAGAAACTGCATCAACAAGATAAAAAGACATATAAAAAATGTCATGAAAAACAATGGCAGAAACGTCTGCAAAACAAATGTATGTAGTCTTTTTATCTTTAGCATTTTTGGGTTGATTGTGAATTGCAACTGCAAAAGTAGCAATTTATCATTAATTATGAGCCATTTTTACGAATTTTGTGAAGTGACCAAGCGCACCGCAGGAATAGCGTCAACAGTCAAAAAAGTCAAGAACAGAGCATCTCGCAGCTCTCAGCATCACACGCACGCAGCTAAGCGCCCCCCGGGGCAAACGCAACATCACTCCCCGGCATAGACACAACAGCAAACGCGCGCATAATTGGCTCAATGAATCTACAACAATGCCTCACTCGGTTACTCCCTCAACATAAAAATACTGCCTACTGCCGTGCACAAGCACTGTGCCACGCGCCCAAAGGCGCAAACGGCACTAACCCGGCACACGTTACTTCACGCGCAACGTCACAACACTCTAAAGGCAACCAAGCACCCGCTTGAGCGCTTTTACTTGATTGGCCCAAAGCTCTGAAATCTCACGGCGTTCGTCATCGTCAACAGCAAAATCAGTAATCTGCAAATTGCGGCTGCCGGTGATGTCAGAATTGGTGATGCGCATCTCAAAGAAGCTGCGCGGAATATCAGAATCCTCCCATCTGAAGCGTATGTATTGCCCGGTGCGCATAGCCAGCAAGGTGGCTCGCTGCGACGCCTTGTTCCAATAGAACGTAAATTCCTTGCCCTCTTTCACTACCGAGTCGGCAAACCACTCGGCAAGACCATTGGGCGTGGAGATAAATGTCCATATCAGCGACGACGATACGCTCTTCATGTCGAAATCAATTACAAATTTTTCGTCCTGCATAATTTGCTCTTAAATTCTTAAATGGTTTCAGATTTTTGTGCGATAATAATTTTGATTCCGCTAATTAAATACAAAGATTACAATACTACAAATATAATTGCAATATTTTGCCTCAATAGGCCAAATATTTTTCAATATAGGCAATCGGGCAAAAAATTTTGCCACTTTTATAATCGCTATGTGAAAATAATCATTAAATTTGCAAAGATATAAAACTTTGCAATTATGGACTTATTTAAAACACTCAAGGAAATTGCCATTGCACACAAGCAACGCATTGTTCTACCCGAAAGCACCGAGCCTCGCACACTCAAGGCTGCTGACCAAGTAATTGCCGAAGGCATTGCTGATGTGATACTGATTGGCTGCAAAGCCGAGATTATGGAAAAAGCCGCTGAGCTCAACCTCACGCACATTGGCGAAGCCAGGATAGTAAACCCCCAAGACGAATCGGAAATAGCCAAATACGCCGATTTGTTCTTTGAGCTTCGCAAAGCCAAAGGCATCACTCGCGAAGAAGCCATGAAGAAAGCCAAAGACCCTCTCTATTTGGGGTGTCTGCTCGTAAAGTCGGGCGAAGCCGATGGCCAGGTGGCTGGCGCAGCCAACTCAACCGGCAACGTGCTCCGCGCCGCATTCCAAGTAATCAAAACCGCACCTGGCATCTCAGCCGTTTCTGGTGCATTCATCATGCAGCTGCCTGAAGGCTCGCCTTACGGCAACGACGGTATTCTGGTGTTTGCCGACTGCGCTGCAATCCCGGCACCAACTGCTGCCGAATTAGCACAGATTGCCGTATCGGCCAACCGCACTGCCAAGCAACTCGCTTGCATTGCCGAGCCTAAAGTGGCTATGCTGAGCTTCTCAACCAAAGGCAGCGCCAAGCATGACAATGTCACCAAGGTGATTGAAGCCACCCGCATGGCTAAAGAGCTCGACCCAACCATCCAAATCGACGGCGAGCTGCAAGCCGATGCCGCACTCGTTCCTTCGGTGGGCGCCAGCAAAGCACCGGGTAGCCCAATCGCAGGCAAAGCCAATGTGCTCGTGTTCCCCAACCTGGAAACAGGCAACATTGCCTACAAACTGGTGCAACGCCTCGCCGGTGCCGTGGCTGCCGGACCAATCATGCAGGGCTTGGCAGCTCCTGTCAACGACCTCTCGCGTGGCTGTTTCCCTGAAGATATAGTGAAAACCATCATCATGACTTGCAACCAAGCCATTGATGCTAAGAAATGATTCACTATCACAGCGTGTTCTAATCCAGCATATTTTTTTAAAAAGAGAATTTTTTTTACCACAACTAAATCTAATAACACCCATATCTGTTTTTTTATGAACATATTAGTGCTCAACTGCGGAAGTAGCTCCGTAAAATACAAATTAATTGAAATCAAGGCCAACCACATCATGGCCGAAGGCGGCATTGAGAAAATTGGTCTCCCCGACGCGTTCATCAAGTTTAAGCTTGCCGATGGCTCAAAGAAGATTCTTGAGCTTGACATCACCGACCACGACGGCGCCATCAAAGCCATCCTCGACCTGCTCACAAGCGCCGAGTACGGCTGCATCAAGAGCTTCGACGAGATTGACGCTGTGGGTCACCGCGTAGTGCATGGCGGCGAGAAGTTCAACAAGAGCATGCTCATCAACGATGAAGTGATTGCCATGATTAAAGAATGTTACGGCATTGCCCCACTCCACAACCCAGTGAACATGGCAGGTATTGACGCCATCACACATGTGCTCCCAAAGGTTCCACAAGTGGCTGTCTTCGACACCGCTTTCCACCAAACCATGCCGGCAAAGTCTTATATGTATGCCCTTCCATATAAATACTACAAAAACGACGGCGTGCGCCGCTATGGTTTCCACGGCACCAGCCACCGCTACGTTTCAAAACGCGTTTGCGAATTTTTGGGCGTTGACCCTGCCGACAAAAAAATCATCACATGCCACGTGGGCAACGGCGGTAGCATCACTGCCGTGATGGGCGGCAAGAGCGTTGACACCTCAATGGGCTTAACTCCTGTTGAAGGCCTCATGATGGGTACTCGCTGCGGCGACGTTGACCCAGGTGCTCTCACCTTCCTCATGAGCAAATACAACATCAGCGCTGCCGAGATGCAAAACATCATCAACAAAGAGAGCGGCGTTGCCGGTTTCACCGAGATTTCTTCTGACATGCGCTCAATTGAGGATGCCGACAAGGCTGGCAACCCTCGTGCAGTGCTTGGCTTGCAAATGTATGAACAACGCATCATCAAGTACATTGGCGCTTATGCAGCCGAGATGGGTGGCGTTGACATCATCGTGTTCACCGGCGGTGTTGGCGAGAACCAAACTGGCGTTCGTGCCAATGTTTGCCGTCCGCTCGCATTCCTGGGCGTGAAGCTCGACGAAGAACTCAATGCCAAGATTCGCGGCAAAGAAACTCTCATCAGCACACCAGATTCAAAGGTGGCTGTATGCGTAATCCCAACCGACGAAGAATATATGATTGCTCGCGACACCGAAGCAATTGTTGAAGGACGCGAAATTGTTGACTAACAAATCATTGCGCATGCTTTAACAGCATTCCATTGCAGCAAAGCATCAGCGCCTACAAACATAACGGGTCGGCTCACTCATCATCTGTGAGAGCCGACCCGTTTTTTATTGTTTTTTGTGACGCGCAGCAACCGCCACGCCCCACCTTGCCATCACACTTACGTCGATGCCTTGAAGTTGAAAAGCGGACGCACAATGGCATCAATGTTCACCGTGTCGCCAATGTTGTTAATAATATCCTTGGCAGGCTTATACACCATAGGCGACTCGTCGCGAGTGAGGTCGGTGACCGACTCCGAATAGATTCCACGCATCGACTCCTCAAAGTCGGCCATGGTAATCTTCTCAAAAGCAGCTGAACGGCTAAGCACGCGTCCGGCACTGTGAGGAGCCGAGCAGTTCCAGTCGGCATTACCCTTACCGGTGCACAGCAACGCCCCGTCACGCATGTTCAGCGGAATGATGCAACGCTCGCTCAAAGCAGCCGAGATGGCACCCTTGCGTATGATATTGTCATCACTGATGTAGTTGTGAACCGACTCAAACTCATCTTCAGCCTCAACGCCCGCAAAAAACTTCATGAGCAAGCGCGCAATAAGCTTGCGGTTGAGAATAGCCCAACGCTGGCACAAACGCATGTCATGAAGATACTGCTCACGCGTCACTCCCTCAACATAGCACATTTCGGGGTCAACAGCCGGCACGGCAGCACCTTGCTCTTCGTGCATCTTACAGATGGCCTCCTGCAATTCACTTTGGCGACCGGCAGCCTTATATTCCTCGATGATGCGTTTAATAGTTTTCCTTATTTCTTCTTTGACTGAGAGATGCTTCACCGCAAGTGCCTGATAAATATCTGCCACCTGTTTGCCCAAGTTGCGAGAGCCAGTGTGAATCACCATATATACATTGCCGTCGTCGTCACTATCAAGTTCAATAAAATGGTTACCGCCGCCAAGCGTACCAATCAAATTGCTGATGCGCGCTCTATCCTTCAACATTCGGCAGCAATACAACTGCGACACCAGCTCATCAGCCTCACGATATATTTCCAACTCCTCGCCAACAAGAGGCTTAAACCCGCATGCCTCCTCACGGCTCATCATGCCCGAGGGAACATTGCTCTGAATGTGAACATGAAACGCATGATAATCAATCTCACCAATCTTGCCAAGTTTCACCACGCGCATTCCACAACCAATGTCCACACCAACAATGTTAGGAATCACCTTGTCACCCAAGTTACCAGTGAAACCAACCACGCATCCGGCACCGGCATGAACATCGGGCATAATGCGAATCTTCTTGTCAGAGAACACATCAATCGCAAGCAATTTCTTAATCTGAGCAATTGCGACATCTTCTACATTGTCAGTGAAAATTTTCACGTCATAACCTTTAATTGTTCTCATAATTACTTTTTCGTTTAATGTTTTTTATTCATTACTATCTCACACCTACGCAATGATTGTTTGCGTAGCAAATTTTACATCTCAAAAAAAGGCCAACCGAAACGCTCTTCGGCTGGCCTCATATCGTCATTCTCTGTGAGAATAACGTTACTTTATCAAGTCAGCAAAGTCGTCGTAGAACTTAGGGTCTTCACCCACGCAACGTTTCACAATCTTGCCATCAGGATTAACAAGCAACTTGGTTGGATAACCCTCAATGCCATACATTACCTCAACGCGTTTTTCGGTGCCGGGCACCACGTCAAGGCTTATCACATGCTTCCAGTTGAGCTGATGCTTCTCAATGGCAGCAAGCCATTTATCCTGTTTGTCGCGGCATGCAATCGAAAGGATTTCCATCTTATCACTATATTTCTCGTAGTTCTCCTTCAGCTGTGGAATACCTCTGATGCACCAAATGCACCATGAGCCCCAAAAGTCAATAATCACCCATTTGCCACGCAAGCTACTCAGCTTCAGCGTGCCGCCATCGGGAGTTGGCAACTCAAAGTCAGGAGCCATTTCGCCCTCGGCTGTGAGCTTCTTGGCAGCCTCCATTTCTTTTTCGCGTTTAATTAACTCAGTGAGGCGTTCATCCATGCCGGCAAACATTCCGGTACGGGCATTAGCGCCCACCTTTGGCAGCATCTTTTCACAGAAAGCCACATCAGTCTGTGACAAAGCCCACAAAGTAATAGGACTATCAAGATTCTGCTCAACATAGTCGGTAGTTATCTTATAATATTGAGTTATCAAAGAGTCACGCTTTGCCTCATCTTCCTGTCCACTAATCTGCTTGCCAAGAGCACTCTGGCGTTCTTGAATTTCATCAATCATCGCCTGCAACTTTGAGCCCTTTGTGACAAAGTCAAGGCCATCAGCGCCATTAGCGATGCTCACCTCAAACATCTCACCTGGTGCCACGTAAAGTTGTGCGGCCGAACGACCGTCACCAGCACGAGGAATAAGCACAACAAGAGTCGATTCATTCACATCGGCCAACTCAAATTTGCCGTTGTTTGCCACTACCATGCTGTCTTGAGCAAGACGAGTTCTGTTCACCGGATTATACCATCTCACCTGAACACTATCGTTATCAAGCCCCTTCATCTCCACTTTAATGCCGGCCCATGCACTCACAGCACACAAGCCCATCGTGGCTAACATTAAAACTTTTTTCATCTGATATTTTTATTTAAATCGTTATTCGTTATTACAAACTATTCAAGGTGCAAATTTAGCCAAATAATCCATACTACAACCATCAATTAACCATTTTTTACCACAAAAACATTGCCATCTTCTATTCTGACATTATCTTTGCAAAAAATTCACTCACAACATGGACGACAAAAACATCTACAGCCGAGCAATATTCATTGACAACCTCACGCGCCAATTGGTGAAACTGTGCACCTCGCGCCAAATGCTCAACAACGTGCTCTACGACCTGCCCGAACTGATGGAAAAATGGCAACAGTCGGCACCACAATATATGGCCGACGCAGTCCCTGAGATACCTCGCTATCCTATGGTGGCAATAGGTTGGGCAATCTACTACGGCATGGGCGCCGCTGCCTATTGGGACGGTGCATGGGACCAAGTGAAGGACTGCCCCGACCTCTATAAATTCATCCGCGATAAGCGCGGTTTCGACTATATGGACGAATACGTCACACAAGAGCTTGTGGGAATAGACCTCAACAGCAAAAAGCAACGCGACATCAACGAAGCCAATGCTCTCACCTCATGCATACAAGAATGTGCCCAACTTGCCCTCACCATGATTCGCAAGCAAGGCATTGAGCCACAAAGCACCGAGGCATTCTATATGTACGCAGCAGTAGAAAAAGTGATGTTCCATCTGGGACTATCAATGCAAATGTACCGCATGGGCTACCGCTACGAGAAACTCACCATCAACTAAGCTGTTTAAGTTTGAAAAACCTGAGCATAAGCGAAACCGTAATCAACGCTCTCCCTTTGCTCCCCACGTTTTTCTTATTTACACCACGCAAAATCTTTAGCACAATATCACTTTAGGGCTGATTCCACATCACAGGGATTCGGCCCTAATTAATCTATTTTCGCTCGCAGAAAACAACCTCATGGTTGATTATCGCCTTGAAACACACATCACCATGCCCACCCCAAAAGCCACGCTTGCACAAATTAACACCACTCACCTCTTTACCTATTATCCCAACCGAAAAAATTCCAAAAAATTAAGGGAAAAGAAGTCGCAAGTGTTTGATATTTAAAAGAAAAGTTGTACCTTTGCAGTCCGATTATGTCCGTATTATTTAATCAATTCAGAGGCCCACAGGAGCTTTTGGCCGAGCTTTGGTGTGTCTGTGAAGTTTTAATTAACTATTAATCAGGAATTTAAAAGTGGATACTTTAAGTTACAAAACAATTTCGGCAAAAGCCGAAGAAACTCAAAAAGACTGGGTGGTTATTGATGCTACCGATCAGGTTTTGGGTCGCCTTTGCGCAAAGGTGGCAAAAATTTTGCGTGGCAAATACAAGCCATGCTACACTCCACACGTTGACTGTGGTGACAATGTAATCATCATCAACGCCGACAAGGTGAAGCTCACCGGCAAGAAGTGGGACGACCGCGAATATTTGTCGTACACTGGCTATCCTGGTGGTCAACGCAGCGCTACTCCGCGCATTCTCATGGCAAAGTCATTGAACAAGCACATCAAGGCTGGCATCCATCCTTTGTATGTAAAGGTGGTTAAGGGTATGCTTCCTAAGAACCGTCTTGGTGCTCAAATCATCAAGAACTTGCACGTGTATAATGGCAGTGAGCACCCACACGCAGCTCAAAATCCAAAAGTTATTGACATCAACACCCTCAAATAATCATTGAAGCATGGAAAGAATTAATGCAGTAGGCCGTCGTAAAGCAGCAGTTGCTCGCGTATTCGTTACCGAAGGCGAAGGCAAAATCACTATCAACAAACGTTCTATCGAAACATATTTCCCATCTTCAATTCTTCAATTCATTGTTAAGCAACCTCTTAACAAGCTTGAAGTAGCTGAGAAATATGATATCAATGTAAATCTTGGCGGTGGCGGTTACAAGGGTCAAGCAGAGGCTCTTCGTCTTGCTATCGCTCGCGCATTGGTTAAAATCAACCCTGAGGACAAGCCAGCTCTCCGCGCTGAAGGCTTCATGACACGTGACCCACGTGCTGTTGAGCGTAAAAAGCCAGGTCGTCCAAAGGCACGCAAGAGATTCCAATTCAGCAAGCGCTAATATATACACATTATTATATATACGCGCATAACGCTGTTAGCGAGTTTAGTATCGAAATTGTGTGGACTCGCACGCACGAGAGTGCCGATGGCTACCACGCAATTGGTTAATTCAAAAAACGAAAGTAAACAAAAAACAAATCAAACAAAAAAATGGCAACAAAACCAAGTTTTGAACAATTACTCGAAGCAGGATGTCACTTCGGACACCTTAAGAGAAAATGGAATCCTGCAATGGCTCCTTACATCTTTATGGAGCGCAACGGTATCCACATTATCGACTTATACAAAACCCAGGCTAAGATTGAAGAAGCAGCAAATGCTTTGAAGAGCATAGCCAAATCAGGAAAGCGCGTGCTTTTCGTTGCTACTAAGAAGCAAGCTAAGCAAGTGATTTCAGAAAAGGCACAATCAGTAGGCATGCCATACGTTATTGAACGCTGGCCAGGTGGTATGCTCACCAACTTCCCAACCAT
>JBJECY010000120.1:0-27514 GCA_051871515.1 Muribaculaceae bacterium | reverse complement strand
GTTGAGTTCTTCAAATTTATTCGCTAATTTTGCACTTGCAGGTAGAATCTGCGGACAACAACTGATAGGTGAATGATAAAAGTTGGTTTATGGCGCAGTAAGATGCCGTCGCCAGACCGAAAAAATAAGGGACAAGTTGCCTGCGGCAATCTGTCCCTTACTTTGATGAGTTGTTGAAACTGATTTTGAGTGCCCCCTCATTAGAGGCAATGAAATCAATTTTTTAGTTGTTCTCGCTTTGAACTGGGTCAATGCTGATGTATGAGCGGCCTGCTTTGGTCTTGAACACAACAGTGCCATCGACAAGAGCATAAAGAGTGTGGTCTTTACCCATACCTACATTTGCGCCTGGGTGGTGTACAGTGCCACGTTGACGCTTGATGATGTTACCAGCTTTAGCAAAGCTTCCGCCAAAAATTTTAACGCCGAGTCGTTTGCTTTCTGACTCACGGCCGTTCTTAGAACTACCTACACCTTTTTTATGTGCCATGTTTTTAAAATTTTAGGGGGTTAAGCAATAACGTCTTTAATCACAACTTTGGTGAAGTATTGGCGATGACCGTTCAAACGGCGATAGCCTTTACGTCTTTTCTTCTTGAAGACAATGACGTGTTCACCTTTTACCAATGGTTCTGCGATTTCGCATACAACCTTTGCACCTTCAACGGTAGGTGCACCGACTTTGATGTCACCGTCGGCATCAATGAGGAGAACCTTAGCAAATTCAACTGAGTCGCCTGCTTTTGCTTCCTCGCCGAGGTAATGGACAAACAGATACTTGCCTGCTTCGGCCTTGAATTGTTGTCCTTGAATTTCTACGATTGCGTACATTTAAATTATAATGTTACAAAGTTAACCCGAGAGGCGGATGCCTATGCTTGTTGGCATCTCTTGTTTTGAGCCTACTGCGGAAAAATGCGGTGCAAAGTTACTAATTTATTTTCTTATAACAAAATAGCTTTGTGGGTTTTGTGGCTCAAAAAATCAAAAAATATTTGTTTTAGTTGGCTTTGCCAATTTTTTTGAGCCGTTTATGCTGACGCTCATGTAGTAGTGGAGCGGGCGCAGCTGTTGCTGTTAGAGGGTGTGGCTTGCTTGTTGGGAAAGGCGCAGTTGTTGCTGCCAGTGGGTGTAGCTTGATTGTTGGGAAAGGCGTTGCTGTCGCTGCCAGAGGGGTGGCTTGCTTGTGGAGTTGGTGTAGCTGTTGCTGCCAGTGGAGTGGCTTGCTTGTTGGGAAGGGCGTAGCTGTCGCTGCCAGTGAAGTGGCTTGCTTGTGGAGTGGGCGTGTGCCCATCACATGGTGTAAGGCATGAAGTCGCTTTGTTTTTTCTTTAGCAGCACCACGGCATAAGCGGCAATACCCTCGCCGCGTCCGGTGTAGCCAAGTCGCTCGGTGGTGGTGGCTTTCACCGAAATCTGCATTGGGCTGCAATTCAGACACCAAGCCATGGCTTCTTGCATGGCTGTGATGTGTGGGTTAATCTTGGGTTGCTCACAGCAAATGGTGATGTCGGCATTACCAAGGGTGTAGCCTTGCACATCAATGAGTCGGTTCACTTCGCTGAGCAGCTTTTTGCTGTCAATGCCTTTGTATTTTGGGTCTTTGTCGGGGAAATGATGCCCTATGTCGCCCAGGTTAGCGGCTCCAAGCATGGCATCGCACAGAGCGTGTATTGCCACATCGGCATCACTATGGCCAAGAAGTCCTTTTTCATAAGGTATTTTGATGCCTCCGAGCCACAGCTCACGGCCTTCAACAAGGCGGTGAACGTCAAATCCCATACCTACTCTAAACATATATGCGTGAGTTATTTATATGTGTAATGAAAATAATTAGCTACGGTTATCTGCGGCCGCCAAGCAAGTCCTTGATGCCTTCCATGTCAAACGACAGCGTGAAACGCAGCGTTTGGTCGAGAGGGCTGCTTTGTGCCGTGGCAATCATATAAGCGGCATCTATCTTAATCACGTTGAGCGAGAATCCTGCACCAAAGCCAAAGTATTGGCGATTGCCCTTGTAGGCACTTTCGTGAAAGTAACCTCCGCGCAAGAAGAATTGTTGGTTGTAGCTGTATTCTGCGCCTATTGAATAGTTGATTTCACGCAACTCTTCTTTGGCCCCGCCGGGTGCGTCGGTAAACGACTTGAAGATGCCTGAGATGGGCGACATGTCTTTCCACTCTTGCAGAGCCTCTTCATATTGTTCGTTGTCCTCATAGTCGGAGCTGCGCGGGCGTGCCGGCACAAGCAGCTTGTTGAGGTCAACTGACATGGTGAGGTTGTGATAGTCGGCAAGAGGGAATGTGAATGCGGTACCAAGTCGTAGGTTAGTTGGTAAGAATGCAGGGTCGTTGCCGCCGTTATAACCCACTTTTGAACCTATGTTTGAGATGTTCCATCCCAACGACCATTGGCACTCGTTGCGCCCAATGATGGGGTAGGTGGTGTAGTAGCCCGAGATGTCGGCAGCAAAAGCCGATGACCCTTTTGAACGCTCGCTTTGCGATGTGCTGCCAAAGCCAAGGTCAGAGTAGATGTATCGCAGCGTAACGCCCATTGAGTATTTCTCTGAGAGTTTGCGCGAGTAACCCAGGTCAATTGCCATTTCAAAGGGGTTGATGCTCGATAATACTGCACCTTCATAGTCTTTCGATGTGATTTCGCCAAGCGAGAAATAGCGCAGCGAAGCGCTCACGGCTTGGTTGTCGCCTCCACCCACTTTCCAGTAGCCTGCCAGGTTGGCAAGGAAGATGTCGTTTACCAATTTACGAAGCCAAGGGGTGTAGCTCAACGATACGCCTGCGCCACTATAGGCAAAAGCGTATTTCGAGGGGTTCCAGAATTGTGAGTTCACGTCGGGGTCGGTGGCAGCACCGAGGTCGCCCATTGATGCACCGCGGGCATCGGGGGTGATGCTCAGCGAGGTTACACCTGTGGTGATGGGGTTAAATTCGTTCTTAATGCCATCATCTGCCTTTGCGGCTCCGGCTGTGCTTATTGCCAATAATAGCAATGCGGCTATGTGAAGCTTTTGTTTCATTTGCTTAGTTTTCCGATGTATAATCATAATTTATAAACTCATTTGCGTGGGTTTTATTGTGTTAAGTGATTGTTATTTTTGGTTACGGATGGCAAAAAGTGAGATTAACGGTGTCAAAAACAGTGTTTTGGCAATAGGTTAGCCTGAAAAGGGAGACAATTGCAGTAGAGTGGTGATGTGACGTTTATTGGCAGGTGATGATGCAAAAAATGCTGCAACGCTTGTGGCAGATGCCATTTGTGTTGCAGCATTATTATTATAGGTGGTGTGCCGTAGTGGGGTGGCTTTAGGCTAAATGCCTTGACTGCCTCTTCCCGCCGAGGCTCGCCAATGTTTATTCGTCAACAATCACCAGTTGCTTGATTTCTGTGCCTGAGCTTTGTGCGTTGGTGGTGCCGGTGGCAAAGTATTGGTACACTCCGGCTGGCACTCGCTTACCGCTGTTGTCGGTAAGGTTCCATTCACAAGAGCTGCTTGTTGTGGTTTGGCTCCACACCACTTCGCGGCGTGAGTTGAGCACATAGATTTTCACATCGGGCTGGCTCGAGAAGTTGTGGTTGTAGGAGAATGTCACTTTGTCGGTGGCAATGTCGCGGTCGGCAGTTATTGCCGATGATGTTTGCGATTCAACCACAATAAACGAGATTGAGCGAGATGCTGAGTTGCCGGCTGCGTCGTAAACGGTGAATTTGAGTGTGTGCGGACCTTCGCTAATCATGGTTATCGGCATTGAAATGTCCATTGAGGTGCCTTCGTTGCTGATGTTGCAGAATCCGCGCACTTCGTCGTAGAAGGTGTTGCCGTCGAGCGTCAGCGAGGTTTGCTTGCCAATTGTCATTGACTGGTTGCCAATTGCCAAATCATCGGTTACGTTGATGTGCAGCGTGAAGTTCGATGCCACGTTGATGTTGTTGGCAAATAAGTCCTCGTTGTTGATATACATCTTGTTGATGGTTGGAGCCTGGGTGTCAATTATAGTCTCCTGGTCATCTTCGTCGTAGTTGGCAAATTTGGCGTTAGCAATGGTGCCGTTCACCAACTTGTCGTTGGCTTCGTTGCGCGCATATATCTTAATGAGTGCTGTGCTGTCGGCCTTGCAATCTTTTGGCACCACGATGGTGGCGTTGAATGCTCCGTTGACAACTTTAGCTGATGTTTCAACAAGCAGCTGACGATTGTTGAAGATGTCTAATGGAGTGCTGTTGTAGTTGGTGGTTTTGAAGAACATTTGAGCATCGTAGAGCGAGATGGTGGCGTCGCCGTTAAACTCATTGTCGATGTCGCCATTAGCTGTGCATACGTTGCCTTCGATGGTCACTTTGGTCATAGGTTTGAGCACAATGTCTTGTGAGGCATCGTTGTCGTTGACCTTTGTGATGTTGATGTATGGTTTTGGCAGCGATGGTGTGATAGCAGGGTCGGCAAAGAGTGTGTAGCAGAGCTTGTTGCGCGACGATGTGGTACCAAAAGATTGCTTGGCAAGCATATAGGCTTGTCCAAGTGTTCGTGGGGTGTTGGTGTCTTCGTTGAGCGTGAAAAGCTCTTTGATGAATGCTCGGTTAAGCTCATCGTTCTCTGAGGCTTCAACGGTGCGTGTTGAGGTGAGCAAAGCAATGGCGCCGTGGTTAGGCGTGATAACCATATATTCACCTATGCCGCGGATGTTGCTGTCGTAGTTGGCAATGTCACAAGCGGCAACTGTCATTATTGGCAGGCGTGTGATTTGAGTTGACATCACGTCGCTGGTGGTCCACATTTGTGATTTTGAAAAAGAAGCGTATCCGCCGTGTCCCATATAGGTGGCAAAGAGTAAACCTTCTTTCAAGAAGTTGGCAAATTGCAATGTTGAGGCATTGGCGTTGTTGGCACCTTTTGCCGGTTGCGAGTTGCTGAGCGTGTAAGCCTCAATGTGAAGTCGCTTCACGTCGATGTTCTTGGCGTGAGTGCTTTCAATAAGGTCTTCAAGGCGTGCACCCTGATACATGTGAATGTCTTCGTCGCCAGCTTCGTCCATAATCAGCATCTTGTTGCGCCAGTTGCTGAAGTCGGTATCGTTGATGTAGCTTTCAACTTTATCAACTACGTTAGTTGCTTCTTCTGTGGTGATTACCGGCAGACGGCCAATGCCCAGCACCACTGTCTCGTTGAGCAGGCTGTTGCCCGTGTTGTCGGTGAGTGTGCCAAAGAAGTCGTCAGAAACGTAGGTGAGAATGGTGTTGTAGCTCACGGGGCTTTGGAATGTGAGCAGGTAGTTCTCGCCTTTGGTGCGCAGCAATTGTCGGTTGTCGAAATATCCGCCGCCAAACATGAGCAGGTACTTTATTTTCTCAGGGTTGCGGTCGTAGAACATCTTCATCATCAGTCGGTAGGCCGATGCATCGGGGGTGCCTGAAGAAAATTCGTTGAACACTTGGTCTTGGTCAACCACCATCACGTCCATTCCGTCGTGCTCGCGATGCAGCTGAGCCAATCGTTCGGCTTGCTCGTGGAGTGTGGCAGGGCAGATGATTACATAGTCGGGCGTTGGTGCGCCGTGTATGTTTTGGTTGTCAACGGCTTGATATGAGCTGATGCTGTAAAGGTCTTCGCTTGGGTCAAAAGCAATGAACTCGGCACGTCCGGTGTTGCCGTAGGTAAACTCCTTGATGGTTTGCTCAATGTCGAGGTCAAGTTCATCGTTGTGGACTAATTCGGTGCGTGTGCGCAATGGCACTCTCAAAGGAGTTTGACGGTCGGCAACGTCCCACACTTCGAGCGCCTCAGAGTCGTTGTAGATTGAAACGCGGTCGTAGGTTCCAAGGTCGTTGAAACCCATGTGCATTTGAGTGCGTCCGTTGAGGTTGTTGTCGTGATAATATGTCACGATGAAATAGTCGAGGTAGGCGGTTCCTATTGCCGAGGGGTCGTCGAATGACACACTGAGCGTGCTTTGCTCAGGTAGGCTTGACCCGGGCGTAAGCGATGCATAATCGGAGTTTAACGTGTAGGTGTTGAAGCCCGATGGCGCACTGACTTTAGTGGCTGTGGTGCTAAAGGGCACTTCGTCGGAGTTGAGCGTGCATTTAAAATAGGTGGTTGCAGAGGCTTTAGCTGCTATGGCGCATTGCAATGTGAGCGCTTTGCCCTGAGTAGGAGCCACCAACGGCACAGTGAATTTTGCGCCTGAAGCAATCGACTCGCCGTAGAGGTCGCGTCCTGAGTTGCTGTAGCTCATGAGTTCGCTCTCGTGATAGTAGTAGTCAAGACTCGATTCACGCATGTTTGTGCCCCAGATGGCTGTGGTGTAGTAGTCTTTGACGGTGTTTGCCGAGGTTGCTTCGGTGACAAAGTAACATGCTTTGTTGGCGTAGTGGTTGATGGTGCGAGTGTATCGTGGAGTGGTGCTCTGGCTCAGCGTCATGTTCACCAAGCCTTTGGCATAGAAATACACTTTGCCGTTGTAGCATCCGGTTGGCACGGGCTGCAAATCGTCGAGCGCCGAGCCGTCGAGCAAGTCGGGTATCAGATATCCGCCGTGACCGTAGATGCGCACTTTGGTAGGGTCGGTAAAGCCCATCTCAGCGAGTTGCTCGGGAGTGATTTGGTGCATACCGGTTTTCTCAACTTCAATCTTTACCCATTTTCCACTCGACAAAGCCGATGTGGTGGCATATTTCGATGAGTTGAATGCGTGTGATGGCCATGCAGCGCATATTGCTATGGCAACGCTTAGTAATGCCTTAATGTGATTGCGGTTATTCATATAATATATGAGGTTAATTTATGCGGTTATTATTTTGAATTTCTATGTTGGGTGGTGGTCACTTGATTTTTATGTTTAGCACTTCTTGATTGTTTATTGTGCCAATGAAGTGCTGTGAGATGGCGAGTGGTGTGGGGGAGTCGCCCCATCCTGAGTAGATGATGTCGCCAATCTTCAAGGTGAAATATCGACTGATATATTCGATTAATTGGTCGATTTTCCACAGCATCTCGTCAGCCGAATAGGTGGTGGTGACGCTTCCGTTGGTGAGCGATGCGGTGATGAGCTGCAGGTCTTGAATTGGTACAAAGTCGCCAATCATGGCAGCGCCGTCAAAAGCGTTGGCGAGAGCGCCGTTGCCAAGTGCCGGGGCTTCAACGGTTGCACCCACGGTAACTGCGTCAACGTAGCGGTGAGCAAACCGGGCGGCGATGTTCTTGCCGAGACGTCCCACGCGGAAAACGATGTGGGTATGATAGACGAATTCATCGGCGTATTCGGGCAAAAACCAAGGTTTGCCGCTCTTTGCCAGCGATGAATCGGCCATCAGATGCACGTTGCCTGAGCATTGCTGTGCCACGGTGGGATAATTCTCGTGAAATGCTATTATCTTCATTCTTTGTTATTGTTTCTCTTAATTAGTAAAGCTCTCATGCCTTGCTTGGCGCTGAAGGTGTGAAAAATCTTCGGATTATTCGCATAAACTGAGGGATGCGTGCTGCTACATGTTGTTCTCGTTCATGCGATTGTACATTAGCGCCAGATGGGCATAAATCGAGGTGTTTTGCACCACAATTTTGTCGTTGGGCTTTATGCGGTAAGGCGTAAAGTTCCAAATGGCTTTAAGCCCTGCGTCAATAACCTGATTGGTGACTTGCTGAGCACATTCAACGGGCACGGCAAGCACGGCAATAGAGGCATTGTAGGAGAGCTGCTGCTGAGCAAGAGTGTCGATGTGCATCACCGGCACGCCATTGATTTGCTTGCCCACAATGTGGGGGTCAATGTCGAACCCTGCCACTATGTTAAGGCCGTATTGCAGCAGACCTGAATCTTGAATGAGCGCGGCGCCAAGGCTACCCACGCCTATCATAAAGGCTTTATGCCCTTTCTTGAAGCCAAGAAAGTCAGTAAGCTCTTTTTCGAGTTGTGCCACTTCGTAGCCAATGCGTGTTTTGCCCTTGATGTTGAGAAACGAGAGGTCTTTGGCTATTTGTGATGCATCAACGCATATCTCTTTGGCAATCTGCGTTGATGAGATGTATTCCACCTGTTTGTGCTTCAGGCGGGTTACATAAGCCAAATACCAGGGCAGACGTCGCAATGTGGGCTCCGGTAGCAGCGATTTTGATATGTTGTTGGCGTCGTTTTTCATCACTTGTTGTTTAAGAGGCTAAACGGCATAGCGCAGCCTCGCACTACAATTTGCAAATTTAATAAAATTTGTGTAACTGCGAGCAAAAAATGTGATGATAACTTGCAATTTAACAAGTTGTGACTGATTGTGCGGAGTGGGTTGCAGTGTAAAACCTGCCGATGGCAATGCCTTGGCGAGCTTTTTGCGCGAGAGAAAAAACGCGGCGCATAGCCCTGCGTTTGTGTGCTTGCAGATGCCATGCGCCGATTAATGGGATGCTATTGAGCAGATGTGCTTATTGTTGCATTATCACCTCAAAAATCTCGGTTTCACCGTCGATTTTTATGCATTTTGTGTTTTTATCGACTTTGAAACTGATGTAAGGAGTGGCGAATTGTTCGTTGATTATTGCCTGTCCGTTGCCGTTGATTTGGGTCACTGTCACGGTGTTGCCGTTCTGTGGCCTTGTGAGCATCACGCAGTTGGCAATGTTGTTGTTTGGCAACTCAAAGGTCATTGTGCCATTGAGGTTATAGGCTGTGGCAGGCAGGCGGTCAAAGGCGCGCAGCGCTGCTTCTGGTTGCTCGGCTGAAATCTTGAATCCCAAGCGGTTGGCGCTGATGGGGTTCACCACAAACGAGCGCACTGAGAGCCAATTGGCCTTTTGTGAAGGCAGTTTGCGCAGGCGCACATAACGGGCATTAACGGCTTCGCCTTCCCAGTTAATCACATATTGCTTGGTCATCTCGGCAATGAGAGTGTGCCATGTTTTTCCGTCGGCTGAGCACTCAAGAGTGGCATGGTCAAAGTAGTCAACGTCGTCAACCGAGTTGCGCCCTTGCAAAATGTTCACTTGCCAAACAGGAATCACTTGCCCAAGGTCAACTCCAACCCAGTCGCCACCCTCTTTGCTCATTCCTTTGCCCGAGTGATAATAGGTTGTGGTGTCGGAGTCGAGCATAAGCTTGCTTTGTGTGGTGCGCAGAGTTGGGAAAGAACCAATTCCCTTAGGCGTTGAAGCCGGTGTTTTAGCCGCGGCTTGGAAGAAATGGTCGCTCAGGTCGTCCATTGTTGTTTCATAGAACGGTTGCAGCTTCATGGTTCCGCTTTTGTGTTGCTCATAGGCTTTGCGAGCCTCGGCTGTCATGAGGTTATCAACATATCCTTGCCAGAATTGCGGGTAATTGCCGTTTTTGTAGAGTTTGAGCAGTTGCAAGGCTTTGATGCCGCGTTGTCCCAGTTTGGTGAACTCGCTGAGCCAAGGCGATAATTCGTTCATTAGCAAGCTGTTGGTGCAATTTTGCTTCATGGTGGCTTCGGCGCTTTCAACTTTCTTGAACTCGTTCATCAGGTTTTGATATTGTTCCTCGGTGAAATTGTCGATTGAGAAAGTCTCGGTTTCCCACGATTCGCTGCGGCGGTAACCGGTCTCGGTGTCGCAAGAGTGGATGGCAAAAGTGCGATAAGCGTCGAGTGCTTCGGGTGTTAGTTCGGCAAGTCCGCGTTCCCAGTTGTCAAGAGGATTGTAATCAGCAATATTCCAGCAGTAGTCAGCCACGCCGTAAAGAGCCAACTTTGATGCTTCGCCGTGTTCCATTGGGTTGCTCACCAAGCCGCAAAGGTCGTTGGCAGTGAGTGAGGTGTCGAGCCCGTAGGTTGGACCTTGCATGATGATGTGACGAGCGTAGTCAGTTACAGGGAAGTTCCACCAATAATATCCCGGTCGCTTGATGCGCGTGTTGAGCCATTCCATGGTTTCTTTGGTGAGGTCGCTGCACACCACGTCGCCCGTCCAGAACACTTTGATTGAAGGATGCAGAGTGTTGCCGTAGATGGCAAGGCTGCCTTGTGGCGTTGGGTTAGCCCAAAGACGCGAATAATCGGTTGGGCACACGGTGAGAGGTGCCACATCGCCCTTGGCAAGCACAAACTCCTTGTTGAGGCGATTGAGCAGCTCCACTTGCTTCACCGGGTTGGTGCCTTCGCCCGAGATGTCGTCAAAGAAGATGGCAAAAGAGCGCACGCCAAGGTCATACATGAGGTTGAATTTATTAACCAGGTTGTTGTAGTCATCTTCGTTCCATTTTATGTCTTGTCCCGGGTGAATTGCCCAAACAAAGTCAACATAGTTGCGGTTGCAGGCGTCAACAAGGTCTTTGATTTGTGCAGCCTCTTTCTCGGGATACGGCAGTCGCCAGTTGGGGCAGCTGTGGTAGGGGTCGTCTTTAGGACCGTAGAGATAGGTGCACATCTTAAATTTGCCGTAGAAGTCGATGAGTGAGAGGCGAACTTGGTGAGACCACGGTGTGCCGTAGAAGCCTTCAACCACTCCGCGGTCGGGAAGGTCGGGGTAGTCGTTGATGGTGATGAGCGGCAGATTTCCATCGTTAGCCACAGGCGATTGCGCTATTTGACGCAATGTTTGCAAGCCGTAGAAAGCTCCGCGCTCGTCGTAGGCGCAAATGTCAATGCCTTTGCTGGTGATGGTGAGCTGATAAGCGCCGGTGACTTGCTTCACGCCTTTTTTCGCCGAGGCTTTTTTGCCAAATGCTATGGTGGTTTTCACTCCGTTGGCATCGCTTTTCAGTCCGCTTTCGGCAATTTGGCGTGTAAGGGTGTTTTTGGGTAGTTTAAAGTTGAATCCGTTGGCCACGTTAAGTGTGGCTTGCGAATTGATGTTCATTTGATGGGGAGTGGGGTTGATAATCAATCCGTTATGATTGATTTTCTTGCCGGGAACCTCCATCACGTCTTGTTTCTCAGAGCGTTGTGAACTCAGGTCAAAGTCGCTCTCCTGTGCCTTGACGTTGCTTGTGAGCAGCGCGCCAATGGCTGTGAGTGCTACAATCAGGCTTGCTTTTTTCATAAAATGAATGTTATGGTTTTTATTGATTCTTTAATTAGTCAGTGGGTTGTTGTTGAGCCTCATATAAAAATTGATTATGCCAATGCCGGCGAGGCTTGGTGGCATTTGCTGCTGAAAGGTATAAATAAATTGGCACATGGGCAAATGTTTGATGCAATAAAACACAATAAGATGCGTTAAAATATTGATAAGGAGTGGTGTGTGCGCCAGCGCCTATCTGCTCCTGAAATGATTAAGGAAAATTTCACCATTGTGGAATAGAGTAACAGAAACGAAGCTTATGACAAATGTTTACAATATAATAAGGTGTGTGACGGTGTTGGCTTGCGCAATGCTGTTTGGCACAGACGTGGCACAGGCATTCAGCGCTGACAGCTATGCCGCCCAGTCGCGGCTGTCGTCGGGGCGTTGGGTTAAGGTGAGCGTCACCCAATCAGGCGTTTATCGCATCACGGCGAGCGATGCCAAGAAATGGGGATTCTCTGACCTCAGCAAGCTGCGAGTGTACGGCTATGGCGGCGCAATGATATCAGAATATCTCACCGAGAGCAATTATATTGACGATTTGCCCGAGGTGCCAACCTATCGCAGCGATAACGCAATAGTGTTTTATGCCCAAGGTCCTGTAACAATCAAGACGGGCACGCAACTCACTTACGAGCAAGTGCAACACGCATACGCCGTTGAAGCCTGCTACTTTGTCACCGATGAAGAAGACGAATCCCCGACGGCAACCCCTGAACAGTCGTCAGTGGGAATGAGCACCGGTGGGAATATTGTGAACACATTCACCGACATCAGTTACTACGAGAAAGATATCTACTCGGTGGGCGAGACCGGTCGTCAGCTTTTTGGCGAGGACTTTAGGTACAACAGCACCCAGACTTTTAAGCTCGAAGTACCTGATTATGTTGCAGATAGCGAACTAAAGGTGCTCACGCGATTTGGCGTTAACTGCAAGGGCGCACAGAGCCGATTACTTTTCAGATACAACGGCACTCAACTTGCAAGCAGCACCAACGACCAGATAGAAGAGGTGAGCAGCGAATATCAGCATGTGAGAGTAGCCAATACGGTTAAATCGTTCTCTTTGGGCGGTTCGGCAAATGATTTTTCTTATTCTGTGAGTTTGTCGTATAGCGGTGCACTCAACACTGCACGGCTCGATTATATAACGGTGAATTACACTCGCCGTTTGGCGATGCGTGATGGCGCGCTTGTGTTTCGCTATGCGCACAACGGTGGCGATGTGGCGCTTCATATTGACGGCGGCAACGAAAACACTCATGTGTGGGATGTGACCAATGTGGTTAGCCCCGTTGAAATGGCGTGTGAGAGCGTTGACGGCGGCATCGGTTTCACGCCCTCGTTAACCGGTGACCGCACTTATGTGGCATTTGATGCCACTGCTTCGCTGCCTGCACCGCAATATAAAGGCACCGTGAAGCAACAAAATATACATGGCGAGTTGACCCCCGACATGATTATCATCACCCCTTCTGAATATGCTACGCAGGCACGTCGTGTGGCAACGCTGCATGAGGTGAACGATGGTATGCGCGTGCTTGTGGTGGAAGACGCTAAGGTGTTCAACGAGTTCTCGTCGGGCACGCCCGATGCTATGGCTTACCGCAAGATGTGCAAGATGTTTTATGACCGCGGAGCCGACGACGAAGGCCATAAGCTGCAATACCTGTTGTTGATGGGCGACGGCTCGTTTGACAACCGTGTCTTGACTGATATGGTGAAAGTTACGCAATATCCAATGCTGCTTACCTATCAAAGCGAAGAAAGCACCAATGAATATACTTCATTCGTTACCGACGATATTTTTGTGATGCTCGATGATTACTCGGGCAACAACCTGTCGAGTGCAAAACTCTCTATTGCCGTGGGGCGCATGCCTGTGAAAAGCGTGACTGAGGCAAAGGCGATGGTCGATAAGCTCTATAAATATGTTGAGAACCGCGATTATGGCGCATGGAAGAGCATTGTGACAGTGTTGGCTGATGACCAGAACAGTGCCGTACACATGAAGCAAGCCGAATCAATCATTGGGCTTTATGGAAGCAACGGCGCTGAAGATTATCAGTTCAACCGCATTTATGTTGACGCTTACGACAACAAGAGCAGCGGCGGCTCTCGAGTGTGTCAGGTGGGCCGCGACAAGTTGTATAGACAATTTGATGAGGGTATGCTTTGGCTCAGTTTCATTGGCCATGCCAACACCACCAGTTGGACAGGAGAGCAGATTCTCACATGGTATGATGTGACCAACTTCTATAATAAGCGATTGCCGTTTTTGTTTGCAGCCACATGTTCGTTTGCCCGATTTGATGCATTTGAGACTTCGGGCGGTGAGGTTATGTATCTCAACGAACAGAGCGGCGTGATAGCCGAGCTGTCGTCAACCCGATTGGCTTACATCCCCAACAACGGCACGCTCAATAACGCCATAGCCCGATATGCCTTTGCACACAACGAGAATGGCGAACACTACACCATTGGCGAGTTTGTGCGCCTTGGCAAAAACGAAGTGCGCGACGATAACCGCTTGCGTTATGTGCTCTTTGGCGACCCTGCCATGAAGCTGTGTTACCCCGACTATGTTGCCAAGGTTGAAACAATCAATGGTTACAGCATTGACGATGACAATATGCCCACATTCCAGGCACGCCAAACGCTCACTTTCACAGGCAGCATTGTTGACGGCAATGGAGAGCCGGCTACCGATTTCAACGGCGCTGTGGTATCGACACTCTACGATGCCGAGCAGAGCGTTGAGACTTTGGGCTACGGCGAAGATGGCGAGAAATACGTTTATCAAGACCGCTCAAATAGGTTGGCGATAGCATCTGATTCGGTGCAAAACGGCAGATTCACCTTGCGCATCACCATTCCAAGCGAATTGTCGGCAGTAGGGTCGTTTGACAATTACAGCCCTGCACGTCTGTGCCTTTATGCTTACGATAACACCTTGCGCAAAGAGGCTTTGGGCAGCAACGATAGCTTCTATATCTATGGCTTCGACGATACCGTTGAAACCGACACCGTAGGGCCTGAGATACGTTTGCTGGCGCTCAATAGCAGCACGTTTGCCGATGGCGATAACGTCAACGAGTCGCCGTTGGTGTTGGCAGACATCTATGATAAGAACGGAATAAACTTCTCGTCGGGCGGCATAGGACATGATATCACACTTTTGGTTGACGATGTGAACATGTATAGTGATGTATCATCGTTCTTCACCCCAACTATTGAGAGCAACGGCAATGCCGGCACTATTGCTTATCAGCTGAGTGACCTTACACCGGGTTTGCATAAGCTCAGACTCAAGGTGTGGAACGTGTGGAACGTGTCGAGCGAAAAGACCATAGAATTTAATGTGGTGAAAGGCCTCAAACCTGAGCTATATGACGTATATACCACATCAAATCCGGCTGTCACCGAGGCGGTATTCTATGTGAAACATAATCGCCCCGAGGCATTGCTCACCATCACCTTGCAAGTGTTTGACTTGATGGGCCGTGAGGTGTGGAGCACCACACAACGCGCCAGCAGCGATATGTACACATCAAGCCCCATCACCTGGGACCTCACCGATGCCGGCGGCAGGAGAGTTCCTCGCGGCATATATGTGTACCGTGCAAGCGTCTCGACCGATGGCACACATTATGCTACCAAGTCGCGCAAACTTGCCGTTGCTGCCGAATGATGGTAGCAATGCTGGGTAGTTAGCAAAATTTTTGCTAACTTTGCAAACAAATAATGAGTGTACAACATAGAAATATCGGCATTAAGCAACGTCTGTTTGCCTTGCTGCTACTTTTGGCAGTGGGTGAGTGGTATTGCGGAAGCACGCTGTTCCTTCACAGCCATTATGTGGGCGATGTGAAGGTGTGGCACTCACACCCTTTCGCCAAGGCTCATCACAGCTCGTCACAAGCCATCTACACTATAGCGCAAATAAACCATGCCACGTTCACTTGTGAACATCAGGAGGTGTGGCTTGCACCGGTGTGCTTTGTGATTGAGAGTGTTGCCGAGCAATTTGTTGTTAAACCACAATTGTCAATTCAGCGTGGTTCTGATTTGCGTGCTCCGCCGCGTGGGTAATTACTATTTTCATAAGTATTAACTTCAGCTTTTTTATTTCGTTGCACTCTAAACGCTATGCCGTGCTATTGTGATAGCATTGCACAGCGAAGATTGTGCATTACAGGCAAACATATTGCCGCAGCTGTTCACCCAACTGAGAATATATGTTTTTTATGGGTGTGAAATGTAAAAAAAACAACAGTAATTACTCACAATAATAAATCGAAAAAAAGAATAATGAACATCATAAGAAAGTGCTTACCAGTGCTCTTTGCACTGGCATCATGCGCCTGCTTGTGCGCTCAAAAAGTCACCGATGCCCACATCTCGGGCCACGCCATTGAAAAAGACACAAAAGAACACATTGCATATATCACCATTAGATTATTAAAAACCAATATTGGCACCACTACCGATGCCACAGGTCATTTTTTCTTGAAGAATCTGCCTGAAGGCGATTACGAAATTGAAGCTGCCGGCATAGGCTATGTGGGTGCTGTTAAGCGCGTGAAAGTGCGCAAAGGTCACACCGCCGAGGTGAATTTTGAACTTGAAACCGATGCTTTTCAGGTTGAGCAGGTGGTGGTTACCGGCAATAAGAGCGAAGTGAAACGCCGCAATAGCAGCACCCTTGTGAACGTGATTGGCGCGCAGACCTTTGACATGGTGAGCGCTACATGCCTTGCCGACGGACTGAATTTTCAGCCAGGAGTGCGAGTTGAGAACGATTGCCAAAACTGCGGCTTCACACAGGTGCGCATCAATGGTCTTGACGGGCATTATTCGCAAATACTCATGAATTCACGTCCGGTGTTCTCGGCATTGACCGGTGTTTATGGTTTGGAGCAGATTCCTGCCAACATGATTGAGCGCGTGGAAGTGATGCGAGGCGGCGGGTCGGCGCTGTTTGGCTCAAGCGCCATTGGCGGCACGGTGAATATCATCACTCGTGACCCGCTCATCAATACGGCTGAGGTGGCTCACACGCTCACCTCGGTGGGCTGTGGCTCAAAGCTCGATAACAACACCACAGCCAACGCCTCGATTGTGAGCGACAATCAAAAGGTGGGTGCTATGATATATGGTCAGAACCGCGTGCGTGATGGCTATGACCACGATGGTGATGGCTACACTGAGGTGCCTATGCTAAAAACACAAGTGTTTGGACTCAGAACCAATATGCGCACTTCTGATGCCTCGAAGCTCACCATTGAGTATCATGGCACACATGAATACCGCCGCGGCGGCGATAACATCAATTTGCAACCACACATGGCTAATGTGGCAGAGCAAACCGACCATAACATACACGCTGCCGACCTCACTTATGGGTTATGGAACAGGGATTATACACGCCGATTGAGCTTATATGCATCAATGCAAAACACTCGCCGCAATAGCTATTACGGCAGCGGCATGGATGAGAATGCTTATGGCACCACTAAAGATTTGGTGGTGGTGAGCGGTGCTCAATACATCCATCAGTTTGATAAATTATGGTTTATGCCCTCTGAATTGGTGGCAGGAATTGAGTATAATCACAATTACCTCAACGATGTCACATTGGGATATGACCATGACGTGACGCAGAAAGTGAACATCTATTCAGGTTATTTGCAAAACGAGTGGCGCACCAATCGCTGGGGTTTTTTGGTTGGCGCACGCCTTGATAAACACTCGCTCATTGACCATGTGATAGTGTCGCCGCGCGCTAATGTGCGTTTCAACCCATCTGAGAAACTCAATTTCAGATTGTCGTATTCCACAGGATTCCGCTCGCCGCAAGCCTATGACGAAGATTTCCATGTGGCAGTGGTGGGAGGCGACCGTGTGGTCACCATTCTTGCAGACGGTCTTAAAGAAGAAAGCTCGCAGAGCGTGAGCGCCTCGGTTGACTGGTATCATAATTTTGGCGGCGTGCTGACCAATGTGCTGTGTGAGGCGTTCTACACCGACCTTACCGACGTGTTTGCCTTGCGCAAGCTTGAAGAACATGATGCCAAAGGCAATCAGGTGCTTGAGCGATATAATGGCAATGGCGCAAAGGTGTGGGGAGCAACCCTTGAGGCAAAAGCGGTATTTAGCTCACATCTACAAGTGCAATTGGGTGCCACCTATCAGCGCAGCCGATATAATCAGCCCGAGTATTGGAGTGAAGATGAAGCTGTGCCCGCAGAGAAAAAGCTTTTCCGCACGCCTGACTTATACGGCTATGCCACATTAAGATACAATCCCATCAAACGATTCACGGCAGCGCTGACTGCCACCTACACCGGTAGCATGATGGTGCAACACTTGCAAGGCTCGGGCACCGACGTTGACATTGCCGTTGACACCCCAAGCTTTCTTGATGCAAACCTGAAACTTTCCTACGATATCAAGGCGTTTAACTATGTCACTATGCAGGTGAATGCAGGTGTTCATAATTTGTTTAACAGCTATCAGAACGATTTCGACCAAGGCGAGTTGCGCGACTCGGGCTACATCTACGGACCTATGATGCCGCGTTCGTGGTTTGTGGGTGTGAAGTTGACAATTTAAGTTGCTGGCGTGCCAGATGATTTCAAAAAACTGTTTGTGCCGTTGACTGGGCAAAACCGTTTTTCACGAAGCGGTGCTTATATAGTACAAATAGTGTTAATGTGACGTAAAAAACGGTACGGTTTACACAAAATGTGTAAGTTGCCGTGCCGTTTTGCAATGTGATTGCACAATTTTTATTATATTTGCAAAGCGCAGTCAACTCAGGCGCAGCACAAGAAATCAACTAAATATAGAAAATAGATAAAACAATGAATAGAGGGAGAAGAATTATTATCCGCATTATAACAATAATAGTAGCATTAATCACTTTCCATGAGATAATTGCCCAGACTAAAATCGTTCAGAAGTCTGACTCGTTGCCCGCTGACACTGCAATAGTTGCGGTGGTGCGAGGTGTTGACCCCATAACACTCAACGATTGGCGTTCGCTTGATTTTGATACTATTGAGTTGCGCGAGTCGTATGCCTTTGTGCCGCTCATTTTCCGTCATCAGAAGTTGAGCACCGATACCATTGCGCAATGGCATTCGCCCAGCGGTTATGCCCTGAATGTTGACCGTGACTGGATTAACAATGAGATTACTGAGCTGAACAAGGTTGACCGTCTGCGCTATTCCACCATTGCCAGCACCCCTCAGGCTGTAATATATAATTCTCGTGAGTTGCCCGAAGCCCCAAAGGAATTTATCAGCGTGGTTGACCCCAAGAAACGCACGCTTAGCATTGTGGCGCCCGACTATAAAGACAAGGTGGGGCTCGATGCCCAGTCAAAGAAGATAAAGATGCACAACTGGCTGCACACGTTCACCACCACGCTGCAATTCACGCAAGCCTATATGTCGGAAAACTGGTATCAGGGCGGCAACAACAACTTGAATATCCTTGGCGACTTTCAGTGGACCGTGGAGCTAAACCAGATATTGCACCCCAACTATCTGTTCTCAAACACTGTGCGCTATAAGATAGGCATCAACTCGGCGCCCAACGACACGTTGCGCAGTTATAGCATCAGCGACGACCTTTTGCAAATAAACACTCAGATTGGTATTAAGGCGGTGAAAAAGTGGTACTATTCAGCCACCATGCAGTTTAAGACACAGGTGCTAAACAACTATGCCGCCAACACCAACAATCGCAACACCTCGTTGTTGAGCCCGGGTGAACTCAACGTCGGTGTGGGTATCACGTATAACAACGCAAGCAAGGACAACTGGCGCACGTTCAACCTGAGTATTCAGCCGGTTTCTTACAACATGAAGATGTGTATCAGCGACGAGAACCCCTCGGCAACACGATTCGGCATTAAGGAAGGACACCACACGGCTCACGATGTGGGTTCTAAACTCGAGGCAAGGGTTTCTTGCAAATTCAATCAGTCGGTGTCGTGGTCGAGCCGCCTCTATGTGTTCTCGAACTACGAATATGTGCAAGGCGATTGGGAAAACACGTTCAACTTTAATGTGACTCGCAATCTGATAACCCAGTTCTACACTCACTTGCGTTACGACAAGAGCGCGGCACGCAATGATAAGTGGAACTTCTGGCAATTTAAGGAAATCCTCAGTTTTGGCATCACTTATCGTTTTGCCACCAACTGATGCCTGAAAGAGGTTGACATTGAGTGTGCGATGCTTTGCCGGGTTGCACTCTCAACCGAAACTCCGCAAAAACATATAATCAGCCACAACTTGCAAGATACATAACCATGAAAAGGGTAGGCATCAAATATATGGTGATTGTAGCCATGATTTTGATTGGCGGCAGTGCTGCGTATGCTTGCCCGGTTCAAGACGATGTGCCCTCGCAATCGGTTGTGGTAGATGGTGATTATAGCACCGAAGCCATTGAGCGCCGCCTCAGCGAGATGCCTTTGCAGGCAATTGAGGGATTATGGTATTATAGCCAAGAGCACACCACGCTGCTCATTGAGCGTCAAGATGGCTCGCTTGGCAGTCACGATGCCGCTTACCGCATCACCTACGTTGACTCGCGCAACTATCAGCTTGTGCCGGGCACCGTGGTTGGGTATGCCGAGCAGACTGCCCAAAGCAATGTTTTCAATATGTGGCTTTATAGCCGCTTGCAAGGGTCGGGCCTCAATTCACCGATTAAGGTGGTGGCTACGATTGATGGCGGCGGAGAGCTGATAAAGTTTGAAAAGCCCAGGGTGAAATTCAAGATGCGATTCAACCTAACGCATTTCTTGCCCACATTGTTCCGAGGCCTGTCAATGATAGGTGAGGTTAAAGACGGCAATCAGACCCCGTTGGGATTCAAACGCCTGTTTCCGTCGCAAGGTGGCGATGACACGTTGAACGGCGTAATAAGATACCTTTAAACAAATTGCACTGATAACCTTTTCACAACAATAATAATTGGCATGAGACGTATTGTGATAACATTGATGCTTGTGTGCGCGGTGGCTGGGGTGTTGACGGCTCGGCAAAAGACCACGCGTGGCAGCATGGTGATTGACAATCGCAGCGCCAAGGTTGAGGAACTTGACACAGTGCCCGTTGTGCCTACCGCCAACGATAGTCTCAGGAGCCTGTTCATGCCAAGCAGAGTTGTTATTAAGGGTTTCAGCAAACCTCTGAGCGAACGCCAAGAATCGTTTTTTGTGACCAACAACACGTCAACAGCCATTGGTCACCTCACGCTCACCATCATGTATGCCGACCTTAACGGCAACATGCTTCATGAGCGCACTGTGACGGTGAATTGCAACTTGAAATGCGGCGAAACCCGGCAGGTGAGTGTGCCCTCGTTTGACCGCCTGAAGCAGTTCTATTATTATCTTGGGCCTAAGCCGCGACGAGCTGCCACGCCTTTCAAGGTGAAGGTGCATATTGTTGACTATGAAGTGCCTGTGGCGGGCAATTGACAGCCATTGCCAACTGCGCTTCACGAGAATTTGATTTTTTAGTAAATAAAATATTATTGTTAACCAAATAAACATAGAAACTATGATGATAAAACCAGCATTAATAGCATGTGCATTTGCATTGAGCACTGGCATTGTGGCATTGGCACAAACCGCCATCACCCCTAAGGTGCTTCAGCAACTATCGTCACAGCCGCAAACGGCAACTGACCGTGCCATTCGCAACGCAATGGCACACACAGCCCTAAACACTCTTGCCACTGACATCAGCACGCTGAAAGGCGTCACCAAGGGTGAGTTCACTTATCAGGTTCACACCAAGGGTATTACCAATCAGAAGCAATCGGGCCGTTGCTGGCTCTTCACCGGGCTTAACGTGTTGCGTTCGCAAGCCATCAATGCACACAGCCTGCCAGAGTTTGAACTTTCTCAAGTATATTTGTTCTTCTACGACCAACTTGAAAAGAGTAACCTGTTCTTGCAAGGTGTGATTGACACTGCCAATAAGCCTTTTGATGACCGCACGGTTGATTGGTTGTTTGCCAATCCGCTGAGCGATGGCGGCACCTATACCGGCGTTGCCGATTTGGTGAAGAAATATGGCGTGGTGCCTAAGGAAGTGATGCCCGAGACTCAGTCGAGCGAAAACACCTCGCAGATAGCATCGCAGCTGAAGATGCTGTTGCGCGACTATGGCATGCAACTGCGCAAGATGGCAGCTAATGGCAGTGCTGATAAGGACTTGCAGGCTGAGAAAGTGAATATGCTTGGCACGGTGTATCGTATTCTCACACTTGCCTATGGCGTTCCTCCAACCGAGTTCACTTGGGCGATGAAAAACGATAGCGGCACGCTTGTGAGCGAGAAGAGCTACACTCCGCAATCGTTCTATCAAGAGCTGTGGGGCAAGCAAGACCTCACTAACGATTATGTGATGATTATGAACGACCCAACGCGCGAATATGGCAAAATTTACACCATTGAATATGACCGTCACACCTATGATGGACACAATTGGACTTACTTAAACCTGCCTATTGAGGACATCAAACCTCTGGCTATTGAGTCAATCAAGGATAATAACGCCATGTACATCTCATGCGACGTGGGTAAGAGCCTCAATCGCAGCATTGGCACTTGCGACTTGGCAAACTTTGATTATGAGTCGCTTCTTGGTGTGAAATTCACAATGGATAAGCGCGAGCGCATACTTGCCCATGCCAGTGCCTCGTCACATGCCATGACATTGATTGCCGTTGATGTTGACGCCAACACCAAGCAGCCAACGCGCTGGATGGTTGAAAACAGCTGGGGCGCACAAAGCGGTTTCAAAGGCAACGTGGTGATGACCGATGAGTGGTTTAATGAATATATGTTCCGTTTTGTGATTAACAAGAAGTATATTCCTGATAACATCCTTGCCATGTTTAAGCAAAAGCCAATTGTGCTGCCGGCATGGGACCCCATGTTTGCCGTGGAAGAGTAATTGCCCAAACGGTGATATACATATAAACCGGAATTTCTTAGTTGAAACGTAATATTATTAGGGCCGATTCTTTTGGGAGTCGGCCCTAAATGTTTTGAACTTACCATAATAATGTCAAAGAAAGAGCTTTGTTGCCGGGCCTTCATTTATTGAAAATCGCCACTTTGCTTTGCCAAAAACGAACTTTCAGTGAAAAATTTATTCCGAAACAAAAAAATTTTTGATGTGGATTAAACCAATTGCAAGTTTTATGCTCTAATACACCACATGGTGGAAAACACTAAATACCAAAATAAATATATAATGATTCAAAAATCAGAAACAAAAAATGCAAGTTAGGTGCTGCTGACTGGTGGCGTTGATGCTCAAGTGTTTAATTGTAACAATAATACTGAAGGCACATTTTGTTCCTGACAGGGATTGCTGCGTTCATTGACGTAATGGTTGCATAGTGTTGTTTTGCATTAATAATAAATTGATTAATGTATCCTTGTATGGAATTTAAAGGATTCTCTTTTAAATTCTTTGTGTTATTATGTATTATATTTATTCGGAGCGTTCCGGTTAGAAACTTCCGGCTGGAGCGTTTCATAAAAAATGTAGATTATGAATAATTTGAGACACCTTCAACGTTTGACACTGACAAATAACGATGTTTTATCAGAAGAGAGTGACTTGAAAGACGAAAAATCAGTAAAAGAAAATGTAGAGCCAATTGATGTGATAAGTCTTAAGGTTCGCCGCTACGAAAACAGGGCAGTACATAGTCCCGTCTATGTGACGCTTAATTTTACAAGAGATATTGTTAGTGGCGAAGATGTTGAGGTTAGATGCATCAACGATGATTATTTGCCTATGGGCAAAAAAGGAACCGATAAGGGCACTTGTGCATGTTGCTTGCGGCTAAATGTGCCGTCGAATTATGCTTGGCTGCCTGATGTATATACGTTTGTGGTGTACTATTGTAGTGAGCCGATTGGTTCATTCACTTTCCGCTATGATGGCAAACGATTTGAATGTATTGCGCACGGCAAGTCGGTGCCTCAAAGCCGAGAATCAATCATTAATGAAATGAGTATTGGCCAGGCGAAATGGGATTCGTTTTGTAAAACTCCTGGGGTGGCATGCGTGATTGATGCTGCTGTTGATTCGGCTAAATCGGGCCTGCTGAGGAAATGGCGGTATCGTTCAATCAACGCCTATACACCGGCAAACCGTTGTTTTGTTGTTTATGACAAAAATTTCGATATGTCGGAATTGCTATGCATGCATGATTTGGGCGAAGTTGATTTTGAGAAGATATGTTCAAATGTGTCTTTAAAATATGAAATTGACGATTTCAACACGTTGCTCAAAACCGAATGTCAAGGTATAGTGATTAAGAATTTTTCGCCGTTGTTGCATGCGCAATATGCTGTGATGGTGAAAATGATATTGAGCTGTCTTGAAAAGGATGTTGAGTGGAGTGTTGTGGTGTGTGGCACAAAGCCCGAAGTTGACGCACTGTTTGCCACATACCCTATGCTGAAAAGTTATTTCAATGGATGTGAACCTTTGCAATATCAAATAAAGAGCGAGATGGAGTTGGTTCACTATGTTTCGTCGATATTTAACTATTTCAGTTATGAACTGTCGCCTGATGCCGAATTGCTGATACAGCAAGTCATTAAGCGCGATTCAAAGAATCTTGGACTTGGCAACAATGCGTTGCAGCAGATTAATGCCAAAATCATGGCAATCATTAAGGGCAGGTTGAATAATCGTCTGTTTGACGAATACGATACTAATAGTGCCGATGTTAAAAAGCGATTGTCGCTGGTTGATGTTGCCGATTTGCAAGGTTTGAGTTTTGAAAAGCGTATCGATGGCTTTGAGGAAAGCATGAGCGAACTGAATGGTTTAATAGGGCTGAAAAACCTAAAAGAAGATATTTCGTTTGCAATAAACAAAGTGCGGTTTATGGAGATGCGTCACCGGGCAGGGCTAAAGTCGTCGTTGTCGATGCCTAACCACATGGTGTTCACGGGCAATCCCGGAACTGGAAAAACCACTGTAGCAAAAATGATTGGCAAGGTGTTCCATTCAATGGGGTTGCTTTCGCAAGGCGATGTGGTGGTTACTGAGCGTTCAAAACTCGTTGGCCGCTATATAGGCGAAACTGAGAGCAATGTCAACGAAGTGTTGAGTATGGCACGAGGCAATGTGTTGTTTATTGATGAGGCTTACACATTAAATGGTGGAGAAAAGAATGATTTCGGTCTGCGTGTGATTGAGTCGCTTCTTACGGTTTTGGCACAACCCAATCCCGATATGATTGTGATTCTTGCAGGCTATGAAAAGGAGATGAAAGAAATGATGAGTTCAAATCCGGGACTTAATGGTAGATTCCCTCACAGGTTTCATTTCCCCGATTATAATGCCGAAGAACTCTCCCTGATTGCTTTGCAATTGCTTGAAGAACTCGACTATAGCCTTGATGCCGATGCTGTTTCCGCCTTGAAAATGGCAGTGGCGAGCGTGGTGTCGAAAAAAGATGCTTGTTTCAGCAATGCACGTTGGGTGCACGAATATGTTGAGAATGTGATTGTGACTAATGTGGCAAAGCGGGTGTCGAGTCAATATGGATTGAATGATTGCATTAATGCAGAAGTGCTTCGCACAGTTTGCGCCGAAGATGTGCGGCTTAACGAGTATTTAAGCAACATCGTGAAAATGCCGTTGCGTCGCAGTGTGGGCTTCGCTGTTTGAAGCTTCGGAGTATAATAAACAGAAATCCCTCTTTGGCATTGACCAAAGAGGGATTGTTGATATTTCAAAGATAATTAATTATCAAAATCACTTTGAAAGGGCAGTAGCAACGTCAACAGCAACAGCAACGGTGCAACCTACCATTGGGTTGTTACCAATACCCAGGAAGCCCATCATCTCAACGTGAGCGGGAACTGAAGAAGAACCTGCAAATTGAGCGTCAGAGTGCATGCGGCCAAGGGTGTCGGTCATACCGTAAGAAGCAGGACCTGCTGCCATGTTATCTGGGTGAAGGGTACGGCCTGTACCACCACCAGAAGCTACGCTGAAGTAAGGCTTGCCAGCCAATACGCGTTCTTTCTTATAAGTGCCTGCAACCGGGTGTTGGAAGCGGGTTGGGTTGGTTGAGTTACCAGTGATAGAAACGTCAACGCCTTCTTTCCACATGATGGCTACACCTTCACGCACGTCGTCAGCGCCGTAGCATTTCACCTTAGCACGAGGACCGTTTGAATATGGGTGTTCTTCAATCACATTGAGTTCGCCTGTGAAATAGTCGAATTGAGTTTGAACATAGGTGAAACCGTTGATGCGAGAGATAATCTTTGCAGCATCTTTGCCCAAACCGTTGAGGATAACGCGAAGAGGTTCTTTGCGCACCTTGTCGGCCTTAGCGGCAATCTTGATGGCACCTTCAGCAGCGGCAAATGATTCGTGACCAGCCAAGAAAGCGAAGCACTTGGTCTCTTCACGAAGCAGACGAGCAGCCAAGTTACCGTGGCCCAAGCCCACCTTGCGGTCGTCGGCTACTGAGCCGGGGATGCAGAACGATTGCAAACCAATGCCAATGGCTTCAGCAGCGTCGGCAGCGTTTTTGCAACCTTTCTTGATTGCGATAGCGGCACCAACAACGTATGCCCACTTAGCGTTCTCAAAGCAGATAGGTTGAGTTTCTTCACAAGTCAAATATGGGTCGATACCGGCAGCTTCGCAGATAGCATTAGCCTCTTCAATATCTTTAATTCCGTTCTCATTCAATGCAGCAAGAATTTGCTTCATGCGACGGTCTTGAGATTCAAATTTTACTTCTCTAATTGCCATAATGTTGTCCTCCTAAATTATTCTTTGCGTGGGTCAATATATTTAGCTGCATCGTCAAAGCGACCGTAGTGGCCTTTAGCTGCTTCAATGGCTTCTTCAGGTGTCTTACCCTTCTTGAGGGCTTCAGTGAATTTGCCAAGGTGAAGGAACTCATAGCCAATTACTTCGTTGTTCTCGTCGAGGGCCATGCGAGTGCAATAGCCTTCAGCCATTTCAAGGTAGCGTACGCCCTTGGCCAAAGTGCCAAACATGGTACCTACCTGGCTGCGCAAGCCTTTGCCAAGGTCTTCGAGAGCAGCACCAACTTGCAAACCGCCTTCAGAGAAAGCCGATTGAGTGCGGCCGTAAACGATTTGCAGGAACAATTCGCGCATTGCAGTGTTGATAGCGTCGCACACGAGGTCGGTGTTGAGTGCTTCCAAGATGGTCTTGCCAGGAAGGATTTCGGCTGCCATGGCTGCTGAGTGAGTCATACCCGAACATCCGATTGTTTCAACAAGAGCTTCTTGTATCACACCTTCTTTCACGTTGAGCGAAAGCTTGCAAGCACCCTGTTGTGGGGCACACCAGCCAATGCCGTGTGTGAATCCAGAAATGTCTTTGATTTCTTTTGCTCTAACCCATTTTCCCTCCTCTGGTATTGGAGCTGAAGGATGGTTAGCACCCTTTGCTACACAACACATGTGTTGTACTTCTTGTGTATAAACCATAATAGTTCTTATTAATATAATAATTCTACTAAAAATTTAAGTCGAAACATGTTTGCACGTCAAGTTTTTGAGCGCAAGTAGCGTTTCGCGGCAACTGTGTTAGTCACCATCTAATATCTATAACAGCGCATCAATGCACTTTTGTGCAAATAACATTGTAAAATTACTTAAAAATTTCATTATTCACATCATCTTATGGTATTTTTTATGATATTTTTTTGCATACTTGGTTTGCTCGTGCCCACGGGGTGTGTGTTGACGAGTGCAAAGGGCAACAAAAAAGGTGGCTCTCGCCGTCACAGCGCGCGCCACCAGAGCATTTTTCATGGTATTAGTGAAAGATATGAAAACTTTCGGATGTCATAAACAATAGTATTGTTTTGAAAACAGCATTTTCTTTGTTTTATATGATGTTAAGGTTATTGTCAGTTGTAATGTGATTACCGCATTGTCACCAGGGTATGAGATATTGTCCGTTCACGGCAGTGGGCTTGCTTGGCGTTTTGCTAAGCTTGCTTGCCGGCTTGTTTGACGACAATGGCAGTGTTGTGCTCCATCCCTGGCTTTGGTTGCGTATCAGCAGACGTGCCATTCCGGCAAATTGTCCGGCTATGTGATACATCAGCTTCACCACTTCACTCAAGCTGCAAAAGTTTGAGCGATTGATGCTTGCCACGGGGCGGCCGTCGATAGTGAGCGATGCAAAGATGTTGTCGCTCTTATCGAGCTTGTTGTATATGCTTGTTGCTATCATAGTTTTGTCCTCCCAATGTTTAATTATTTATTGGTGTTATGTTCTCTTATCTGATGCAAAGGTAGAAACATGGTGAGCAAATAATTTGCACACGCAACAAAAATGATGTTAAACAGAAGCGGGAGAATAAAACCTTAATTCCGCAACTTAGTTATTAGTATTTGTTTTTAAGTACCTGAGCAAC
>JBJECY010000119.1:0-5766 GCA_051871515.1 Muribaculaceae bacterium | reverse complement strand
AAAGCCTGTAAAATAACTTGCATCTATAAAGCAAAAACAGAACATGTCGATAGTAGAAGACCAACTGGAAGAATACATATTGCAGCACATTGACGAGGAGCCGTCTGAGCTGGCGCACCTCGACCGCGAAACCCACCTCTACCATTTGCGTCCGCGCATGTGCTCGGGCCATCTTCAAGGGCGTCTGCTCAAGATGTTTGTGCGCATGATTGCGCCTAAAATGGTGCTTGAATTGGGCACGTTCACCGGTTATTCGGCCATGTGCCTTGCCGAGGGACTCATTGCCCCCGACGCGCACGTGCACACCATTGAGATAGACGACGAACTGGAGGATTTCATACGCATGCATCTTGCCACGTCGCCTATGGGCGAACGCATCACCCTACACATTGGCGACGCCTGCAACATTTTGCAGCAGATGCAACAAACGCAGTTTGACCTGGTGTTTATTGATGCCAACAAACGCAACTACGTTGATTATTACCGCTTGGCATTGCCCCATGTGCGCAAAGGCGGTTTCATCATCGCCGACAACACTCTGTGGGACGGCAAAGTGATTGACTGGGGCAAGAAACTTGATGACCAAACGCGCGGCATACTGGAGTTTAACGACTTGGTTGCCGCCGACAAATCGGTGGAGAAGGTGATTCTGCCCTTGCGCGACGGCCTCACCATAATCTACAAAAAATAATTGGGAATGGCATTTCCCGACACCTCGGTGCACAACAAGCAACAAAACGAACATTAAGCAAATAAAAAAACATCACAACATATATGGAAACAACCCGCCAACAAAAAATAACCCGACTCATACAAAAAGAGTTAAGCGAAATCTTCCGCCAGCAAACCGCCAAGACTCACGGCGTGCTGGTATCAGTGAGCGCAGTGCGCATATCGCCCGACCTGAGCATTGCACACGTTTACCTGAGCATCTTCCCTTCGGCACAAGGTGCTGCCATCTTGCGCAACATCTCAGGCAGTGCTTCGCAAGTGCGCTATGCTTTGGCACAAAAAGTGCGCTATCAGCTGCGCAAGTGTCCTGAGCTGCAATTCCACATCGACGATTCGCTCGACTATATTGAGCACATCGATTCGCTTCTCGCTACCGACAAGCCTCAGGAAGACCCCGACCAACAGTAAAAAGCCGAACGCTCCACAACAAGAAAGCCCATGAACCTGCCATTGCACATAGCATTGCGCTACCTGCGGTCGAAAAAATCGCATAGCGCCGTCAACATCATCTCAATAGTGAGCGTGTGTGGCGTGATTGTCGCCACCGCTGCTATTGTGTGCGTGCTATCGGTGTTCAACGGTTTTGGGCAACTCATACAAAGCAAACTCTCGATACTCGATGCCGACATTGTCATCACCACATCAACCGGCAAAGTGATGAACAACGGCGACAGTGTGGTGGCTGTGGCACAGTCAGTGCCCGGCGTGATGGTGGCTATGCCCACCGTCGAAGACCAAGCTCTCGCCATGTTCTATAACTATCAGATGCCGGTGACGCTAAAAGGCGTGCCCGAGAACTACGATGCCCTCACTAACGTAAAAAGTGCCATCATCGACGGCTCCTTTATGCTCAACGATGGCGTTTCACAATACACGGTGATGGGTGTGGGTCCGGCACTCACGCTCAATGCTCGCCCCGAGTACCTGAAGATGATAAGCCTCTATGCTCCTCAACGGCGCGGAAACATCAACCTCGCCAATCCTGCCACCGCTTTCCGCAGCGACTCGGTGTTTGCCGCCGGTGTGTTTCAGATTGACCAAAACAAATATGACGCAAACCTCATGTACGTGTCAATTGACATGGCAAGACGTCTGTTTGACTACGACCGGCAGGCCACATCTGTTGAGCTACGCCTTAGCGAAGGTGCCAGCGAGGCAAGCGTGATGAAACAGCTGCAAGAGGCGCTGGGCGATGCTTTCAAGGTGAGCAACCGCCTTATGCAACAAGCCGAGGCTTTTAAAATGGTGAATATAGAGAAATGGGTGACATTCCTGTTGCTCGCTTTTATCCTCATCATTGCCACCTTCAACATCATTGGCGCACTATCGCTGCTCATCATTGAAAAAAGCAACAGCATAGCCACTTTCCGCAACATTGGCGCCACCAACAAGCAAATCACGCAAGTGTTTGTGATGGAAGGCTGGGTGATTTCGCTCACTGGCGCAGTGATTGGCATAGCATTAGGCTTAATACTATGCATCATTCAAGAGAATTTCGGGCTCATAAAACTGCAAGGCAACGCCAGCACTCTCATCATCGAAGCCTACCCCGTGATGGTGCAATGGACCGATGTGCTGGTGGTGATGGCACTTGCCGTGGTGATTGGCACATTCACATCGCTCATCACCTCACTCATTATGCGGCGCATGCTCAAGCAGTGAAGCAAGACTGAGCCGCAAGCCAAACCTCACACTTCCCTTTTTCCCTGAGCCGCAAACCCTTATAACTACCCTATTTCAATAGCTATAAATGAGCGTGAGCAACGTGTGGCCCACGGCATAGAGTGTGTTACGGTCAATGTGGCGCATGGTGTCGTCGGTGGTGTGCCACCCTTCAAAAAAGCCGTATTCGCTACCCATGCGCATGTCAATGATGTCGATGCACGGTATGCCGGCTTTGTTCACGGGCAAATGGTCATCGTTGATGCCTCCACCCGGCTGGTCAATAAAATGATTGCCGTGCCCCAAAGCACCGGCTATGCGCCACACCTCGCGCACCACTGCAGGCGCATAACTCGTTGAATAATATTCTTGTAGGAACGAGGCTCCGGCAGTGCCCACCATATCAAGCAGAATGCCATACATGGGTTTATAGCCCTGCTCATGCATGTTGCGTGCCCAATATTGTGTGCCCAAAGCCCATGAATCGGGGTCATCACCCTCATCATCGCCCCAATCTTCCACGTCAACCAACATCAAGTCAACGCCAATGTTAGGTTTCTCCTGCTGCATGGCTCGCGCCATCTCAAGCAGCACTGCCACGCCACTGGCTGCATCGTTGGCACCCAACACAGGTTGGCGGCGTTTGTCCTTGTCGGGGTCCTTATCGGCCCACGGACGGCAATCCCAGTGAGCAAGCAACAAGATGCGGCGTTCGGCATCGGGGTTCACCTGTGCAATGATGTTGCGAAGGTCAAGCTTCACGCCATCAAAAGTGGTCACTTTGCCGGTTTGCTCAATCACGTTAGCGCCAAAGCCTTTTAGCTTTGCCACCAAATAGTCGCCGCAAAGGCGATGAGCCTCGGTGCCGGGCACTCGCGCGCCAAAGTCGCACTGACGCTGCACATAGCCATAAGCACTATCGGCATCAAACTTCACCGGAGCTTCAGCAACCGTATCTACTGCCTGAGCGCTCTTTTCGCTCTTAGAGGTTGACGAACATCCGCCCAATAGAAACATTATCATTGATAATAGAATTACGAAATATCGCATATAGGTATTTGAGTTGTTGTTAAGAGTAATATTTTGCAAACAAAGTTACGCCAAAATGGCGGAATTATCAACCTCAAATCTCACATTATACTTTTTTGATAAACTCATGCGCATCACATTGTTGCATCTTTGCATCGTGAAAAACATCAATCAACATTGTTTAATAAACCCATAAACACACATTCTCTCATTATGGAGCAACAAACCACACCACCAACAGCCGGCGACACCGCTCAATGCGACGAGCGCGTTCTGCTCAACGAGCTTGCCATCGACGATGCTGCAATGGCGCTGGGGCTAAGCCCCGAAGCTACAACCAAGATTAAAGACTTCTGCCGCAACATTGCCTGTGGCGAAGTCAATGCCATGACGGTGAAAACATTTGCCGATGGTCTCTCACACGACGATGATGTGAAAAACGCCGATGCCGACGGATATTTGCGAGGCAAGAACGAAAAGATTACCCTTGAAAACCGCTTTGACGGCTCTCACAATCAGCACGCCGCACGCGCTTCTGTGGTGCCTCGATATGCACGCCGCAGCATTTGGGACATCGACGACATTTAAGCCTTGCAAACACAGCATCACGAGGCACCCGCACCTCAACCTTTTTCTGTTCACAAAATCTTTATTTAAAACAACACACTTATTTTCAACAAAAAACACTTACACTTATGCAAAACACACTCAACATCAGCACAGCCAAACTGGCTGCCGTGGCTCAACAGGCCATTAGCTTTATGAAGCGCCATCGCAAAACCGTGGTTGCCGTTCTGCTCATTGCCGCAGCCATTCTGCTCATTGTCAACTCATGCCACGCGCAAGGGCTCACTCTGGCATTTGCACTGGTGGCAACAGGCGAAGGCGGCGAGATGGTGACCGGCGGACCTGTAACCACCGACCTGGTGCATCAGTCGGCAAACGACTATCTGCTCAACGAGATTGACCGCCAAATCACCAAAATACGCCCCATGGCAACGCCAATCGACCAGCTCTCGCGACTGGCAGGAGCCAAACGCTCGGGCAGCATGGTGGTTGACTACTACAATGTTGACACCAAGCCCACTAAATGCACCCTCAAAACCGGTATTCAGATTTCGGAGGACACCGACTTCAACGAGTCGCATGCACACCGATACATCAACACCTCAAACAACGCCATCTTCGACGTGAGTGACACCATCTTGGTGAAAGGCACCAAGGGATATAAGCCCGACGGTTCTCAATCGTCGCAAGATTTGGTGCTCTATGTGTTGGGCAAGAGCGACACCCAAGGACTGCTGGTGACCGCCGTCAACGGCATAACGTCGGGCGATATCACCGGCATAGTGCCCAGCATAACCGCCGGTGCCGAACTGGTGCGCATGGGCCGTGCCGCCACCGAACTCGATGTGCAAACACCGCAGTTTGAAGCTTTGCCTCAACGTGCCTCGCAGAACTGCCAAATCTTTAAGGCGCAGGTGGAGCAATCAGTGCTGCACCGCATGGCAAACAAAGAGGCCGACTGGACCCTCAACGACCAAGGCGAAGCTGCCATCTACGATATGCGACTTGGCATGGAGAAAAGCTTCCTCTTTGGGGTGAAACAAATCATCTACGACCCGCAAAAACGTGAAAACGTGTACCTCACCGGGGGTATCTGGCACCAAGCAGGCAAAGAGTTTGCCTATAACGCCAACTCTCTCACCGAGGAAACTTTGGTTGATATGATGCGCGAAGCATTCACCGGCAATGCCGGCAGCAAGCGCAAAGTGCTCATTGGCGGCTCGGCTCTCATAGGGCGTCTTAACAAACTCACTTACAGCAAGGTGGTTAACGCTGGCGAGAACGTGGTGAAATGGGGCATTGACTTCAGCGAAATGCGAAGCAAGTTCGGTACCCTCTATGTGCTCCTCTCTGAAGTGTTCGACGAGTGCGGCATGCAAGACTGCGGCATGATTATCGACCCCGAGTATTTGCAGAAATACAGCCACCTGCCCTTTGGCACCGAGGCGCTCAACCTCAAGGCTTCCGGTCAACGCAACACCGATGCCATTGTGCTCACTGAAGCAAGCTGCCTGGTGCTGCGATACCCCAAAGCACACATGCGCATTGTGATGGATTGACCCGCCACGCGCACTCTCTAATCACACCGCTTGCCATCGCCCCACGGGGAGACGTTACAATCTCCCCCTCTATCGGATATCGGTTGCCACGGGGCGATGGCATTATTTCCCTCAAAAAGCAGTGGCAACAGCGGGCAAAGTGTTAAATAATTCTAAATTCAAGAAAAATATTTTCTAAAACTATGTTATATAACATATTTTTCATAACTTTGCATCA
>JBJECY010000118.1:0-28404 GCA_051871515.1 Muribaculaceae bacterium | reverse complement strand
TCTCTTTGATGGGGTTGCATGCGCCATTATACATTTGCAACGGATACATGGGCACTTGCGACTCATCCCAGCGGATGAATGACAGCGTGAGGTTGTCGGGCGACCATGCCATGCCGTTGAGCATATCAAGTTCTTCTTGATACACCCAATCAGGCACGCCGTTAATCACCTGGTTCTTCTTGCCGTCGGTGGTCACCGCCACTTGTGAGCCATAATCGAGTTTTTTGATGTATATATTATTCTCATGCACAAAAGCCACCATGCGGCCATCGGGCGAGAATGTGGCAATCTGTTCACGTCCTGCCTCACTGAGCTTGGTGAGCTTATTGTGACGCAGCTCATAAACATAATAGTCGGCAGTGAATGAATAGCGATAGATTGGCTCTTGGTTGGTGTACAGCAGCACCTTACCCTCATCGGCCGATAGCTCAAAACCGCTCCACTGAGTGATTGAGCAATCGCGTGCCGTTTTAGAGTCGAACACCACTTGCTCGGCACCGGTCTTAAACGACACCTTCACCACCTGCGAGCCGTTGCGCAATTGGTAATAGCTCTCGCCATCTATTGATGGGGTCACTGCCCCTATGCCTTTTCTTCCTTGCCACAGCACAGCATCTCTCAGCGTGAACTCAGCCGAGAAAGCAGTAATGGTCACAAAAACTGCCACTAACAGCATTAAAAATTTCTTCATTCTTATATAGTTTTTTGTTATTAATCACACAATTCAATAATAATACGCCATCGCCACACCTCGGCAATGGCTATTTAGCCACAAATTTAACTAAAAAATTTTGCTAAAAAAAGCATCTGGCGCTATTATACCGCTGAACTATTTGCCCTCAAAAAGCATTATATTATTGCAAAGGTTATCAATTCAGGTTCAACAACAGTTTTTATGATTAAATAAATGGTTAGATTTGTGTAATTCAGACGTTATTGAGTATATGTTAAGGTTACACTATTTGTTGACAATAAAGTGGCTGCACGAGCGCCATCCCATGGCCGGCAACGGCAAACAAAACTGCTCGGCATGCACTTCAGTCGCGGTATTCTGCCATCCACGCGCGAAGCGAAAGACCGGCGTTTATCAGTGTAACTAATACACATAACATCAATCGTAAAATGATGCGCTAAAGGGGAAATTGCGTGAGCAACTTCCCCTCTCTTTTTTGTCAGTAATATGTCTTTTTTAGGCGATAATTCTGCTATGATTCAAAAAGCAGATTACACCCGTTCAATTCAAAAAAACAATATTGCTTAGCACTGATTACTTGATGCCGTAAGCAGTCAAGTCGTCGGCTACCACATTGTTGAGCATCTTCAAGCACTTAGCAACTTCGCCCTCAGCATAGTTAACAAACACCTTAGCGCTACCCTCAAACAGTTCAGGAGCCTTCGATGCATCGTTAACAAGCAGATATGACATAATCACATAGGCAGCCACTTCAACCAATCGGCGAGATTGGAAGTCGAAGTAGTTCTTGTTGGCAGTGTCAATCTTGCTCACAACTTCGCAATAAGCATCGGCCAAAGCATTCACGCGTGCTTGCAATGGCTTCATGGCCTCGCTAACCTCCTCGGCAGCATAAGCCTTCATTTGGTCGCCGTAAACACCCTTGGTTACATTACCAATTGCAGCAACAACTTGCAGCTGAGTAGTACCTTCATAGATTGAAGTGATGCGGGCATCGCGATAGATGCGTTCGCAAGCATAATCCTTCATGAAGCCGCTACCACCGTGCACTTGAATACAGTCATAAGCGTTCTGGTTGCAGAATTCGCTGCCGATACCCTTAGTGAGCGGAGTGTAAGCAGTGGCAAGGCGAGAATAGTGCTTCATCTCGGCACGCTCCTCAGGAGTCAATGTGCGTTCGCGAGCGATATCCTCATAAATCTTAGTCATGTCAACAAAACGTGCAGTCTCATAGAGCAATGCGCGTGATGCATCGAGCTTAGCCTTGATGTTGGCAATCATTTCAGCCACAGCAGGGAACTCAATAATGGCTTTGCCAAATTGCTTACGGTCGTTGGCATAAGCAACAGCCTCGCGATAAGCAGCCTCGCTGATACCCACTGATTGAGAAGCAATACCCAAACGGGCACAGTTCATAAGCGCCATCACGTATTTAATAAGACCCAGCTTGCGCGAGCCAACCAACTCAGCCTTAGCGTTCTTAAACACCAATTCGCATGTTGGGCTGCCCTTGATGCCAAGCTTGTGCTCAATGCGGCGAACAATCACGCCACCGTCGTTGCGGTCATAGATAAACATTGAGAGACCGCGGCCATCTTTTGTGCCAGCCTCAGAACGAGCGAGCACCAAAGCAATGTGAGCATCACCGTTGGTGATGAATCGCTTAACACCATTCAAGCGCCAAGTGCCATCTTCCTCGTTGTAAGTGGCCTTGAGCATAACAGCCTGCAAGTCGCTACCAGCATCAGGCTCAGTGAGGTCCATTGCCATGGTTTCACCGGCGCTCACGCGAGTGAGGTAACGTTGCTTTTGGTCTTCGTTGGCAAATTCGTAGATTGTCTCGGCGCAGTCTTGCAATCCCCAAACATTCTCAAAGCCAGCATCGGCACGGCTCACAATGTCGTTTGCCATGATATAAGGCACAATTGAGAAGTTCAAGCCGTTGTAGCGACGAGGCAACGAGATGCCCATAAGGCCTGCTTGATTGATGGCATCGAGGTTCTTTTGTGTACCCTCGGCATATTTCACATGGCCGTCAATCACATGAGGACCCTCGGCATCAACCGATTCGGCATTAGGTGCAATCACCTCTGCTGCAAGCTCACCTGCAATCTCAAGCACCTTGTTATATGAGTCCATTGCATCCTCAAAGTCGATAGGAGCATAGTCATATTTTTCGCAATCAACAAAGTTGCGTTCCTTGAGCGCAACAATCTTCTTCATCAACGGATGATTAAGGTGATATTGAAGCGCTTTATTGTCGGTATAAAAATTAGCCATTTCTGTCTTACTGTTTTTTTACTTAGAGTTCTTTTTATAATACTTTATCAGGCGAGGAATCACTTGCTCAACATCGCCATTGATTACATAGTCGGCAATAGCATTGATGGGAGCATTGGGGTCGTTGTTGATTGAAATCACAATAGAGCTCTCTTGCATACCGGCGATGTGCTGAATCTGGCCCGAGATACCGCAAGCGATATAGAGCTTAGGACGCACTGTAACACCTGTTTGACCAATCTGACGCTCGTGTTCACAATAGCCGGCATCAACAGCGGCACGCGATGCACCAACTTCAGCGCCAAGCGTGTCGGCAAGCTCATAAAGCATGTCAAAGCCCTCTTTGCTACCCATGCCATAGCCACCGGCAACAATTATTGAGGCATTCTTGATGTTGATTTTTGACTTCTCAATGTGGCGGTCAATAATTTTCACCACAAAGCTTTCTTCATCAACATATTTCTTTGGGTCGAGGTTCACAACCTCACCCTTGTAGTTAGCATCGAAGATTTCCTTCTTCATCACGCCCTCGCGCACGGTTGCCATTTGTGGACGGCACTCAGGGTTAACGATGGTGGCAACAATGTTACCGCCAAATGCAGGACGAATCTGATAAAGAAGGTTTTCATATTCCTTACCGCTCTTTGGGTCGGTGTGAGGACCAATCTCAAGCGAAGTACAGTCGGCAGTGAGGCCACTGTGCAAGCATGACGAAACGCGTGGACCAAGGTCACGACCAATGGTGGTGGCACCCATCAAGCAGATTTGAGGGTTAATCTCGCGGAACAAGTTGATAACCACCGATGCGTGTGGCAGCGAGGTGTAAGGATAAAGGCGAGAATCCTCAACCTTATATACTACGTCAACTCCATAAGGGAACACTTGGTTTTCAATGCCCTCAAGCTTGTCGCCAATCACCAGAGCCTCGAGCTTAACGCCGAGTTCAGTGGCAAGTTTGCGGCCCTTAGTAAGCAATTCCAAACTAACATCGGCAACCTTGCCTTCGTCGTATTCGCAATATACTATTAAATTATAATTGTCTGTCATTTCCTGAATAATTTTTGAAATTGTTACTAATCAATTAGCCAATTGTGTGTTCTGCAATAAGGTCTTGGATGAGTTGTTCAAGTCCGGCCTCATCGCTGCCTTCAATCACTTTGCTTTCTTTAGCAGTAAACACCACGTTAACCACGTTCTTAACCTTGGTTGGAGAACCGGCCAAACCGCATTGTTCAAGGTCGGCTTCAATCTCAGCAGCACCCCACTCCTTAAGGTTGAGGAATTCGCGAGCTTCAACAAGCTTAAGCTTGTCTTCACCGAGCTGAGCCTTCTCACTTGGAGTCACTGCATACTTGTATTTTTGAATGAGGCGAGCGTTGCGTGGGCGGCAAGCATCGGCGCTACCGTTTACGGTCACAACCAAAGGCAATGCACATTCAACTGTTTCAACGCCCGATTCAAGACGGCGCTTAACAATTGCCTTGCCATCTTCAACCTTCACGCTCTCAGCATAAGTCACCTGAGGCAAACCAAGCTTCTCAGCAACCTGTGGACCCACTTGAGCGGTGTCACCGTCAATTGCCTGACGACCGCCAAGAATGATGTCATATTTGCCAAGATGCTTAATTGCAGTGGCTATTGCATAAGATGTTGCCAATGTATCGGCACCAGCCAATGCTCGGTCAGTTAACACTATACCAGTATCAGCACCGCGGTAAAGACTCTCGCGGATAATCTCGGCTGCTCGGGGCAAGCCCATGGTGAGCAGTGTGATTGTTGAACCTGGATTTTTATCTTTCAATTGCAAGGCTTGTTCCAATGCATTCAGGTCTTCAGGATTGAAGATTGCCGGAAGGGCTGCACGGTTAATAGTACCGTCGGCCTTCATTGCATCTTTGCCTACATTACGAGTATCTGGCACTTGTTTTGCCAAAACTACAATGTTCAAACTCATAATTGGAGATATTTATTATTTTATTTAAAGTATTCTGTTACTCTGTTTTTTAGACTCACAGCATCAATGCACATGCCATCCAACTTTTGCATAATGCCACAAGTTGGGTACAAAGTTACACAAAATCAATTGAGTAAACAAACTTTTTGTGCTCCTTTAGTTATTTTTTCACTTTTCTTGGTCTAAAACTCGCAACATGCTAAAATTTGTAATTTTTTGCGATTCTCGTCAACTTTCTTCCTCTCTATTGCCCCACAGCTGCTGCATGCGCTGCTGCATCTTTTGCTCCTGAGCATTGTTGCAAGCCTGCCAAAAACAAGGATGTCCGGCCTCTGAGGGCATGAACTGCTGCACCACAAAATTACCGGGATAATCGTGGGCGTATTTATATCCATGGCCATACCCCATTTGCTCCATCAGCTTGGTGGGAGCATTGCGCAGATGCAACGGCACAGGCAAATTGCCGGTCTGCTCAACATATTGCAAAGCATTGTTTATGGCCATGTATGCCGAGTTGCTTTTGGGCGAGGTGGCAAGATAAACCACACACTCTGCCAAAGGAATACGACTCTCGGGCCAACCTATTTTGTGAATGGCATCAAATGTGGCATTGGCAAGCAGCAACGCGTTGGGGTTGGCAAGCCCAATATCTTCACTCGCCGAAATCACCAACCGGCGTGCAATGAATTTGGGGTCCTCACCGCCGGCAATCAACCGCGCAAGCCAATAGATGGCTGCGTCAGGGTCGCTGCCGCGTATCGACTTTATGAATGCCGAGATAATATCGTAATGCATCTCGCCATCTTTATCGAAAGCCATTGGGTTCTGCTGCAAACGCTCGGTCACCAATGCATCGTTAATCACCATATCCTCATTGGGCGTAAGCGACTGAACGAGCAAATCAAGTATATTCAGCAATTTGCGGGCATCGCCGCCTGAAAAGCGCAACAACGCCTCAGTTTCCTCTATAATGACATTTCTCTGCTTTAACACCGAGTCGGTGCTGATGGCTCTATTAAGCAGTTGTAGCAAATCATCGTTGTCGAGCGGTTTTAGCACATACACCTGTGCCCTCGACAGGAGCGGGCGAATCACTTCAAACGACGGATTCTCGGTTGTAGCGCCAATCAACGTGACCGTTCCGTTCTCCACAGCGCCAAGCAGCGAATCTTGCTGCGACTTGTTGAAACGATGTATCTCGTCGATAAACAGCACAGGGCGACCTTTTGAAAACACGCTACTGGCATCTTGCTTGCAACGCTCCAGCAAATCGCGCACGTCCTTCACCCCCGACGTCACCGCCGACAGTGTGTAAAATGGCACTTTGGTCTGCTCAGCTATTATCTTTGCCAACGTGGTTTTCCCAACTCCCGGAGGCCCCCACAATATAAACGATGAGATATTCCCCGACTCTATCATGCGCCGGATTACCGCACCTGGCCCAACCAAATGCTTTTGTCCTATGTAATCGTCGAGCGTCTTGGGACGCATCCGTTCAGCTAATGGCTCGTTCACTCCGCTTTGTTTTTTTATGAAATTGTCATTAAATGTATTCAGCTGCAAATTTACAACAAAAAATCCTATTTTAAGTAGAAAAACACATTGTGCTCACTCTGTGGAATCGTCACACGCCGCATGGCCCCACAAATATTGATGCCTTGCGTTACAAGCTATCAAAAATTTTGCTAACTTTACGGCGCTAAACAATTAAAAATTAGTTTTGACGTGAAACAATTATTCTTACTCACAATGGCATTAATTGCAATGGCGATGCCCACAACGGCAAAACAACGTACAGTGAAAATCAACGTGATACACACCACCGATGTGCACGCCAACTGTTTCCCCTACAACTTCATCAACCGCACCAGTTGGGGCGGCAGTTATTCACGGATATGCAGTTTTGTGAACAAACAACGCAGCATCTACGGCAAAAACGTGGTGCTGCTCGACAACGGCGATGTGCTGCAAGGACAGCCCTCGGCCTATTATTACAACTTTATGGACACCAAAAGCAAGCACCTGTTTGCCGAAGTGCTCAATTACATGCGCTACGATGCCGGTAACATTGGCAACCACGACATTGAAACAGGCCACGAGGTTTACGACCGCTGGATTAAGCAATGCAAGTGTCCCATCATTAGCGCCAACACCATCAACACCCGCACCGGCAAGACTTATCTGCCGCCATACACCGTGATTCGCCGCGACGGCGTGAAGATTGTGGTGCTGGGCATGATTACGCCTGCCATCCCGGCTTGGTTGGCACAAAACCTGTGGGAAGGCATGCAATTCAACGACATGGTTGAGACGGCACGCCAATGGGTGCCCATCATTGAGCAGAAAGAACACCCCGACTTGCTTATTGGCATGTTTCATGCCGGACAAGACAACGACAAGTCGGTGGCAGGATACAACGAGAATGCCTCACTCGAAGTGGCAAAGCAAGTGCCCGGATTTGACATTGTGCTCTTTGGGCACGACCATCGCCGCGAATACTCAACAGTGACCAATGTGGCAGGAGAAACCGTAGTTGTTGCCAACCCTGCCAACAATGGCGTTGCCGCCAGCAACATTGAAGTGACCTTCAACATAGAAGACGGCAAAGTGGTGAGCAAATCAATCACCGGAAAGCTCGAAGAGATGAGCAACTATGCCCCCGACCCTCAATTTCTTGCCCATTTCAACGAGCAATTCCAGGAAGTCAACAAGTTTGTTTCGCAAAAAATTGGCACCATCAGCCACACCATCACTACGCGCGACGCTTATTTTGGCTCGTCGGCGTTCATCGACTTCATTCACGACCTTCAGCTCAACATAGCTCAGGCCGAGATTTCGTTTGCCGCGCCACTGTCGTTCGACGCTCAAATATCGCAGGGCGACATCTTCATGAGCGACATGTTCTCACTCATGAAATATGAAAACATGCTCTATGCCATGAACCTCACAGGAAAGGAAATAAAAGATTATCTTGAATATTCTTATTATATATGGACCACGCAAATGACCTCGCCCAACGACCACTTGCTGTGGCTAAAAGAGCATAAGACGCAAGGCGACGAAAGCCGAGCTTCGTTTCAGCACGAAAGCTACAACTTCGACTCAGCTGCCGGCATCAACTACACCGTTGACGTCACTAAGCCTCGCGGACAAAAGATTAACATCATCAGCATGGCCAACGGCACTCCGTTTGATATGAACAAGACTTACCGCGTAGCCATCAACTCCTATCGCGGAAACGGTGGCGGTGCCCTTCTCACCACCGGTGCAGGCATTGATGCCAGTCAGCTCAAAGACCGCATTGTGTTCTCAACCGACAAAGACCTGCGCTACTATATGCTGCAATACATCATTGAGCAAGGCAACATTTCACCCGTTGCTCACAACAATTGGCGCTTTATCCCAGAGAACTTGGTGAAACCGGCTGCAGAGCGCGACCGTGAAAACCTCTTCAGCAGCAAGAAATAGAGCCGCACCATCCCATTTTGCAAAAAACAAACGAGCAAGAATCACAATGCCATCACAGGCCTTACATTCTTGCTCGCTTTTCTTTTATATCAACGCAGTGAACGTCACTGCCGCTATCTCACACCACCTCGCCTTCGCTGGTGAACACAATCTCAAGACCGTCGTCGAGAGTGACTCGCATCAGGCCCGTAGGGATATCGCGTTCTACAAGCTTAATGGTCTTGCCTGTGTATATCTGTTCAAGATAGATTGCCGCAGCATACGGCAACACTTTGCTGCTCACCGAGCCGCCTTCGCCTGCCGACACTTTTGTCCACATTCCATCCACATTAAAGTTGAGCGTTGCTCCGTTGCTGAGTTTCACGTCATACACGTTGGCACTATCATTTGCCACGCTCTCAATATCGGCATCGCCATAGTGCTGCGACACAAACATAGCCGCCAAATCGGGCAAAGCAACTTGACTTTTCTCGTTTTTTTGGCATCCGGCAAACACCATGCCGCCCAATGCCAGCATTATCAAAGCATATTTTTTCATTCTCTCTCCTGTTAGTTACATAAAACATTTGCAAAGATATAAAAACCAACCAAAAGTGCCAAAGATAAAGTATTTATGATTAAATTTGCACTCAATATGGAAAAAGAAGAACAAATCACCAATTTACGAGGACTACTTGCCATATCACCCATAGCAGTATTTTTAGTGTTATATCTTGCTGTGTCAATAGTCATAGGCGACTTCTATAAGATGCCGCTTGCATTGGCTTTTATCATAGCATCGATATGGGCAGTGGCCATCACACGCCGCAAAAGCATTGTTGAACGCATTGAGATATTCACTCGCGGAGCGGCAGGCAGCGATGTGCTCTACATGATATGGATATTCATCATGGCAGGCGCATTCTCATCGCTTGCCAAAGGCGTAGGCAGCATTGAGGCCACGGTGTCGCTCACCCTCTCGGTGCTACCCAGTCAGTTTCTCATCCCCAGTTTGTTTCTGGCAGCGTGCTTCATCTCGCTCAGCATAGGCACCTCGGTGGGCACTGTGATGGCTCTCACCCCTTTGGCGCTCAATATGGCGCAAACCACCGGCGGCAGCGTGCCGTTTTTTGTAGCAGTCACGCTTTGCGGTTCTTTTTTTGGCGACAACCTATCGTTTATTTCCGACACCACCATAGCAGCCACGCGTTCCCAAAAGTGCAAAATGAACGACAAATTCAAGGTGAATCTGTGGATTGCCGTGCCGGCAGCCATCATTGCCCTTGTGGCGTTCTCGCTCTCTGCTCCAAGCATGCAATCGCACATCCCCGACAGCCAAACAAATCCGTGGCTCATTGTTCCTTACCTGCTTGTGATTGTCACAGCCTTAATGGGCACCAATGTGCTTTTGGTGCTTAGTTTAGGCATAGTATCATGCATAGTGATAGCACTTACGTGCACACCTCACTCGCTTATTGACATGTGCTCATTTATGGGCGACGGCATCGACGGCATGGGCAACCTCATCATTGTCACGCTACTCGCCTCGGGACTACTTGAACTGATACGCTACAACGGCGGTATTCAATACATCATCACATTCCTCACCAAAGGAATACGCGGACAGCGCGGCGCTGCCGCATGCATCTCGCTGGTGGTGAGCTTGGTGAACCTGTGCACTGCCAACAACACCGTGGCAATCATCACCGTGGGGCAAATAGCCAATCGCATCTCCACGCAGTTTAACCTCGACAACCGCAAAGTGGCAAGCCTGCTCGACACCTGCTCGTGCATTGTGCAATGCATCATACCTTATGGCGCACAAACCCTGCTGGCTGCTGGCATTGTGCAATTGGCTCCAGTGGCATTTTTCCCTTATCTCTATTATGCTTGGGCGCTTGCCTTCATGGTTGCGCTTTCAATCATATTTAAGTTTCCGCGGCCCCGCAAGCCGCAATACAACACGGCAAAGCAATGAGAGTGATGTGTGAAACCTGCCGAAAACCAAAGTTGGTGTTTGCCAGCGAACAAGACGCCAAGCGATTCATCAAGCAGAAACACAACAAAGCGACAAACGTGCATCTGGTGCCCTATTTCTGCCCAACGTGCAACGCATGGCACCTCACCCACAAAAGCCATCAGTATTAAGCATGGCACATGTGAGCAAACACATTAATAACACCATCGGCAATTGCCCACCGCGTTTTTCACCACTAATGTGATAATAGAATTTGCATTATGATTTACCCTAAGAATTTTGAAGAAAAAATAGGATTTGACATAGTTCGCACCGAGATAATCGGCCATTGCATCAGCACGCTTGGCACATCGCATTGCGTTGATATGCACTTCTCAACCAACCATGACGAAGTGGTGAACCGACTCAATCAGGTGAACGAGTTTCTCTCTCTGTTGCAAAGCGGCAAGGAGTTTCCTGTGGAGCACTTTTTTGACATGCGGGCTTCGCTCAAAGAGGCATCGCTGCCGGGCAGCTACCTCAGCGAATCGTCGCTCCACGACCTTATGCGCTCGCTCAACACCATTAGCGCCATCATGCGCTTTTTCAACAGCGACGACGAGCAAACCCCATATCCGGCTCTGCGCGAGTTGACCCAATCAATGAGCGATTTCCCGGCAGTTGCACAAGCCATCTCGCAGATTCTTGACCGCTTTGGCAACGTCAAAGACTCGGCATCGCCCGAGTTGAAAGAACTACGGCAAGCACTGCTTAGCACATCATCGAGCATCAACAACATCATGCGCGGCATCATTGGCCGAGCCAAGCAAGAAGGACTGCTTGCCGCCGACGCTGCTCCATCGGTGCGCGATGGCCGACTGGTGTTGCCGGTTGCCAGTGCCGATAAACGACGGTTTAAAGGCATTGTGCACGATGAGAGCGCAACCGGGCGAACCGTGTTTATTGAGCCTGCCGAGATTGTTGAAGCCAACAACCGCATACGCGAACTTGAGGCAGACATTGCCCGTGAGATAATTCGTATTCTCACCAACGTCACCGCCATCATCAGGCCACACATCCCTGAACTGCTCAACACCTATCAAACACTTGGAATAATTGACTTTGTGAGAGCAAAGGCGCTGTTTGCACAAGACATCAACGCCAACATGCCTCACATTGAGCGCAAACCGCAGATTGAGCTTTATCACGCCGTGCATCCCGCCTTGTTGCTGGCACTGCGTGCACAAGGCAAAGAGGTGGTGCCGCTCAACCTCACCCTCACAAAAAAAGACCATATCCTGGTGATTTCGGGTCCCAACGCAGGCGGCAAATCAGTGTGCCTCAAAACAGTGGGAATAATTCAATATATGACTCAATGCGGCATATTGCCACCGGTCTATTACAATTCTCACATGAGCATCTTCAAGAGCATCTTCATTGACATTGGCGACCAGCAATCAATTGAAAATGACCTCAGTACATACAGCTCGCACCTCTACAACATGAAGACCATGCTGAACCGCGCCGATAACAATTCGCTCATACTCATCGACGAGTTTGGCAGCGGCACCGAGCCACAAATAGGCGCAGCATTGGCGCAAGCCATTCTGCATCAGTTTGCCAATAAGAAGGTGTTTGGAATCATCACCACCCACTATCAGAACCTAAAGCAATATGCCGATGACACCCCCGGGCTCATCAACGGAGCAATGCTCTATGACCGCCAGCACATGCAACCGCTGTTTCAGCTCTCGGTGGGATATCCCGGCAGCTCGTTTGCCATTGAGATTGCCCGCAAAATAGGCATCTCTGCCGACGTGATTGCTGAGGCATCGCAGATTGTGGGCAGCGAATACATCAACATGGACAAATACTTGCTCGACATTGCTCGCGACAGACGTTATTGGGAGAACAAGCGTCAAGAGATACACCTCAAAGAGAAACGCCTTGACGAGATTGCCCAACAGTACAACTCTCAGGTCGATGAGCTAAAAGAGAAACGCCGAGAGATAATACACGACGCAAAGGCCGAAGCAGGCAATATTCTGCAATCAACCAACGCCATCATTGAGCGCACCATTCGCGAGATTCGCAACGAGCAAGCCGAGAAAGAAAAAACCAAGGAGCTGCGCCGACAGCTTGAGGAGTTCAAAAAAGCCGTGCAAAACGGCGGGAACGAGCCTGAGCCAAACTCGGCAGCCGGCAATATGCGCCGCTTGCCCACACGCCGCAAGCAAAACGAGCCTAAACAGGCAAAAACAGCCGGCAATGCCAAGCCGCTTGCCGTGGGCGACAATGTGACCATCGACGGCTCAAACTCGGTGGGCGAAATCATTGCCATTGAAGGCAAAAACGCCATTGTGGCAATGGGCGGTTTCCGCACACGCACACCCCTATCAAAGCTCAAAGCCACTCTGCGCAAGGCCACCGAGCGCAAAGCACCTTCGGCAGTGACACGCGCCACTGCCGACTCGCTGCGCGAAAGACAACTCAACTTTAGCCCCGACATTGACGTGCGCGGAATGCGCGGCGACGAGGCTATTCAAGCCATCACCTATTTCATTGACGATGCCATACAATTCAACATTGGTCAAGTGCGCATACTGCATGGCACAGGTAACGGCATACTGCGCACCCTCATAAGGCAATACCTCGACTCTGTGGTGGGCGTGAAAAGCTATCGCGACGAACACATACAGCTTGGCGGTGCAGGCATCACCGTGGTGCAACTCGACTGATTTTCACCACCGCAGCAAAACATTTCAGCCTCTTCTCTTGGCTTGTTTTAAACTAAGAGGAGAGGCTGTTTTCTACATTAAAAATAATGTCACTTCTTTCTTTTCCTATAAACAAACATATACACAAACATCACCGCCACAAGCACAAGTGCCGATACCGTCAGATTGCTGACAGCGCGATTGCTGATAGAGCCGGTCTCATTTATCAAGCTCGTCAAATCCCATATAGTTGACGACAAAGTGATGATTGACAAGAACGTAAGCAGCACATTCAGTCTGCGGTCGTTTTCCTCGTCAGAGCGAGCCTTTTCTTTGGCAAGCAAAATATAGAGTTGTTCTTTCTCCTCATTTATCTTCAAGCCCTTGTCAATCACATCGTCAATCTCAAGCGGCAAGAAGTTGTAGGACACCTTGTGGAAACAGCAATCACTCTCAAAGCGGTTAAACTCATCAACCAAGTCATCAAAGCTCATAGCTTTTTCGTTGCCAAAACTGAATGGTTTGCGATGTTCTCGCCTACTCTTTAAAACTTCACGAAAACGATTGTTCAGGTTAAACAAATAGCACTTAATAAACAATGAATGAACGTAAATCATACGATAATAGCATTGCTCCCAATTACTCAGAAGTGAGTCTTTCACATCGTAAGCATGTATGGTGAACGTGTCGGTCAACGCCAAAGCCTGCCAGTTGCGAAACACGCACACCCGTTTTTTTCTGACGGTTCTCTCATAATACAATCTGCCAACATTTTCTCCATCATCAATTTTTGAGAGCGTACCAAGCTGATAAAGATGCATAATCTGCAAATCGTCATCGGGCATATCATTTTCAATGCTATTCACAATCTGAAAGATACGCAACTTATTACCGTTCTCAACAAAGCAACTATATTTGTCAGTATCGTTATCGCTCTTGCCTCCCAAATAATTAAATACATCAAGAATGGGATTGATAGCTTCAGCAACAAAGTTGGCAAAATACGGCAGCATGAAGTTCCTCATATATCTCAATTGAGCTAATGTACATGTGAACGTATCAAGGCTCGTATTCTGCATTTTAACCTTGATTGCAAACAACATTATCTTATTAGGCATAAAATAAAGATGCAACGAGCAAAGAGTGAATTTTAATTGTTTTGTTTCTCTTTGCACGCCGCCATCAGTATTACATTCTTCGTTACATTCAATCTCCTTGTTAATAACCTTTTCCATAGCCAAACAGCAAGCCGCCTCATCTTGGCAGTAGCCTGAAAACTCCCCGAAGCAGAAATCGGTGAATTGAGGGTAATAAATACAACTTAATTCCTCCTTGCGCTTTTTGTGTAAATCTTCAAGGCTTATTCCATCATTAACACCATCTTCATTGGCACACCTAAGAAGTTCTTTGTGCCATCCTGCTGTTTCTAAAGCTTTAAAATCGGGGGCTTTTTCGTGCGAAAAATATCCGCACAAATATGCTGTAAGTATATGCATAATAAAGTTTAGGTTTTTAAGGAACAATTAATACAACAGCAAAAATAAAAATAATTGTTCATATCATCACACTATTTAGAATAAAAAACCATATATTTGTAAAGAGAAAGCAAGCTAATCAAACCCTCATCTTTCAACGCCTTGCCAATGAATCTTTCACCACAACCATTCACTACACTTGCCAAAGGTTTGCCATTCACCTTATCTCATCCCATTGAGCAAGCGCAAGCGGCATTGTACAGCGAGCAATACGGGCGCGCAATGAACCATCTGCTTGACTTCTTTGAAATATCAATTCCCTATTGCTCATTTGTGTTTTTCAGGCTGCTGCAACATGCCACTGCACAAAACACCGCCATAATGCCCACCCTTGAGCAGTTTATTGCACGCATTGATGCCAAACGGCCGCTCTCGCTGGGCGATTGGGTCAACGACCTGTTTAATCCGCTGCTGCAATGTGCTCAAAAGCACACACCGCAAGAGCCTCTCACGCATAGCACCGTTTCTCACCTCATACAGCGCAAACGCAATGTGCTGCTTGGCTCCAAATCAGAGCCCAGCATTGTGCAGATACGCAACGAGTACCGCGGACACAGCACCACCCTCTCTGAGCAAATCTATTCACAAATCACTCAGCTGCTCATTCCCAAAGCCACAAGCATGCTACAAGCGCTGCAACCGCTCACGCTCTGCACCTACAATATTATTCCAGGCAAATATGAACTAACCTTTGGCAACGGCACGGTGATTGACATGTTCCCCTTTGTGTTCACCAATCAAAGCGACTTCCGATATGTTTTTCACACGCTCAAAGACGAACGCGCAAGCTACATATATCTGTGCAGTTTCTCTCACAAGAAATATGATTTTGTGAAATCTTACAACATCATGTGGCAAACAGCCGGAAAACAATTTATCAACGATGCCCACAAGCATGGCAAACAAGTGAAGATATGGACTCTCAACGGCATTGACGCACCCGTGCTGCCCGCTGATGCCTTTATCACCGACAGGCCCGACCTTTGGAAAAAGGCTCAGGCAGAAAGAGATGCTCAACATTGAGACTATTGCATTTTTATTGCCACACAATGAAAAAATATCAAGCATAATTGCTACCTTTGCCAATAATCAAAAACAAAATAACGATACTAATAAAAATAAACAAGCCATTATGACTAAACCCGAATTAATTGAAATTGCCAATGAGTTCTGCATTGAAGGCACCCCGGTAGAGGTGAAACCACTTGGCAACGGACTCATCAACACAACCTATCTTGTAACCACCCAAGCCGACAGTCCTAACTATGTGATGCAGTTGGTAAACACCAGCATCTTCACTGACCCTGATATGCTCATGGACAACATTGTGGCAGTCACCAACCACTTGCGCACCAAGCTGCAACAAGCCGGTGTGAGCGACGTTGACCGCCGTTGCCTTAAATTTATTCCTGCTCGCGACGGCAAGTATTACACCATGCGCGACGGCAACTGCTGGCGCATCATGGAGTTTATCCCCGATACCACCTCGCGCAGCGGTGTATCGAGTGAGAGCGCATACATTGTGGGAAAAACATTTGGCGAATTTCAAGCCATGCTTGCCGACATACCTTCGCAACTGGGCGAAACCATCAAAGATTTCCACAACATGGAATTTCGTCTGCAACAATTGCGTGAGGCTGTAAGCCAGAATGCAGCATCTCGTTTAGACGAAGTGCAATGGCTTGTTGACGAACTCGAGAAACGCGCCGATGAGATGTGCAAAGGCGAACGCCTTTACCGTGAGGGCAAGTTGCCAAAGCGCATTTGCCACTGCGACACCAAGGTCGATAATATCCTCTTCGACAAAGACGGCAACGTGCTCTGCGTGATTGACCTTGACACCGTTATGCCAAACTTTGTATTCTCAGACTTTGGCGATTTCTTGCGCTCAGCTGCCAACACCAGCGCTGAGGATGAGCCTGACACCGACAAGATTGAATTTAACATGGAAATCTTCAAGGCTTTCGCCAAAGGATACGTTGAGAGTGCACGCACTTTCCTCACTCCGGTGGAAATTGAGAATCTGCCTTATGCCGCTTGCCTGTTCCCTTACATGCAAACAGTGAGATTCCTTGCCGACTATATTAATGGCGACACCTACTATCGCATCAAGTATCCCGAGCACAATCTGGTGCGTTCAAAGGCGCAGTTCAAGCTGCTCACCAGTGCCGAGCAACACCTTGGCGAAATGAAGCAATACATTGAGTCGCTACTTAAATAAACTCACCACATTATGTGTGCTTGCCACCTCAACATGTGTGGCAGCTGCATAAAAACAGAATCGATGGCTTTGTGCAAATAGTGCCGTAACTATGCTCATTGAAGCAGGCACACACAAAACCATCGATTTTTTATTTATGATTGCCGCGGTCAAAAGCTTACAGCCAACTACCGCGGCAATCACTCTCAATACTGCAACAATTGGTAGCGATTGAGCACCAACATGGTGGCATTAAGCTCTTTTTCCATATCAAGAAGCACAGCCTGCGCCTCGGTGAAATAGCGCACCTCCTGCAAATAGTTGAGCAACGTGATTTGCCCACCTTGCAGAGCCTTTTGCAGCACCACCAGGTTGTTGCCGTCGCCAAGCGCCTTGCTATATTCGCTGATTTGCGACCTGAGCCGGCTTGCCTTGCCATAGTTCTCGCTAACCAACGACTCGGCAGCAGCAGCCACGTTGTCATATTGCAGCTCGGTGGCAATCTGACGCGCCTTGGCTGCGTTTTTCTTGCCCCGATTCTCAAAAACCGGCAACGACACGCCCATTGTCACGCCATTAAATTTGTCGCCAAGCTCGTTGGCATATTTATATCCCAACTTAAACTTGGGCAAGCCTTGCATCTTGGCAACATCAACATCGCCTTTATCAGCCATCATACTGGCGGAGAGCTCTTGCAGCTGAGGGTCAACGCCACGCACCTGATTAAGGTAATAGCTCAACTCCTTCAATTGCTGTTGCGGATATTCACATAAGCTCTCAATGCCGCCAATTGGCACATTGCCGTTGCACCCTTCAAGTCGCTTGATGGCGGCATCGCGCAGCACCTCGCTCTCATCAATGCGCTGACGGGCAGCCAAGCACTCAATCCTGAGCTTATTGGTGTCAAGAATACTCACCTCGCCTTGTTCCAAGCCCTTTGAGCTTTTCTCATACATCTCAGTGAGATTGCTGAGCACACGCTTTTCAAAAGCGATGCTGCGATTGCAGGCAATTATTTCAAGGCAAATATCATAAGCCTCGCTGAGCACCGTAAGCTGCGCCGAGCGATATGACCAGCTAAGGGCTTCAAGGCGGTGATTATTGGCCTTGCCGCGAGCCGAATACACACCCGGCCAATCAAAGCCCTGCGACACACCCACTTCCCATTTATCGCCCAGCGGACCTTTGCCAAACAGATAGGCACCCTCAACCTCAGGATTGCTAAGATTGTTGCTTGAACGCAAATCAAGCGAGTCGGCGCCAATCTGCGCCACAAGTGCCTTTAGCTGCTTGTTGTTTTGCTTCACCTGAGTGAGCACATCTTGTATGTTGGCTGCCGTGGCACAGCTGCCCATCAGCAACACTGCCACCACGGTTAACATGGTTTTCTTCATCATCATTGGTTCACCTCCTCATTTTTATTTTTATGCGTGATGTAATAGATTATGGGCACAACAAAGACGTTGAGCAAAGTGGCTGAGAACAACCCGCCCAAAATCACAATTGCCATTGGGCTTTGAATCTCGTTGCCCGGCTGCGAGGCCTTCACGGCAAGAGGAATAAGCGCCAATGCCGAAGTGAGTGCCGTCATGATGATTGGCGACAAACGGTCAATTGAACCTGCCACAATGCGAGGCATCAATTCCACACCCTCACTTTGCAAATGGTTGTAACGCGAAATCAGCAACATACCGTTGCGCGTTGATATGCCCAACAACGATATGAATCCAATGATGGCAGGGATGTTGAGTTCTCCGGCTGTGAACACAAGCACAAGAACACCGCCAATCATTGCCAATGGCAAATTGAGCAATATGATGAGTGACTGTGTGGTGTTGTGAAACTCATGATAGAGCAACATAAACACCAACAGCAACGACACCACCGATGCAATGGCAAGTGTCTTTGACGCTTTTGCCTCGCTCTCAAACTGGCCTCCATACACTATATAATAGTTCTCAGGCAATTTCACGTTCTGGTTGATGCGTTCTTTTATATCTTCAACCGCTCCGCGCAAATCCCGGCCATCAACATTAGCCGAAATCAAAATGCGGCGGCTCACGTTTTCGCGGCTTATGCCATTAGGGCCGTCGGTCGATTTTATGTCAGCCACCTCTGAAAGCGGCACCTTGCCCGCATTAGTGTCGATGGTGATGTTACGCAATGCCTCAATACTGTTGCGTTCCGAGTCGCTGAAGCGCACCGTGAGGTCATAAGGCAAGCCCTCGCTATATACTTGCGATACCACATTACCCTGCAATGCAGTGTTGATTACATCTTTAAACTGGGCAATGGTGACCCCATATTTTGCCATGATGGCACGGCGAGGTGTGATGCGCAGCTGCGGACGGTCAACCTGCTGCTCAACATTGGCATCAACAATGCCATCAACGCCTGAAATCACCTGCTTAACATCCTGCCCCACTTTGTAGAGCGCAGAAAGGTCGTCACCAAACACCTTTATGGCAATCTGTGCCTTCGACCCCGACAACATAGCATCAATGCGGTGTGAAATGGGCTGCCCCATCTCAATATTGGTTCCGGGCAATGTTGACAGTTTCTCTCTGATTTCCTTAGCCAACTCACTCTTTGAACGCCCATTTAGCTCATAAGGCACTTCAATCTCCGATACGTTGGCGCCAAACGAGTGCTCAGCCAACTCGGCACGGCCGGTTTTGCGGGCTGTGGTTTTCACCTCGGGGACTTCAAGGAGCAATCGCTCGGCTTCGCGGCCAATCTTGTCTGATTCTTCAAGCGATACGCCGGGCAACGTGCTCACATTGATGGTAAACGAGCCTTCGTTGAACGATGGCAAGAAGCTGCGCCCGAGCGTAAAAAACAGCCCGAAAGCCACCAAGAACAATGCCGCAGTGCCGCCAAGCACCACTTTCTTGCGGGCAAATGCCCAAGTCAAACCTTTGCTATATAAGCTTTTGAGCTTTCTGGTGGTCAAAGCCTCGCGGTTGGCTTTGCCGCCATTGTCCTTGCCAAGCATATAGCTGCAAAGCACCGGAGTGACGGTGAGTGCCACCAACGTTGATGCAATGAGCGCAACAATAAATGCTACGCCAAGAGGAATGAGCATACGCCCCTCCATTCCTGACAAGAAGAACAATGGCAAGAAACTGGCAATGATGATGAGCGTGGAATTGAAAATGGGCATACGCACCTCGGTAGATGCGTCAAACACCACATCAATCACCCTACGGCGTTCGCCTTCGGGCAACTGGCTGTTGGCACGCAAGCGTTTATACACATTCTCCACATCAACAATGGCATCGTCAACAAGCGAGCCAATGGCAATAGCCAAGCCACCCAAAGTCATGGTGTTGATGGTTGAACCCATATAATGCAAAATGATTATTGCCACCAGCACCGACAGCGGCAATGCTATCACCGAAATCACTGTTGTGCGAGTGTTCATCAAGAATAAGAACAACACAACAACAACAAACAAAGCGCCCTCAATAAGCGAGTTTTTGATGTTGTCAATTGAGCTATTGATGAAGTTGCTTTGGCGGAACGTGTCGGTTGAGATGTTCACATCGGCAGGCAACGTGGTTTTCACATCATTAAGGCACTCCACAATCTTGTTGGTAAGCTCATTGGTGTCGGTTGAGGGTTGCTTGGTAACGGTGAGCAGCACCGCTGCTTTGCCTTTTTCTGAGCCAACGCCAAGCTTGGGTGTTTTTGCGCCCACCTTCACCTCAGCCACGTCGCTAATCAAAACCACACCGCTGGCATCGCTCTTCACCACCGACGAGGCAATCTCGTCGAGATTCTGAGTATTGATGTTGCCTTTGATGGTGTATTCATTGCCATACTCATATAAGATGCCACCGCCGGCATTGCTGTTGACGCCCTCAGTAGCTTCAAGCACCTGCTGCAACGATACGTTGAAATAACGCATTTTCTCAGAATTGAGCAGTATCTGGTATTCCTTAACATCGCCGCCAATCACCGACACTTGCGACACGCCACCAAGCGCCAACAGGCGCGGGCTGATGTTGCGGTCGGCAATGGTGCGCAGGTCAAGCAGTGAAGTGTTGTCGGCAGTGAGACCAATTATCATCATCTCGCCAAGAATTGACGATTGAGGGCCCAACACCGGCGAATTAACGTCGTCGGGCAACTGCGACCCAATGGTTGAGATTTTCTCCGACACAATTTGGCGGGCTCGATAAATGTCGGTGCCCCAATCAAACTCCACCCAAACAACCGAGAATCCCGGAGTTGACGTTGAACGCACGCGGCGCACGTCGGTAGCACCGTTGAGCGCAGTTTCAATAGGGAATGTGACAGTACGCTCAACCTCCTCAGGTGCATAACCCGGAGCCTCGGTCATTACGGTCACCGTGGGAGCATTCAAGTCGGGGAACACATCGATATCAGTGTTGGCTGTGATATACACACCGCCAACAAGCAGAAATGCGGTGACAAGAAGCACCAGCATCCTGTTCCTTAGCGAAAATCTTATTATCTTGTTAAGCATATCTCTTCACAATTTATAAATAAGACTTCCGCAAATCAATGCTCATGGGTGTGACCGGGAATAGCTCCGCCGTTTGAAGCAAGCTTAATCACCATAGCGCCATCAACCACCACGCGGTCGCCGGCCTGCAATCCCGTAAGTATCTCAACGTTCATGCCATCGTTCACACCGGTTTTCACGGCACGCTTCACATAGCACTCATCGTCAATCTGCACATACACATAAAACGAGCCAAGCTCTTCAGTGAGCGACTTCACAGGCGCCGAAAGAACATTTTCTCGCTCGTTGCCCATCAAATACACCTCGGCATAAGCGCCACCCACCAGACTGCCATCGTTAACAATCTCAAAGCACACTGGCACATAACCGGGTTGAGTGGCTGTGAGATTATTGCTTGAAATGCGTTTGCCGTGGAACTGTGCAACGCTCATCATCTCGTCACAATCTGCCGTTCTGAAATTGGCTGAGCTAAAGCCCGATGCCAATCGCGCCTTTGACGCAGGCAAATCGGCACGAAGCACCAAACGCTCGTTCTTTGACACTTTGGCAATTGGAGCGCCGGCTTCAATATATTGTCCGTCGGCCACATATAATTGGGTCACAGTGCCCGAGATGGCAGTTGTGGCGTTGCTCCCGGCTACTTTGTCCGATGTGCAAGCCGCCTTGGCACGCTCATAAGCCTCGAGCGCGGCATTATACTCTCGCGCTGTCACAATCTTGTCGTCGTAGAGCGGCTTCAGGCGCTCCAATTCACGCTTAGCATTGCGCAGCACTATCTGAGCCTGCTCGTTGCTGTCACCGCCAACAATGTTTTTTGCCGACAGCGTAGCCACCGACGAACCGGCACCAACGTGCGACCCAACAGCCAAGTTTGAGCGCAGCCGCACCACGCCTGCCGAAGTGGCAACAACAGTAAATTCATCGCCCTGGGCACCCATTATCTGCCCCGACACTTTCACCGTTTCATGAAAAGCGCCCGGCTTAACAGTGGTAACCGTCACGCCAAACTGTTTGGCTTTTGCCGGCGAAAAAGTTATCTCGCCCGACTCACCATGGCTCTCTCCTTCTTCATGCTCGTGGGCTTCACCTTCATGTTCATCGCCGTGTTCATGCTCGTGCTCGTGTTCATGTTCATGTTCGTGTTGGTGTTGGTGTTCCTCACCGTGGTCATGCACATGCTCATTGCCGCCACATGCTGTGAACACAGCCAGCAGCAGGCATGCAAAAATGGTCTTAAATATTGTTTTCATGATTAATTATCTCTTAGAGAATATGGCTTTTGCTATGCCATAAGCCAACGGCACACCGCGTCACGCAATTATACGTCTAAACGCACAGCTATGCCACCATCAACATGGCAACCATCGCAAAAGCAAATCTTGTGAATGATTAAAAAAAGGAATTAGTTAATTGTCAGTGCCAAAGCCAATACGGGGCACCAACGTCAATAATACTCACGCCATAGCCGGCGGAGCACGCAAGCCGCACCCATTCACATGGGCTTTGCTCACGCTGCCAATGCACCGCACATCGGGCCACGAAGCATGAGTGGCAAGCTGTGTGAGCACAACTTGCTGTACCACAGTGAGCACCGCGTTCATCAGCGGATGAACGTGCAAATTGCTCAAATTCTCAACAAAGTTAGAATGATTGTTGCTTGTCACCTCTGTATCGCCCAAATGCAACGAGCAGTCGCAATCAGCGCATTGGTGATGGGTTTCTGAGAGATGGCAACTGGCTCCGTCACATTCCGACAGATGCTCAATGCACACGCTCTCATCGTTGTGGGTGCACATACACATTGAACCATCATCGTCGTGATGATGAAACTGCAACACGGTGCTTAGCACAAACACCATTGCCACAAAGCTGTATAATATGCACTTCAATGCTTTCATTACTTGCAAAGTTAATATAAATAAAGCACAGAATCAACCTAATAGCCATCATAACAGGCTCAAATACCTCTTGTTTTATGATAATTTAATGAATAGCGAGGTTTCAAATAAGGCATTTGCTGGCTTTATTTCTTAAAAAATTTCCTACAAAATATTTTTTTGACAAAAATATTTGCAGTTGTTAAAAATTGTCACTACTTTAGCGCAATCAAAAGCAATTGCATAGCATCAATGCTAAGAGATTTGGAAAAATAGTATTAATAACTTCTTTAAAAAACACGACAAAATGATTAACGTAATTACCAACATCAATAAAACAAAAAGCATCATTGCATTTTGTTGAGACTGTATTTTGGCATCACACACAATGCCACACCGCTCAACCATATAATTAAACATTTCTAAAACTATAAAAATTCACTTATCATCATGGAATTATTTATATCGTTCGCTGAAATCACCAGCTACATTGAAAAAAAATACAAAATAACACCCCTGGTAAAATATGTCGATAACAAAGCCGTTGAAGTTCAATATAAACCTACGGAATTGTTACCTGCCATGAGCGTGACATTTCACATTGAGGCAATGCGCAAAGACGTGATTTGCCTTTCGTATGACTGCAACAATTTCATGTCGCTCATCATCTCCGGCTTAGTTGGACAATATGCCGACTCTTTGCCGCAGCACGTAAAAATCAATGCCGAAGAGAAACGAGTGATTATTTACCCGATTGAGTTTTATGCAGTGTCAAATATGATGGAATATGTCACCCCAAAAGCAATATCATTCAATGAGAAAGGATTGGTTTTGCCACTTGAAATTAATTAGCTAAATTTGACGGCAACACTTACTAAAGCCGCAACTGCTATGGTGACGAAAGAAAATCTACTCTACCTAAATAATAACTCTTTCGTCACCGTTATTATTTTAAGACGATTACTTTCGCACAAAAAAACATATAACCACTAAAAGAAGATGGATTCAGCTCGGCAATGAAAAATTTCCTGACTGGGATAGCATACTGAAATATTTATTGAAGTAAACAACTTAGATGTTTATATTGGTCTTGCACATGACAAGACATATAATTTTCACAAACAAACCTATGTTAGGCTCGTTCATACTCTCTGAGTCCATTACATCAGAAGGAACAAATAACTTTTTGAAACTTTGCATTATATTTGTGATAAAGTTGATAGTTCAGTGGTTACAAACACCTCCTTTATTATCATAAATGGCATAAGTAATCATTAATAACACAAAAGATATTGACTAAAACTATAACAGATGAAACATGAACAATACCTCAAAATAAAAGAATACCTCAGAGCCTTGATAAAAGGAACTGAATGGGAGGGCCATGTCTATACTGTTGGAGGCTGTGTTCGCGACGAACTGATGGGCCTGGAAATAAAGGATATCGATATATGTGTATCGCTGTGCAGCGGAGGCATACGCTTTGCCGAATGGCTGGAACAACAGGAACTGACGACGAAAAGCGTGACGGTTTATCCAAACTTTGGCACTGCCATGCTTCACCTGAAGGCATTTCCCGATGTGGAGCTTGAATTTGTGCAAACTCGCAAGGAGAAGTATATCGACCATTCCTGCCGGAATCCAGAGACAGCCTTCGGAACCATAGAGGACGACTGCATGCGCAGAGACCTTACCATCAATGCACTTTATTGCAACATCTCTACTGATGAGATTGTGGACATAACTGGTAATGGAGTAAACGATATACGCGACCACATCATCCGCACGCCTACCAACCCTGACCTTACCTATAATGACGACCCTTTGCGCATACTGCGATGCATACGGTTTGCCTGTCGTTACGGGTGGGAGATTGACAGTGAAACCATGGCGGGAATGAAACGCAACACTTTCCGACTGGAGATTATCACCAAGGAACGCGTGCGTGAAGAATTTAACAAGATGCTCACGTGCAAGTATCCTGTGATGGCGCTGAAACTGCTTCGTGAAACAGGTGCCATGCACTATGTCATACCAGAGTTTGAAAAGACCTACGATATGACGCAGAACGAATATCATTTCGGTACAGTATGGGACCATACGTTGAAAGTTATTCAGAATATATCTGACGTAGAAGGCGAAAGTCAATTGGTGCTTGCACTTGCGGCGCTGTTGCACGACATAGGAAAGATTCGTGTTCGCACAATTAAAGATGGCAAAGTACACTTCTTGAAACATGAACTTGCCAGTGCAGATATGGTTGAAGATATTTTGCGTCAGTTGCATTATAGCAATCATTTAATCAGCGAGGTGAAGTTTCTTGTTAAACATCACATGGTCTGCAAGACGTGGGGTTACGAATGTGAGTTCCTCCAGAAGAAAAAGCTGCGCAAGTTGCAGTACCTGTGTGGCACTGAAGAACGATTCCGCACCCTTTTGATGCTGATAGATGCCGACAATAATGCCCATGCCGCCGACAGGTGTATGCCACATCAAGTGGAAATAATACTAAAAAAGACCGAAGAGATGAAGCTTGAAGGTTCCACCTTGTTCGACTACAAACCACTGTTTTCAGGCAAGGAAGTGATGGAAATCAAAGGAATAAAGCCTGGTCCAGAAGTAAAGGAATGTCTTGCATATCTACTGAAATTGGCTTTTGTCAACCCTAAGAGAGATAAAGAAGAAGTATTAAACCATTTAAAAGGATATAAATTAAAGAAATAAGAGACAAGATAATGAAACTGCTCCACAAACTGGAGGAACAATACAAGATAAAGATTTTGATGGCTGTCAACTCCGGAAGCCGCAGCTTTGGTTATTCATCAGCAGAAAGCGACTGGGATGTTCGGCTCATCTATGTGCATCGTCCTGAGTGGTATTTCAGCATCAACAAGACCGATGATGTAATAGAATTGATGTTGGAGGAAGAACATCTTGACATTGAAGGTTACGACTTGAAGAAGGCTTTGAGTCTTTTGACAAAAACAAATCCAATCTTGTCTGACTGGTTACATTCAAAAGATGTATTCATTGTCGATGAAAAATTCCTGGAGAGCATGCATCAGTTTGAGCGTATGTGCTACAACACGAAGAATGCAATGTATCACTTCTACTCAATAAGTGCTAACAACAAACGATATCTCGATGAAGAAGCCACTTTGAAACGCTTCATCTATTATATGCGGGGGTTGCTTGCATGTCGCTGGATAGAGAATACAGGGAATCATCCTCCTGTTAAAATCGACGAACTGATTGATGCCACCATAACGGATAATGATGCCGTACGTCAGGCAGCACATGAGCTTCTTGCCTTGAAGCGACAAGGGAAAGTGCATGACAAAGATATAGTGACATCTGGATTGGTAGAATATATCTTTGAAATGCAGAAATATTATATGGAGCTACTACCTAACCTTACCGTAGAAAAACCCGTCTTTGCATTTGATGAACTGTCAAAGTTTTTGATGGATACGGTAATGGGCAATAATTGGCAACAGCGATAAGGAAAGGGTTGAATAGCCTCTTAAATTGTGGCTCGGGAATAACAACTCTATTTTCCCGAGTTCACAATTCCTGAATATTCGCGATAGTTGCACTCGTTTATTTTATATTTTAATTTTACAAAAACTCAACTTATAAACTTATAATGGAAGAAAACTATAACGCAACATCTCGTAACGGTCACGAACTGAAGGATATGTATAATCCGGAAACAAACACTCTGGATATACGTTCAAACGGTTTATACCCATCAAATGTGCTGAGCAACCTGTGCAGCAACGGCTTCCGCTTTGATGGAATGACTTGCAGCAGTATGGAAGGCTTTTTGCAATCACTCAAGCGCAAGGAACTTGATAAGCAGCGGCAAATATGCAGCATGAAGGGCGGCAATGCGCGCAAGATGAGCGTAACATCTTGGCAAACCGACCAAATAGTATGGTGGAAGGGACAAGCCATCAACCGTCAAAGCCCGGAATACATGATTCTGGTGCGTGAAGCCTATCGTGCCATGTTTGACCAAAGCGAACGTTTCCGCACAGCACTGATGCAGACTCGCGGCATGACACTCTCCCACTCCACTGGCGAGGAGAATCCCTACAAGACCATTCTCACGCCTCAGGAGTTTTGCGGCATACTCACCGAATTGCGCGACGAATACGACCGCAGAATACAAGCCTTGGCTGAAAAGCCTTTGGTGAGGGAAGCTGATTGCAACCAAACCTCAGATGATGCCGGCAAGTCATTTGCCATAAGCCCCGCTGTTTTGATTGACAAGAAGCTTGTTGTGCGCGCAAACAATGGCACAGAAGCATTTGAGATGACAAAGCAACAACTCCCCCAGCTCACACAGGGATTGGCTTTAGCATCAATGTATGAGATTGAAAATCAGGAGTTTGAAATAAAGTTCTCACCTCTGCCTGACTATGACCGCACAATGGACTACACCATAAACCTGCCTTTAGCGGACATACGTTGGATGAGGTTCTATGCCGAAGATGCATTGGGCAACCGATGCTTGATTGGTGATTTTAACTACGTCAACCAATAAGCCCACAGTCACCCTTGGTGTGTGTTCCGGCAAATATATTTTTGTGTTATTAGGGCAAAAAATCATAAAAATTTTGATATAAAACACAGTATTTATCACTCATTATTTATACACACATTATAAACAAATACAAAAAAATTTATGGCAATTATGACAACTATTCTTTGTATCACTATTCTTGCCTACTGCATCTTGGGCAAGGACATCAAAGCACTGATGGAGAAGCTTGGAGATGTTGACTGGAAGTGCAAAGCCGACGAGGTGATGAAATGGCTTAGACCATACGCCATCAAGGCTGGACGCGTGGCAGCTAAACCGCTGTTGCAATTCTACTATGTGATGACCGATGAAAACACATCGACATTAGACCGCATTTTGGTTTACGCAGCCATCATCTACACCATCTCGCCAGTGAGCCTAATCCCAAGTGCAATTTACAAAGTGCTTGGCCTGCTCGATGAGGGTGCTGCTATGCTCTACGTTTATAAAAAAGTGAAAGAGCGCATCACACCCGAAATCAACTTTAAAGTGGAAGACACTCTCAACCAATGGTTTGGTGTGGAGTATGAGCTTATTGAGGAATAGTGGCAACACATCGTTTTATCATAACAGATAGCATTTTTACTTAAAAGAAAACAATCAATCACTATAACCTCAAATCCGCAACTGCGTGCATAATATGATACAGAAGCGAAAAGAATC
>JBJECY010000117.1:0-5857 GCA_051871515.1 Muribaculaceae bacterium | reverse complement strand
CGGCTGCTGTGACACACTCCATTGCCATCTTCAACTTTTATCGGACAGCAATAATAAAAAACATTAACTTTGCAACATAGCACTCAATGCTAACGCCTTTTATGTTACGAGGCATAGCGAGTGCGGTAATGTTTTAATATTCGCATCAATCCGGGCACATATAATGTAACACTCTCTACCAATCCTTCTGGCATAGACAATGTGGTGAAAGATAGCGATAGATACACCGTTTACAACCTTAGCGGCATATTGCTGATGAAGAATGTCTCTGCGGCGCAATTGCGCAAACTGCCGCAAGGAATATACATAATCAACGGCGAGACAGTGTTGCTGCACGAATAACGCATCACAGCCTCACAACCATAATCAAGCCGCAGTTGCTCTTTTAGATGCAACTGCGGCTTGTGGTTTATGTGCCACATTATGGGGTAATTCCATTAGCCCCACACGCATAGCAAAATGTACACATGTATGCTATAAAGTACCCCCTAAGATACAAAAAAATCCCTTGCAAGCGATTGACTTACAAGGGATTTTATCATATTTATTGTACCCGGAGCGGGACTTGAACCCGCACAGCTGCAATAGCCAAGGGATTTTAAGTCCCTCGTGTCTACCGATTCCACCATCCGGGCGACCTCGGTTGATATAAAGCGCTGCAAAGTTAACACCTTATTTGGTGTTTTGCAAATTATTTGCAGCAATTTGGCAAATAAAATTGCAACAAAACTTGTTTGCGCATCAATTAGAAATCATATATCCGCCACTTGCTGAGGGTGTTGCCTTGTAGCGATGCAAAGCGTAATGTTTGCTTTGCGCCGGACCACTCACAGGCTGCCCTCCGCCCAACAGCACATTATATCGCGAGGAGCACACCGGGCAATATGCCTCGAGCGAGGCAGCATCCATCTCAATGAGCGTGGAGTGCTTGCGGCAATTGGGGCAAGCCATCTCATAAGCCATGGGGATAACGCCTCCGGTGCCTGTGCCGGTGGTTCCAATCAGCAGCACTCCCCCGTTGCCGGTGTAGGTGGTAGCTGTGAAAGCAAAATTTGAGGGTTGATGCTTCTCTTTGATGAAATATTTATAGTCGCCCACGGCATGCACGCCATAGACGCTCCATGTGCCACTCATCGTCAAATCGATGCGGCAAGTGCCTGATATGCGGTCGTCGTCAAGGCTGTGGCATGATGCTATGGCAATAAGCATCACCCAGACCGCAATTGTTCGCAACGTCTTCATTTGGCAAGAATTTTATCAATTTCACTGATTTCTTGGGGGCTGAAGGCACTCGAGCGCAATGCGCAAAGAGTGTCCTTCATCTGCTCAACGGTGCGAGGCCCTATTATCACCGACGTCACATCGGTGCGACGCAACAACCATGCCGTTGCCATCTGCGCCAACGTCTGCCCGCGGCGCTCAGCCACGCTGTTTAGGGCTTGGAGTTGTTGCAACACCTCGGGCGTGATTTGCGAGGGGTTGAGATGGTGGCCAAGTGCAGCACGCGAATCGGCTGGTATGCCGGCAAGATATTTGCCTGTGAGCATGCCTTGTGCCAACGGCGAGAATGCGGTGAAGCCCATGCCCTGTTCCTTGCACCACTCCAAGTGACGTTGCTCGGCATCGCGCACCAGCATGTTGTATTTGCCTTGATATATGAGCGGATTCACATCGCGGGCCTTAAGATAAGCCACTGACTGAGCAAGCACGTCGATAGGATAATTTGATAGGCCCACATACAATGCCTTGCCGCTGCGCACAATGTCAACAAGCGCCTGCATGGTTTCTTCAACAGGTGTGAAGCCATCGTAACGATGAGAATAGAAAATGTCAACATAGTCAAGGCGCATGCGCTGCAAGCTCTCGTTGAGGCTGGTGATGAGCATTTTGCGACTTGAATTGGCGCCATAAGGGCCTTCCCACATGTGATATCCTGCCTTGGTGGTGATTATCATTTCGTGGCGGTGAGAGCGGAAGTTATCGCTATACATTCGCCCAAAGGTCTCCTCGGCACTGCCAAATGGCGGACCGTAGTTATTGGCAAGGTCAAAGCAAGTGATGCCGTGGTCAAAGGCATAAGTCATCTTGGCAAGCGAATCCTCATAGACGTTCACTCCGCCAAAGTTCCACCAGAAGCCAAGCGACAACTCGGGCAAGCGTATGCCCGAACGGCCGCAAGTGCGATAGTTCATCATGCCCTCGTCATAGCGATTGGCCGATGCGTGATATTCTTTTTTGTAATTCATAGTGTTCTATGATGTGAGTGTCAATTAATGCTTTGCTGTTATTTATTTCACCTTAACGTCCCAACAGACTATTGAAAGCGCGGTGATAGGTGTCGAAGTCAAATTGGCTGAGGGTGTGGTTGAAAAGCTGTTGAATGCGGTCGTTACACAAATTGCCAATTGACCCTTCATGGGTGTGATGCACCTCTTTCACCGGAGTGAAGCAGCCTGCCTCAATGTCGAGTCCCACCTTTTTATATGCGTCGCGGAATGGCATACCCTCAGCAGCCAGGCGATTCACCTCTTCAACTGAGAACATCAGGTCGTAGCGGCTATCATCAAGAATATGTTCATTCACCTTAATCTTCTCCATCATGGCATTCACCATGTCAATCACGTCGTTGATTTCGCCAAAGGCAGGAAGAAATTCCTCTTTGGTGAGCTGCAAGTCGCGGAAGTAACCTGAAGGCAGGTTGTTGGTGATGAGAGTCATCTGCATGGGCAGCGACTGCAACTTGTTGCACTTGGCGCGAGTGAGCTCAAACACATCAGGATTCTTCTTATGAGGCATAATCGACGAACCTGTGGTGTACTCGTCGGCAAGCTTGATGAAGCCAAAATTCTGCGAATTAAACATGCAGGCATCAAACGCCAGTTTGCCAATGGTGGCAGCAATATTGGCAATTGCTTGGCTCACAATGCGCTCGGTCTTACCGCGACCCATTTGTGCATACACCACATTATAGGCAGGCGAAGCAAAGCCCAATAGTCCGGTGGTCATGGTGCGGTTGAGCGGAAACGACGAGCCATAGCCGGCAGCCGACCCCAACGGGTTGCGGTTGTTCACCTCGTAGGCGGCAAGCAAAAGGCGCAAGTCATCGGCAAGGCTCTCGGCATAAGCGCCAAACCACAATCCAAACGACGATGGCATAGCCACCTGCAAATGGGTGTAACCGGGCATCAACACATCTTTATAGCGATTGCTCTGAGCCACCAAGGTGTTGAACAGCATAGCCACATGATGCACAAGCTCCTCAATGGCGCTGCGTATGAACAAACGCAAGTCAACCAGCACCTGGTCGTTACGGCTGCGGCCCGAGTGTATCTTCTTGCCCACGTCGCCAAGACGTTTGGTAAGCAGCAATTCAACCTCGCTGTGAACATCCTCAATGCCCTCTTCAATCTCAAACCGCCCTGCCTCAATCTCAGCATAGATGTTGCGCAACTCGGCGGTGAGCACTTGCAGCTCTTGGGCAGTGAGCAGCCCAATGCTTTCAAGCATTGTGATGTGAGCCAACGAGCCCAGCACATCGTATCGCGCCAGGTACATATCCATTTCTCGGTCACGTCCCACAGTGTATCGCTCCACATCGTGGTTCACCGTCACCGATTTTTCCCAAAGTTTTGATGCCATAGTTTCCTATTTTTTACCTTAAAAAACAATAATTGCATATTACACAGCCGTGGTCAACACCGTGCCATCACAGGGACGACAACAGCGCCACGGCCCTACGTTATGCAAATATATCTAAATTCGGCGAATTATCACGCCACAGCAACAAAAAAAACGATATTTTCACGCCTTGCTCTCATACAAGAGCATAACACGGTGCCGGCGATAATCGCCGGGAGTGATGCCGGCGTGTTTCTTGAAGTATCGGCAAAACAGGCTCTGGTCAGCAAAACACAGATGCTCGGCAACCTCTTTGATGCTCGTTTTGGGGTTGCGCAATTTGCGTTTAGCCTCATTCACCACAAACATGGCAATCCATTGCAGCGGAGTAATCCCCGAACGCAGGCGCACGATGGTGGCAAAATAGCGCGGAGTGAGGCATTGCCTGTCGGCGTAAAAACGCACGTCGCGGCAAGTGCACGCATTGCGATACAAATCGCCGATAAACGCCTGGAATATCTTGTCCTTGCGTGTTTGCGATGCCCCATGATGCAAAAAATCGGCAGCCTCAACAAACGCCTCAACCACCTCATAGCACATTATATTGATGTAATTCGACATTATCACCGAGGCAAACTTGGTGACCTGCTGCGAACGCAGACGCAACATTTCAACCACTTGCAGCAGACGCTTGCAACGGCTCTCGCTCACATGGACATAGGGATTAAAACGTATGTGTATTGTCACCAGCGTATCGGTGGCTTGTTCAAGCATATCGAGCACAAAGTCAAAATCAGCCATACCCACCAAGCCGCGCATATCATCGCTAACCCACTTAACATCAGTGATGGCAAACGCCGGCAGAACAAACAAGTCGTTACGCTCAAGGGTGTAGGTCTTTTCTTCCATCTCAACCTTGATGCATCCGTTGGTGCACAGTATAAATCCGTTTTGACTGACATCAACCAGCATCTTCACATCTGATATGTTGTCACTATTCACATCATATAAGTCAACTTTCATAACACATTGCTTTGTACTGAATTGCACATTAATGAACTAATTCGCGCTTTTTCATAAGCAAATTAACGCACAATTCGCGGGATTGACAAACTTATTGCCCATCATCAGCATCAATAGTTCAAAAAATCGAACATATTGCACAATATCACATCGCAATTGCTCTTTTTGTGCCATAAGCTTACCAATAACTTTGTCAATAAAAAACAGCCGCACGGCAAGCCAAGCAGTGCGGCATTGATATTGAACATAGCAAGTAATTCACAAAACATGAAACCAATCAGTAAAATAGCATGCATTGCGCTTGCGGCATTGAGCGCTTGCGGCGCACCGCAACCTGCCCCAACGGCATCAAGCACACAGGTGCCTGTAACCACCATGAAGGTGCAACTCACCACCGTTGAGGGCCAGTTCACCGTGAGCGGCAACATTGAGGGCCGAACCACCGCCAAGATGGCTTTTCTGGTGGCAGGACGCATCTCGTCATTGAATTATTCAGAGGGCGAGACAGTGAAAAAAGGTCAGTTGATTGCCACCATTGAGCCAACCAACTATTCCATTGCGCGCCAACTGGCACAAGTGCAGGTTAATCAGGCTCAGGACGAGTTTAACCGTGTGAAAATGCTCTACGAGAGCCAAAGCGTGAGCGAGAGCGATTTTAAGAAATGCCAGTTTGCGCTTGAGGGTGCCAAAGCCCAGCTGCAACTGCGTGAGAAAGACCTCAGCGACACTCATCTCTACAGCGAGATGACAGGCATCATACTCAACCGCTGCGCCGAAGTGGGCGAGATAGTCAACTCGGGCACGCCGGTGGCTGTGATTGCCGATATCTCATCGGTCAATGTGTGCGCCTATATTCCTGAAAACGCCTTGCAGCACATCAGCATTGGCAGCAACGCAATAATCAACATTGACGCCATTGGCAGAAGCACCACGGCACGCGTGAGCGAGATTGGCGGCGTTGCCGACCCCACCACACGGGCATTCACCGTGAAACTCACTGTTGACAACAGCGACTATGCCATTCGCCCGGGCATGATTGCACAGGTCACTTTCTCAAAGCCTGCGGCAGGCAAATGCATTGCTATCCCCGGCACATGCCTAATGCACACGCCCGAAGGACGCCCTTACGTTTATGTTGCCGACTTGACCGAGCATCGCGCCTACACGCGCAACGTGAGCCTGGGCGAGACCACCGGCAACCAAGTGATTATCACTT